>JBJSXJ010000045.1:0-14066 GCA_046086325.1 Planctomycetota bacterium | reverse complement strand
GAAGGTCAGCTTCGTGTGGTTGATCCCCGACTGGTTCAGGATCGTGGCATGCAGATATCGTTACGAACAGGATTCGTTCCGGTGCGCTGCGGCGGACGCTCAACACGAAAACCGTGTCGTCCGTGATCGTGAAGACGGCGCGGTAGCTGGGTCGAGAACCGAGTCCCAGCAGCTTGTCCCGGATTTCGTACGGGAACTCGTTGCGTTGCGCTGCACGTCTTCCTTGGCCCGGCGGTGAGTATCGTAGTCGACGATGAAATACAACTGCGACGTCTCCGGGTCGACGACTTCAAGCTCGCCCTCGCCGGTGGCGTGCCAGGCATGCGGGACGTGGTACAATTGGCACGCAACGGTCCCTCGTGCGAAATTTTGTCGCGCAGCGGTCCCGATTCGCGTACCGGAAGAAATCGCGTGATCTATTCACCTCGAGAAGTGAGCCAGCGCCATGACCACGGAGATTCCAAGCGACCTTGTGCCGTTCGTGCAGAGATTGGTTGCCGAGCGGCGGTTTCTCAACGAGGGAGACGTGCTGGCAGAGGGCTTGCGGCTGCTGCAGGCCCGTGAAGCCTTGCGCGCCGAGGTGCGCCGTGGGTTCGAACAACTGGATGCGGGGGCGGCCGTTCTAGCCGACCATGTGTATTCCCGCGCCGAGGAGCGAATCCGTCAAATTGAACGTGGTGAGTGACCATGCCTCGCGTGATCTACTCGCTTCAAGCAGAAAACGATCTGATCGGAATCGTCGAGCACATCGCTAACGGCAGGCGATAGATTGCGGTTAAGTTGTCGGTCATTCAGAGCCGTATTGATATCAAGGAAAGCGAGAGGAGTTTCGATGCTCAGGACAACTTCCAAGATTCTCGCGCTGTTGGTTTTGTGGGGAGCTGGCTGGAATGCGCTCGTCGCCGCGGAACCGATCTCGTTTGACAAGGTCTCTCCGCTTCTGAAGCAACATTGCCATCAGTGCCACGGCCCGGCAGTCGACAAGCCGAAGAGCGAGCTGCGCATCGACAGGCTCAACCCAGATCTCATTCAGGGCCAGGACGGTGAACACTGGCAGGAAGTGCTCAATCGGCTCAATTTTGGTGACATGCCACCCCAGGAAGAACCGCCACTGGCCGACGCCCATCGCGAACTCATTACCAACTGGATCGTGCAAGAGCTGCGACGGGCCGCCCTGACCAAGAATCCCGCCACGCACTTTCGCCGCCTCACACGTCGAGAGTACGAACGGACGATGCAGGATCTGCTCGGGCTGGGGATCGAGTTCGGCTCGCGGCTGCCCGAGGATGGGCGATCGAAGGAAGGTTTTCGTAATGACGGCGATGCACTGCGAATGTCCCCACTACATTACGAAATGGTCCTGCAAATCGCCGACGAGGCACTCGCCGAGGCGATCGTGGCGGGGCCAGCTCCCGAAGTGCATCGCTATCGACTGGAGGCCAAGAAGCCCCCTGTCGTGCTGCCCAAGCCCGACCATCTTCCCGGCGAAAGCTATGACTTTTTTGCCAAAGACAAGACCTTCAAGATTGGGGAGGACTGCCAGTTTGTGAAGGATGCCAAGGAGCAGACTCCGGTCGGCGTGCTGTTGCCCTCGGCCCCACGCCCGTTCGGCGAAGCGGCATTGTCACGGCCCGAATTCCGCTACGGCTTTCGGCTGCATCATCCGTTTCGTCGTGGCGAAATGTTGATCCGAGTGCGCGCGGCCCGCGTCGAAGACGAGCCGGAGATGGAGCGCTCTCAACCGCCCCAGCTTGTGGTTGGGCTCGGTTGTACCAACTTACATGGCATCGAAATCAGGAACGTCAACGAGCCGCTGGTCGTCGAACACACCGAGCCGCAGACCTACGAATTTCGCGTTCGACTGGAAAACTTCCCGTTGCCCAATCCGGGCCACTTCCGCGATCAGAATTGCAGCATCCTGTATGTGTGGAACGCAGCTCCGGCGGCCAGCAAGGACCAGAAACCATCGCGGCTCAAGGTCGAATGGGTCGAATTCGAAAGCCCGTATCTGGAGCAGTGGCCCCCCGTCTCACACACGCGCATCCTGTTCCCGAACACCGCGAACCTCCCAGAACCGGATTATGCACGGGAGGTTCTGCAGCGGTTCGCGACCCGCGCGTATCGCGAGCCGGTCGATCAAGTGGAACTCGAGCGTCTCATGCGATTCTGGACGGATGCTCGTAAAGACTCCAACTCGCTCGAAGACAGTCTCCGCACGACGCTCAGTCTTGTCTTAACCTCATCGCGATTTCTGGCCTTGCCGGCGAGTCGCTCTGGCGGCACCGGCAAGCAGCGGCTCACCGATCACGAGTTGGCCGCTCGGCTCTCCTATTTCCTCTGGAGCAGCCCACCAGACGAAATGCTGCTGCAACTGGCCCAGCAAGGCAAGCTTTGCGATCCGAAGGTGCTAGCGGAGCAAACCCGTCGGCTGATTGCGGATCCGAAGTCCTGGCAATTCAGCGAGCAGTTTGCCGATCAGTGGTTGGAACTGGATCGGCTGCAGCGCGTGACCATCAACAAAGGCCGTTATCCCGATTTCAACGAGCAGCTCAGCGCCGCCATGAAGCAGGAAACGATTCACTTTTTTGCTCACGTGTTGCGAAACGATTTGAGCGTCATGAATTTCCTCGATGCAGATTTCACCTTCGTCAATGAGCGGCTGGCGAAGCATTATGGCATTCCCGATGTGCGCGGGCCGCAGTTCCAAAACGTGAAGCTCGATCCCGTGCTGCAACGTGGCGGTCTGCTGACTCAAGCCAGCGTACTCACCGGCACTTCGGATGGCCTGGACGGTCATCCCATCAAGCGCGGCATGTGGCTGCTCAAGAACTTGCTCGACGATCCGCCACCCCCGCCGCCGCCGAACGTGCCGGAACTCGACCGGGCCAGCGACCCGAAGCTCAAGGGACTGACCATCACACAATCGTTGGCACTGCATCGCAACAGCACGGCGTGTTCGGGATGCCATACCAAGATCGATCCGTGGGGTCTCGCCTTTGAGGAGTTCGACGCCGTCGGTAACTTGCGGAAACAAACGTCGTCGACGGCGATCGACGCGAAAGTGGAACTTCCGACGGGCGTCACGGTCAGCGGTGTGCGCGAGCTAAAGGACGAGTTGCTTCGTAGCCGCGGCGACGACCTGCGACGCGCGATGCTGCGAAAAGTGGCGAGTTACGCACTGGGGCGATCCCTGACACTGACCGATAGAGAAGTTATGGACTCGCTCGTACCCGATTTGAAGAAACGCGACGACCGGTTGGCGGCACTCCTGGAACTGGTAGTCACCAGCGAACCGTTCCAATCAAAATAGAATAGGACGGGTCTCCAGGCCCGTCGGTTTCACACTGAATATGACCCGTTCGGATGGGCCTGGAGACCTGTCCTGCCATCGTGATCCCACCGCGAAAGGTCCCCCACCGTGCCTCAACCCTCCTGGCAACTGAACCGACGTACGTTCCTCCGCGGCACCGGCCTTGCACTCGGGCTGCCGTGGCTCGAAGCGATGGCGTCCGAGACTCCCACCGCAGCGCAATCCATCCTGAAGCCCAAGCGTTTCTGTGCATTGTTCTTCGGCAACGGTGTGTCTCTCACGAAGCCCACCGATCCAACGAGCGATTGGAACTGGTTCCCGCGAACCGAAGGGGCCGACTACCAATTCACTCGCTCGCTAGAGACGCTGGCCGAGCACAAGTCCGACTTGACGATCTTCGGCCAACTCTCGCATCCGACCAGTCGTCAATTGGTCGGCCACAATACGGGCGACGTCTGGTTGACCGGGGCCGACATCCGCCAGAATCTCAACAATTCGATTTCCATTGACCAGTTGATCGCCCGCGAATACGGGTTACACACCCGGATTCCCTCGCTGGTACTGTCAAGCAACGGTGGCACTGGCATGAAAAGCCGAGCCACGACGATCTCGTTCGACCTGCAGGGGCGCGCGATTCCCGCCGAGTCGAACCCACGCAGCCTCTTCGAACGCCTCTTTGAACAGCCGGCCGACGGTGACCGGGCGGCGCGCGAACGGGCGCTTGCCGCAGGGCGGAAGCGAGTTGATTTCCTGCTGGAAGATGCGCGCTCGCTTCGCCATCGGCTCGGTCGCCCAGATCAGCAGCGGCTTGATGAGTTTCTCTCGTCGTTGAATGATGTGGAAAGTCGGCTGAACCGGGCACAAACCTGGCTTGGCAAAGCCATGCCCGAAGTCGATCGTTCGAAGCTCAATCTGGAAGTCTCACAGCAGGGGCCGACCGACTACATCCGTACGATGATGGACCTGATCGTGCTGGCCTTCGAGACCGATACCACGCGAGTTGCGACCTACCAAATCTCGTCCGAAGATGGCCATGGCATCTGCGATCGGTTCCCCGGCATCCTCAAAATCGGCAACGGCAAACATGGCGGGCATCACGGTTTGAGTCACTCCAATCCATCCAAGGATTCGAGTTGGGGCGAGTACGATCGCTATCTGGCCGAGCAATTCGCCTACCTGCTCACACGTTTGTCGGCCATCCGCGAAGGTGAAACGCGACTGCTGGACCGGACGCTGGCGATGTTTGGCAGCGGCACCAGCAATACGCACAACGCCCGTAACTACCCGATCGTGCTGGCGGGCGGCAAGGACTTGGGCCTCCGTCATGGGCAATACATCAAGGCTCGCGAGGAACGTCCACTGGGAGACCTCTTTGTGACGATGCTGCACCGCCTAGACTTCCCCATCCGCTCGTTCGCAGATAGCACCGGCGAGTTGAGCGAAATCGTTGTTTAAGTAGGCTCGAGACGATGATCAAGGTGCCGCGCTGGCAAGTACGGTGATGAGAAATGAGAACTCGCCGCCAGGGCCCGCGCTCTGGCCACAGGATTCAGCCCCAAGCCCCACCACCCCATCGCTCCAGCCTGCCACACTGCTCGCCGCTCGGCCGATCGATATCAGGCGTGTCGGACGCCGGTTCATCATGCCGGAATCTTCTCCCCGACTCGACAAGTATCCGGCCGCTAGAACTCACATCTACTGCCCGCCGACACTTGCCTTCGCCTCCGAAATCCGGAAACAATCACCACCGCAGTTCCTGAGAATAATCCTTCGATCCCTTAATTCTTCCGGCGTAAGCGTGCGAATAACACTATTTTCGATTGTCTGCCCCGTGCGCACTTCGATGGAGAGCTTCACGGCAACCGAACCCCCGTTTTCTGAGCGAACTGGAAGTACGGACAGTCCCTTGTCATTGGCAAGTATCAGTCTGTCACCATGCACTCCGAACGTGACGTGATCTGGATCGCTTGTAACTCTCAAGGGTGTGCCTCTGAGCTGTCCAGTCGCTGCATCCCAAAGAGTCACAGCCTTTTTTTCTCGGTCAGCTACAGCTATTGTCTTGGCATCATTGCTGAGAATGATTTTCTTAGTTGAATTTCCATGATTAATAGGATCGTAGCGCAGTTTACCGGTAGCCACATCCCAAACGTAAAGAAAGCCCTGACATTCGGTGATTAGGAAACGACTATCGAAGGCGAATGCAACAAATTTTACATTATCTGGATGTTGCAGAGGCTTCGCTGTCTTGCTTACAAGATCCCATAATTCTAGTGTTCTTATTGTATTGTCTATCAGTGCCAACCACTGGGCGTCAAAGCTGAGTCCTTGCGGCATACCTGCTCCGGCATCGAATGATTGAATGCATCGCAGATTCGAAGTTGAGGTTGTCCAGCGCGACACGACATTGTTTGTATATGCGGCCTTTTCAGGAGACCATTTGCTTTCGATCACGATGAGCTCCCGATCGTTGTTGGCAAACCTCAATTGCGTGACTTTACCATTCGATTTCAAGGGAACTTTACACCGATCACCTGACCGCAAGTCGCTAAGCATTAGACTTCCATCGCGGCTGCTGGTCGCGATTTTCTTTCCGTTCTGACTAAACACAACCTTATCAACCCAGTCTTTGTGTTTGAGTGGTTTATGTAGCTGCCTGCAGGTTGTGCTATCCCACAACGACACGGAATGGTTTTCATCTTCAATCGCAAGCTGGGTTCCTTGAGGACTAAAAGTAACGTTATGCGCTACCGCATCCAGTTGCATTGGTTTGCCGCAATGTTTTCCAGCCAGCACATCCCAAAAAAACGCCAACTTGTCTTTTGAAGTGACAATGAGTCGCCCGTCGGGACTGAAGCACTTGCCCAGAATCGATTCGGTTAGCTGAATGGCATTTCTGCTCTGTCCAGTCCTACCATTCCAGAGACAAATTTCATCGTGTCCATTCAGTCGGACAGCCGTAGCCAGTGTGTCGTCCCCAGTGGTGAAGGCGAGTGCCAAGGCAATTCCACTGCGCGTACTCGATATCTCAATCTCTCCAACTTCGGAAAATTCCCACACGCGGCAGGTCAGATCATTGCTGGAGGATGCCATCTGCATGTTGTGAGGGCTAAAAGCAATTGCATTCACTGGGCGATTGTGTCTTGCCTTTCTTTCAACACGCGGTTGTGAAGTTCGGAGATTCCAAAGCCATATGGCGCCGTCCAAACAGGCCGTTCCAAGCACTCCGCCGCTCGAACTAAAGGCAATCGAACTAACTTGGCTATTAAGATTTAGCGTCACGCGCCGCTTGAAGTTATTTTCGGCATCCCACAACGTAATCACCGTTTCGCTAGCCGTCGCCAGCGTCTTTCCATCGGGACTGAACGCGGCGGCAGTAACGCGGCCGCTGATTTCTGTTGCGACATCTGGGTTATTCGATTGAGCCTCTAGGGAGCCCATAGCGACTTGAGGATCTCGAGCCCTGTCAACGGTGGGCGGACTAGGAACCGGCGGCGAGATTTGTTGTTCCCTCGTGGCGAGCGGCTGGCCACTTTCTGTGTCCCACATTTGCAGACCGCTAAATCCCGCAGTTACTAGCATGCGACCGTCAGGACTGAACGTGACCGACCTGAGTTCGTCTCCCCGATGCAGCGGATCGAAACAAATTTGTTGAGTTGCAACATCCCAAACAATCGCATCCCCACTCCAGTCGCCACCGAAAGCGGCGGACAGTTTCGACCCGTCTTTATTAAATGACATGGAATAAATTTGATAACGACCGCTTTCACTTCTGATCAACTCGCAGCGGCGTGCGTGAGTAGCCAGATTCCATAGAGTAATTGTCCCGCCGCATCCTGTGGCCAGAGTTTTACCATCCGGACTGAACGCTGCTGCTGTTACTGCTCCGCCCTGTGGAGGAAATGCTGGCCCCGATGGTTGCCCTGAGGCGGCATCCCAGAGTTGGACCAAACCACTCGCACTGCCGGTGACGATCCGCTCTCCGTCGGGGCTAAATGCCACCGCAAAAACAGGGCCGTCGTGAACCATGGAGTAGTGCGGTAGTGCGGAACTCCAACCTCGAATTAAAGCGCGTGCCGACTCGCGCGCCGAGGCGGACATTGATCCGGTCGTATGCAACGTTTCAGCGTACCAAAGAAGGGCTGCGGCATGATCACCATCAGTGTTAATCAAGCGATGACCATGCGCAAGGCTCAAGGCGGCCAATCGATGCTCGGCCGTCTGCTGATTTGATGCAGACGAGCGCCAGAAGAAAATGGCCACCATTGCGACGACGGCAAAAACGATCGAAATAGTTCCCAAGGCCTGGACTCGGCGTTCGCTCTGGCGACGAAGATTGAACGACTTGACAAGATCAGTTAGCGTGGCTTCGGTTGGGCCACGAGCTAAGACTGCCTCTGTAACGCCGGATTCGGGGATATTTAGGATGTCTTCGCCGATATCTACCCGCAGTTGCTTGGCATTTGCGGACTGCCAGACTTTGGCAACATCAATCGGACAGATTGTGCGTTTTGTTCGGCGGAATAGACGGATCTCACGAGCAACTGACTCTGAAGCAATCGAACCTGGGGTTATGATCAGCAACAACCGACTGGCCTGCGTAAGAGCGCGGCGGCCTTCCGTCTTCCAATTCGTACCTTTTTCATAGTCCTCGGAATCAAGAAATGATCGGAAGCCTCGCTTCTTCAATTCGGAGTTTAGAGCGAGTGCATAGACTCTACCATCGGCCCAGCAATATGAGATGAAAAAGTCGTATCCACCACCAAATCGCCGACCGAGACATACATCGAGCAAATAGCGAAGAAAAGGATCTCGCTCGTCACCTTCAGCATTCGGTTTCACTACATTTGGCTCGCCCACAATTTTTGCCATGTTGCGCCTCTGGTATTTCAATTTGAATCACATCGGTGTCGGACTTTCAGAACAAATACGGAATACAGGTGCTCTGTTCGCCAGAAACGGTTTCGGCTGAGTCAGGCCTGGAATTGGAACGCTATAGTAGACCTGATAAGGGCGATCGGAACGACAGAAATTCGTGAAATGACAGCAGCAGTCAGCCTCACTCCTTTCGCGCTAACTTTTTATAGACCGGTCTGAAAACATGAACCAGCAACACGACCACAGCGCCCATCAACACACCCACTAAACCTTGCGCGATGAGTTCCGTCGCCCAGCCCAACACGCCACCGAAACCTGCGGCGCCCGTGAGCGTCTGTTTCAGATGTTCAACACCCTGATGCAGCAACGCCAACTCATGCACCACAATGCCTCCGCCAACTAGAAACATGGCAGCGGTACCCGCAATCGACAGCAGCTTCAACAGGCACGGCGATGCCCAGACGATCGCTCGACCTCCGCGAATTCGCAGATCAGCCAGCCACTGCGCATGCGGAGTGGCCATCAGCCGCAGCCCCCAGTCGTCGAGCTTGACGATCCCAGCCACCAGGCCATAGACGCCGACGGTCATCAGCAGCCCGATCGCAACCAACACCAACAACTGCGTCATCCACGGATCGGTGGCCACGGTGCCCAACGTGATAACAATGATCTCCGCCGACAGAATGAAGTCTGTCCGCACCGCGCCACGCACCTTGGTTCGCTCTACGGCCACCAGGTCAATTTCCGGCGAAACAACAGGCGATTGATGTTCCTTCGGCTGCTGAGCATCCTCCGGCGGATGCCAAAATTTATGGACCAGTTTTTCGCAGCCCTCAAAACACAAGTACGTTCCGCCGACGATCATCAGCGGCTTGATGGCCCACGCTGCGGCGGCGCTGAAAAGCAGAGCAGCCGGTATCAGAATCGCTTTGTTGACAAGCGAGCCCTTCGCGACGGCCCAGACGACCGGCAGCTCGCGTTGCGCCTGAATACCGGTCACCTGCTGGGCATTTAGCGCCAGATCATCTCCGAGAATCCCAGCCGTTTTTTTCGCAGCGACCTTCGTAAGTACCGCTACATCGTCGAGGATCGTGGCGATGTCGTCCAATAACATCAGCAGTCCACCGGCCATATTGTCCCTCGTTTCATCGACTCTACGTTGTTTCACAAACTTCATTTCTACTCACCTGTCACCACCAACAAATGGAAACAGGCATTCCCGCGCGATCGTGATGACACCCAGGCAATCTGTGCCTGCACGATCAGGATTCCGACTGCCTCTGGCCCATGGCTCCGTTTACAGCTCGACCTCCGTGCGGCGGTTTCTGATGGATGGACATGATACACAGGTGCAGTGACATCTGAGCCATTCTTAACCACGCAAAAACTGTTTCATTCTGGCGACTGCCAACTCTGGATCTCTCAACAGTCTCGCTTGATCGGCCAATAGAAACAGCCTGGCTAGATGATGGATGGAACGGGAAGTCTCTTGATTACTGATCATTTTGAATTCTGGTTGGTGCCCATTAAGCCACGCCAGAAATACGATCCCGGTTTTGTAGTGAAACGTCGGAGTTTCAAAGATATGACGCGAGAGCGGAACGGTAGGCTCGATCAACTTCAGGAAACCCTGGCTATCGTCACGATCCAACGCCTGCAACGCGGCCGCGGCAATCGGTGCAATGGCATCAAAAATTCCCAGCAGTGCATGGCTGAAACCGTGACTATCTCCCAGAATCAACTCCGGATAATGGAAGTCATCGCCAGTGTACATCTTCATGCCGTGCGGTAACGCGCGTCGCAGTTCGATCTCATATTGCTTGTCCAATAGCGAAATTTTGATCCCATCGATTTTCGAGGCATGAGCTCGCAGGATTCTCAGGCAGCTTTCCATCGCCAACGGCAAATCCGACGAACCCCAATAGCCGGCAAGTTGGGGGTCAAACATTTCTCCCAGCCAATGAATGATGACGGGGCGTTGCACCTGTTCCAGAATCCGTCCATAAACTTCGGCGTAATCGTGCGCGTCTCGGGCGCAAGCGGCAAGTGCGCGACTGGCCATCATGATCACTTGACCGCCACAGCCTTCCACAAAGCCAACCTGTTCTTCATAGGCTGTGATCACTTGCTGCAAGGTCAACTGTGGGCTGGGCGGGAGATGGTCCGTGCCCGCTCCACACGCAATTTTTCCCTGGACCGCTGCGGCTTCTCTGATACTGCGATGAATCAGTTCTTGTGCGGCCTGCCAATCCAAACCCATTCCGCGTTGCGACGTGTCCATCGCTTCAGCAACCGCAAACCCCAGCGACCACAAATGATGCCGATAAGCTAGTGTTCGATCCCAGTCCAGGTTGACACGTTGCTGCCGCTGCAAAACTGAATCGGACATTTCCGCGCCGCCGGAAACGGGAACAACGTGGGCCGCAGCGAACGCAATTCGGCTGTGAAACGGCTGCGGTGAGACGACCACCGACAGAGCGTCAGACAGTTGATAATCGATCGTTTGATTGGGCTCGACGGGAAGCCGGATGGACAAGGTCATGGCTGTTCAACTTCCAATCCAGTCGCCTTGACGGGTTGGTGCAAACCAGATCGCGATCGCACCCAGGCCATAGACCAGCGAGCAAATTGTCCCCACCTGGGCATAGCTCCCGCCCAGCAAAGCAAACAATCCGCCGGCGGCCAATACCCCCGCGGCAGTAATGAAGCGGCCGGAATTGTAAGCGAGTCCGCTGCCGGTGGCCCGAATTCGTGTCGGAAACGTTTCCGGAAGAAATACCGCCAGCCAACCGAAGAACAACGTGGCCACCAATCCCTGAGCGAAAACGATGGGATGAAACATCGGCTCCAGCGGCGCGGTGAGCTGAAACATGGCCAGGGTGAGTAGTGTGCTTCCCAGACTAATCAGGAAGTAACTCAAACGTCGCCCGAGCAAGACCGCAAGCTGGGCGCCAGTAAAACTTCCGATCGTTGCACCGAGAGCCCACCAGCCCTGAGTTGCAGCCTTATACGGAGCGTTGGTGGATCCCGCCACCTGGTCCGCCCACGGAATCATCCACTTGCTCGCCGACCAGGCACCGACGAGTGGAATCGAAGCGAGCACAATGGCCAGCAAAGTGATCCGCCACAGTTCGGGGCCGAACAACTCTCTAACTGGCGGCGGACGTTGGGCGATTTGGCGGTTCGCCAACCATGTCGGCGACTCCGGCAGAAACGCCAGAACGAGGAGCCCCAGGACAGCCGGGATACCCGCGAGCAGGAACAGCCACCGCCAGGAGTCAGGTGTGATCGGCCATACCCTGGCTAGTTGGCTCAGGAGCAAGATCCCGGCATTGAGGGCGGCACTCATCGCGCCAGAGACGAGCGACTTCGACGCCGCCGACCAACATTCGGTAACAAGTGCCACGCCATTAGGCCACATCCCACCCACGCCAAGCCCAACGAGAAACCGCAGCACGAGCATCTGCTCCTGCGTTCGCGCCCAATATCCCCATCCGGCGAATATCGAGTAGAAGAGGATGCTGATGCCCATGGCCCGGGTTCTACCAATGCGGTCACCGAGGTTACCCAGGGCGATGCCGCCGATCGCCGCTCCCAGCATCAGCGCGGCCGTGAAGCGCGCGAACCAATCGCCGGCAGCAGCCTCCGTGTAGCTGTCGCCGAGCAGGGTTTGGGAAACGGACCGCGACGCAATCGGCATTAAGCCCAGTTCGATACCGTCAAAGAGCAATCCCAGGCAGGCCGCAGTGAGCACGGCAATGCGGGCAGAACGAGAAAGAGAGGGACCAGTCATTGCGTGTGACTCCGCACGGCCTGAACGATGGCACTATTGTCGAGTTCGCCCAAGCCCATCGCTTCCGCCTGCTCAAGAAGTTGCCGATGAGCATCCGTCAGCTGCAACGCTAAGCCACGCCCCGCGGCGGCCTGGAGAATCAAGCGGACGTCCTTTAGATGTTGCGAGAGCTTCGCCTGAGTGACAAAATCTCGCTCGATCATCTTGAGCCCTTTGGTGTCCATCTGACGCGAATAGGCGGCACTGGCCTGCAGGACGGAAAGCACACTCTTCGGGTCAAGCTCCAACCTCTCGGCGAACGCCAGCCCTTCTGCAAGAGCCGCGCGGTTGAGCCCCAGCACGAGATTGCTGACCAGTTTGACCTTAGCCGCTGAACCCGACGCACCGACATGAAAGACATGCTTGCCCAGCACCGGCCAAAGGTCCTCGCAAGCCGAGAACGCTGTTTGATTTCCACCAACGATCACCGTCGCCTCACCGCGGCGAGTTTGCTCGCTGGACCCGGAGATCGGAGCGTCGAGATATTGCGATCCCAATTCCCCGAGGCGTCTTTCCCAGACGACACTCTGTTCGGGATCGCCCGTGGTTGTGTCGATGACGATCTGTCCGGAGCGAACGCCTTCCAGTCGTGGCGTCAGGACTTGAGAGACAACATCGCTGGAGAACAGGCTGACAATCACGCGATCGCAATCGGCGAGCGGATTGTCGCTCCAGTCGGCCCCGCGCGAGAGAAATGCATGGGCCTTGTCCCGTGTGCGGTTCCAGATGTGGACCTGAAAACCTCGTTCGAGCAACCGCTCGGTGATGGCGGTCCCCATCAGACCCAACCCCATAACGCCGATGCGCCGACTCCTTTCAGCCATGACGTTCACTCCTTCTGACTCTTCAAAAAGGCCTCGTACTCGCGGGCCGAGTCGTGATCACTGCCGTCGTGGATCAAGGCGCCGAAGGTGATCTTCAACGTTTCACCCTTCGCGACCGTAATGGCGCTGCGGGCGCCTTGCTTCATCGCTTCGCGGCCAAAGGGATTCGCGACGAAGACTCCGTAATCGCGGTTGTGCCACCAGCTTTCGCGGAAGTTCTTGTCGCTCGCCATCAGCAGGATGCCGCCTGACTGCGGACCGGGACCTGAGTAGTCGCACCACTTGGCCGGCTGGCCCCAAGTCTCTTTCGCAGTCCTCTTGCCGGTTGAACTGCGAATCGTGCCGCCGTTCTTCTCGGTGAAGGGAGTTGCTACTCGGGCTCCAAAACCCATCTCTTCTTGATCGCCGAACACAATCTCTCGCTGATCAGCACGGAACTCGGCTTTCCAGACCAGCAGCCAGCCATTCGGCCGCGCGGTCAACGTGAAATCATTCGTCAGCAGACAAAGCGGTTCGCCTTGGCTAGTCTGCAAACGGCACTCGGTCGTAAATCGCAGTCGTCCGTCGGCGATTGTCGGAGCCGTCACAAACCGAACATGCTCCATCGCGGCTTTATTGCGCCAGAAGTCTTGCCCGCTGATATCACCAAAGCCGAGCCAGATGCCGGGATGCATGGTGTCGTGATCGACCGCGTCAACATCCTTGACGGGCGGATGATTACGAGTAACCTGCCGCTCATCGGTTAGTCGAGCATTTGCAAAATAGGGTCGCCGAATCTTTTCGTCGTGAAAGACGAAGTCGACGATCGGCTCGGCTCGCAGCAAGATCCGCAGACGGTCTTTTTGCTGTTGGAAGCTGAAACCCGCCGGAGCGGCGTCCCGCCCGTCGGTCAGCGCCTTCGTACGACGGACTTCCAGTCCGTCGGTCGGCGTCTTCGTACGACGGACTTCCAGTCCGTAGGTCGGCGCCTTCGTACGACGGACTTCCAGTCCGTCGGTCGGCGCAACGGACTGCGCAACGGACTGGAAGTCCGTTGTACTTTTACGGCAGGCTTCTAGTCCGTCGGTCGGCGCCTTCGTACGACGGACTTCCAGTCCGTCGATCTGGGCAACGATCTGCGCAACGGACTGGAAGTCCGTTGTACTTTTACGGCAGGCTTCCTGCCCGTCGGTCGGCGACTTCGTACGACGGACTTCCAGTCCGTCGGTCGGCGCAACGATCTGCG
>JBJSXJ010000044.1:0-5138 GCA_046086325.1 Planctomycetota bacterium | reverse complement strand
CAGCGCCGTTGACTGGTTCGGCGCCGCCAGCGGTGCCGAGCCCACAAACAAGAAGCAGGAGTGCGGTGCCCCGCAGGAAGGCTTGATACCCTGCCAGGAAATACCGCGATGCTGAACGCTCAGTCGAATGGAACATCTTTCCAGTATTCCTCTTCCTCTTCCTCTTCCTCTTCCTCTTCTTCCGCGTCGCGCGAAACTCTGGCGACTACCGGCCGCGAAATCGCTGCAGGGCGTCACGGTTGAGTTCGATACCCAGTCCGGGCGTCTCGGGAATTGTCAGTAACCCGTCGGCATCGAGCTGAAATGGTTGCGTGATAATCTGATCGATATAAGGGGCAGGCGTCAAATATTCGACGTACCGAGCGACCGGAATGGCGGCTGCCAAGTGCAGGTCAGCGGCCAATCCAACGGCGGTGTTCCACCCGTGGCTCACCATTTGGATCTGATAATCCTGAGCCATCCAGGCGATGCGTCGGGCTTCCGAGATGCCACCGCACTTGGTGGCATCGGGCTGCACCACATCAAAGGCTCCACGCTGTAGGAAGGGTAGGAACGCTTGTCGCCGGGTGAGCACTTCACCGCCCGCGATCGGGACCGGCGAAACCTCGCGGAGTCGAACAAAGCCTTCCAGATCATCCGGCGATAACGCCTCTTCGAACCAGCCAATGTCGTAGTTGGCGAGCATTTCAGCGGTTCGCTTGGCCCACTTATAACCATGCGGCCAGAACTGCTCACTGCCGCCGGCATCAACCAGTAAATCAACGCCGGGACCAACCGCGTCGCGCGCGGTGCGGACGAGTAGTTCGTCAAACTTCGAGTTGCGGCGACCGAAGGGACGCCAGCCCAATTTGATCGCTCGAAAGCCGCGTGCCGCGATCGCCTGAACGCGGTCCCGCAGCGGCTCGGGCTCATCAAACAAGATGGACGCATAGGGCTTGATCTTAGTGCGGTAGTAGCCGCCCAGGAGTCGGGCGACCGGTTGGCCTGCGATTTTGCCCAGCAGATCCCACAAGGCAATGTCGATGCCGGAGATGACATGTTCGAGTGTGCCGCCACGGCCTTGCCAAAACATGCTCTGCCGTAACTTCTCACTCACCCGCTCCGGCTCAATCGCACTTTCGCCGAGCCAGAGCGGTCGCATCAGGTCCACCCCAGCTTGCGACAATCGCGAAGAGGTGAAAATGCTGCCGACCCCGGTCGGACCTTCCTCCGATATCACCTCAACTAAACAGGTGAGATCATCTTCCGGTTCATGACCGGAGGGCCAACCACCATCCACGGTGCCACCGAGCAGCGGATGCACCACGATATCCCGAATTCGCATGCCGTCAGAACTCCCACGACGATCGTCGTTCGCTTGCTGAGCTCGAGTCCTTCAGCCGGAGGGAAGGAACTCGATAAAAAACTACCGAGTAAAAAGTTGGTCGTGAGAGAGATAGTCGGTAAAATGTTACTTCGACTTCTCCACTTTTTTCTGCACATCAACAGGGTCTGATTTTACCGTCTTGGCAACTTTCTCAGAGACTTTGTTGAGCAGTAATCCGCTGGGGTCACAACCGGCGGCGATGGAGACAATTTTGCCCCCCTTCTCGATCAGAAAGTTGGTCGGCATCGTCTTGGTCTCGAAAACATTCCACGCTTCGCCTTTGGTGTCGACGGCGTAGAGCATGTTGAGTTTCTTTTCTTTGGCGTAGGCGGCCACCTTAGCATCGGGCTCGCGGAAGACGGCGATCGAGGTGAGTCCGAGTTCTTTGTAGCTGTCGTGAATCGCTTGGAAGTAGGCGAGTTCTTTATCGCAGCCGGAACAGCCGCAGGTGAGTCGCACGAGCACGGGGCCTTTGGCGGTGAGATCCGCGAGCTGCACTTCTTTGCCAGTGGCATCTTTGATTTTGAAAGCGGGTGCTGGAGTGCCGACGTCGACTTTCTTGGCCGGCGTCTGGGGTTCGGCGGCAGTGGCGCCGGGAACGCTGACAAAGAGGCTGCTGAGGCTTAGCAGGGTGACGGCGAGGAAGGAGCGGGAGAGTCGTTTCATGGGTGAGGTTCCTGGCAGGAAGGGAATGGGAGGGACGGAGTTCGCCCGAGCGAACTCCGCATCACGGATGGCCGGGAAGAATACCGGCTGCCGCTTGAAAATGCAAATTTTTCCCTAGTTTCGCTCGCTTACCAGCGCGCCTTAAAATTTTTGGGTTTTTCCGATTTTTTAAGAATTGCGCCGAAAATTTACCCCGTCTTACCCATCCGTACCCTTGTCTGTCAGACCGGACGTGCGTCAGAATCGCCTCACCTCAAGAACACCAGAGCGGTGTGATCGGCCGGCGAGTCAGTCCGAGATCGACGCTCTACCAAACCGCAGCGTTCCGCTGCGGGTAATCACGGGAGGCCTTCGCCTCCCACTAGTCCTGAGACTGCTTGCGGTGTCGGGCCCGAGTTGCCCAGCGGCTGTGCCGCTGCGCGGCGCGATGAATGGATGGAGAGTCGAATTTGTGGGTGGATCAGCCACCAGGCGACTCCATGGTTTCTCAGTTTTTGTTTGTCACGGAGGTAAGTGTTATGAGGAGAGTACCGATTGTTGCCGCGTTGGCTGCCGCTTTATGTGCGGGGCTGGGTGTATCCGCGGTGACGGCCCAAGAGGCAGCGAATCCGAACAATCAAGCGGCGGCCACCGCCGAACAGCAAGCGAACCAGGGAACAGGTAAGCAAGGCAATTCCGACAGCGCTCAATCGACCGAAGGCCAGACGGAAGATGGCAAGCAGGTTGTGCGTAAGCCGGTGATTGCGGATGACAAAAACAGTGTGCAGCAAGCGGCCGCGACCGAGCGTCCGCTCCACGAGCATCCCACGCTGGTGCAGATGCTGTTCCGCAACAACGAGATGCGTGGTACCCGTGGTCTGTGGGCGCACCGCATCAACCCTGCCCTCACCAGCGCCGCTCAGGATCATGCGTCCTACATGGCGCGGACGCGAGATTTCAGCCACTACGGCAACGGTGGACCGAGCGGCCGAGCGGCTCGCTATGGCTTTGCTGGCGGCGTGCTGGAGAACATTGCGTGGGGGTATGGCGACGTCAATTCGACGTTCAACACCTGGCGTAATAGCAGCGGACATTGGGCGAACATGACCAGTTCGACGACCGACGCCGGCTTTGGGTTTGCCATTGCCGCCGATGGCACTCCGTACTGGGTCGCGGTCTATGGAACAGCCGGCGATGCTGCCGGTAGCGTACCGGCCGCTCAGCCAGCTGCCGCCGCCACGACGACCTATCAGAACAACACGCGCCGCGGTCTGTTCCGTCGTCGTTAGTCCGTTCGTCATCCGGTGCGTGGAGGGCGAATCGTGATACGACTCGCTGAACTTCCCCGGCCGGATTAAAGGACTCGCCGCCAATCTTGAGGGGCATCACGGGAAAGTGGGATCAGTCTTCGTACTGGTTCGGCTTTTCCGTGGTGCTTTTTTTGTGCCATTTGAATGGTTATCATGACGCCGCGCCGGGCCACCGGCCGCGTTCCACGTGCCCCGCAACGGGAAGCCATTCATGGCCGGTCTGCTTCAATCTCGTCAGCAAATTCCTCGGATCATCGCGGGGCTGCGAGAGCGTTACCCGGTCGCGGAATGTGCCTTGCGGCATGATTCGCCCTTCCAACTGCTCATCGCCACCATCTTATCGGCGCAGTGCACCGACGAACGAGTGAATCTCGTGACGGCGCCGCTGTTCGCGCGCTATCCCACCGCACAAGAGCTCGCCCAGGTCCCATTAAAGACGCTCGAAAAAGTCATCCAAAGCACCGGTTTTTTTCGCAACAAAGCGAAGAACATTCAGGGCTGCTGCCAGCAGCTGGTGGAACACTACGGTGGTCAAGTTCCTCGCTCCCTGGAGGCGCTGGTGCAGTTGCCCGGAGTGGGTCGCAAAACAGCAAATGTAGTCATGGGCACCGCGTTTGGTGAACCAACGGGAGTGGTCGTCGACACCCACGTGACGCGCATCAGCCGCCGCCTCGGACTCACGCGCCATACCGATGCCGTCAAAATCGAACGCGATTTGATCAAGCTCTTGCCCACCGAGGAATGGATCGGATTTTCGCATCGCGTGATCCATCATGGGCGGCAAGTTTGTCAGGCCCGCAAGCCGCAGTGTGAGCGCTGCGTCTTTCAAGATTTCTGCCCGCGGGTCGGAGTGAAGTAAGAGGTATCAAGCGAGCAGCGAAGTTGTTCGGGAACGCTCGGTGTTGACGATTCGTACAGCTAATAGGGGTGCGGCGATATGATTCTGTCCGGCGAGGAAATTCGCAATCAATTGGGTAAGAACATCCTCATCGACCCGTTTGAAGCGAGTCGACTGAATCCCAATAGTTACAACTTGACGCTCCACGATGAACTGCTGGTCTACGAAGAAGTCGTTCTCGACATGCGCCAGCGCAATCGCACTCGACGCATTAGTATTCCACCCGAGGGTTTAGTGCTGAGCCCCAATCAGCTCTACCTGGGCCGGACAGTCGAACGGACAGAAACACACAATTTTGTGCCGATGATCGAAGGACGCTCCTCCATCGGACGCTTGGGGCTCTTCGTGCACGTGACCGCCGGCTTTGGCGACGTCGGCTTCAAAGGCTTTTGGACTCTGGAAATGTTTGCCGTCCAGCCCATTCGCATCTATCCCGGTACCGCGATCTGTCAGATTTTTTACCACGAATTACGTGGGCCCATCACCGAATACGAAAGTGATAAATACCAAAACAACCGCGACATCCAGCCGAGCTTGCTCTTTAAGGAACTGAATCCCGAAGGCCAGCAGCCCGATGGCCAGCTACGCTTCGATTTCGGCCTCGGTAATCGGTAGCGCACGGAGCACTAGGGGTTGCGCACGGAGCACTCGGGGTTGCGCACGGAGCACTCGGTTTTTTCTCGCACGGAGACACGGAGGCACGGAGAGATTCTGGGGATAATTGAATTATTGAAATTGCTCCTGTAGCTCGTTCTGGAATTGCTCCTGCAGCTAAGCAGCCATCGAATTTGATTACTTCTTTTGTTGATGGCTTGTCTTGCTCGCTTACGTACTCACCTACATCTATCTCATCCGTCCATCTTTCCATCTTTCCATCTTTCCATCTTTCCATCTTTCCATCTTTCCATCTTTCCATCTT
>JBJSXJ010000043.1:0-7418 GCA_046086325.1 Planctomycetota bacterium | reverse complement strand
TCCGTGTCTCCGTGCGAAACATCCTCTCCGTGTCTCCGCGTCTCCGTGCGAAACATCCTCTCCGTGCCTCCGCGTCTCCGTGCGAAACATCCTCTCCGTGCCTCCGTGCGAAACATCCTTCCCCGTGCCGCCGTTTCCTCTGAGCCTCACCCCCGGAGTTCCGCCGTGAACCGGTCCAGCATCTCGTGACGACTGCGTGAATACTGGCCACGATCGAGCCAGCGATGGAGGTACGCTTGGTTTTCCTCGGCCAGTTGAGGATGCTCGATCGCGAGCGTCAGCGCCCGTTCAATCGCCGGCACCACACTGGCTCCAGCCGCCACCTCCACCATCCCGTCGCGCGGAAAGGGAATCAGAAACTCGTAGTCACTGAGATCATTCGACACGACCGCGCAGCCCGCATACAACGCCTCAAAGTGACGATACGTCCACGGCGCGTAACCACTCGGGGCCAGCGCCACTCGCGATCGGCAAAGCCCCTGAAAGTATTCGAAAAAGCCGATCTTGCGGCGATTCAAAAAGCAGGGTGCCAAAGTTTGAGCATCAGCGTGATCGCGAAACGTGGCGCGCCATTTGTCACCGCCGACTAAACCACCCCAGAGCTTCCAGTCGGGCCGATCGCGTTTGAGTTCCAGCATCCAGCGCAGTCGCTCGTTCGTTTCGATGGAACCGGTGGGGCGAGCGACAAAACCCACATCGAAGACTCGCTCGGGTGCCGCTCCCCAGCATTGACGCAGATCACGCCAGCGCAAGGCCCAGTGCAAACGATTGTTGAGCGGCGGGCGCTTGATCGGCAGAAAGCCGACGCGCAGCGGTAACTGCCAGCGTCGATCACGAAAATTCTTCAAACAGAGATCCGTCTGTGACAACAGCCAGGGCACATTCGATTCACCAAAATTCAATCCGTGCATGTCGGTGGAATCATAGAGCGCTAGCTGGCGGAATTTCAGATTGGCCAGATGAGCGGGTCCGAGCGTGGTGGGAATGCCGACGAACAGCCAATCCGTTTCGTGTGACTGGCCACTCTCGAGTAACTGCGATGGTCGCAGCAATGTCACGTTTCTGCGCCCGAAATACTCCACCAAAAACCAGTACAACGAGAGTTCCGCGTAACTGCCAAACCGCGATGCCAACCACCAAAACGCGCGAGTACCCTTGTAGCCACGATCATGCTTGGCAACGTCACTAATGACGACCGTAAATCGATCACTCGTCGCCATACCTGCGTCACTCATTCCCAAATGTTTTAGCGAACCAGAGCGGGAAATCGCGGTGCCGCAGGCCGACTCGTGAAGGACGTATCCGCGATGAACAAACAGCCGGCTTGATCATGCGTTTGCAACTGCGAGTCGGACATATCCTCGACGGCCGTCGTAATGACCAGTTGCAACTTACCTGCGCTGGGAATAAGCCGAGGACAGGTGGCGCGCGGAGAACGGGGGGTCCGCCAAAGGGCTTCAAGCTGTCCGTTGGCGATGCGATATTGGCGAGTTTCCCCGTGAGGCACATCGCGCGGATCGTAGAACGAAATGATGATGGACTGCGCGTCGGGTGTAAGTTCCATACCATCAGGGAAACTGGGACCCGCGGTTAAATCCAAGACCATCTGCGGTTCACCGATCACTCCGGTTTGCAAGTTGATGGGATAGCCGACGACCATTTTTGTGGGCGAATCGATATCGAGCAGCAGCCACTGGTTATCGCGGCGCACGAGCTGTTTACCGTTGGAACAAATCTGGTCGCGGCGCAGGGTGTGCAGCGTTTGGCGATCATTCGCGAGCAGATAGAGTCCCGCTTTTTTCGTAGCGAATTTCAAATCCTTGCAGCCGAACAGAACGCCACCCTCGCATAACACTCCGTCGTTGATAATTGTGTTCTCGACTGCCGCGTCGACCGGACCGACCCACGGCGTGAACTCGCGAGTTCGCAGGTCAAAACAGCCGACATGCCGTTCCAGTCCCACGACGAATTGATGAGGGATTTCGCCGGCTGGACATTCGATGGGAAACGCGAATCCCGGCCGCCCCGGCAAGTCGTATCGCTCATTCTGACCGGTCTGCAGATGAAACAGATGCAGCGATCCGGTGGTCGCCGCCGCACCATGCTGAATCGCTACCCAGCTAAAAACTCCGTCGCCCAGCGGATACGGTCCTTCGGGCAAGAATCGCAGCTCCGCCGACTCCGGTCGATATAGCAATCGCGCCTCACGTTCAGCAATCGTCATGAACTGTCCTTAAGCTTCTGGCTTGGTTTGTAAGAGACTGGCTTGGTTTGTAAGTGACCGGTTTGGCTGTAAATAAATCGAATAGGAAAATCACACCAGGAAATCCGGCGGGCGTCGAAGTTAGTTCTTCTTGGCTGGTGCGCGGCGGCAGTAGGACAAGGCGAGCAGCGCGAAGCCGGTCGACAGATTCGCGTCAGATTCCATCCACCGTTTATCCGTGTTCACCCACGAACCGTTTTCCTGCTGCCGCTTACTCAACTCGGCAATCAAATCCGCACGCCAGTCATGTTTCTTACCGTCCGCATCGACGACCGTGTCTTGGCCGAGTGCCTCGAGTGTCTTGGCGAATGTCTGGTAGTAGTAATAAACACCGGCTTGACCCATGCCAGGATTGCTGGCGACGGTATAGTTCTTCGCGATCCACTTGAGCGCCCCCTGCATGCGCGGATCATCGGTTTTGACCCCTGCGTAGATCATGCTTTTGAGCCCCGCGTAGGTCATCCCGCCGTAACTGCGCAGAGCACCCTCGTCGGACTTACCGGCGGGACTGGCGCCACCAGCTGCCACCGTGTAGAAAAATCCGCCATCCGGATCCTTCACCGCAGCCTTGTCGATGGTGAGTTCGGTTTCTAGATTCTGGCACCGCGAAACAAACAACAGCGCCCGCTGAATGGCCTCGTTGTCACCTTTGTTTCCGGTCGCCTTCAGCGCATCGATGAGGAACGCGGTATTGGAGAGGTCCGGGCGTCCTTCGCCGCCGTATCCCGCTCCACCGTAATCGGCATCCGATCGCTCTTTCCCATCTTGCTCATCAATCTGTGCGCTCTTGAGATAACGATCGGCCTGTTTGAGAAGCGTGTTGTAACGACCATCCTGATTCGCGGCCTCAAAGCACATAATGGCCAGGCAGGTTTCGTAATTCGGCAAGCGACTGGTTTTCTTGGCCACCGCGCCATCTTCACGCACAAAGCTTTCTAGATACTTGAGACTCTTCGCCACCACCGGATCATTGGGCGTTCGACCATGCCGCAGGATGGCGGTCGTGACGAGTGCTGTGACACCGGGCCCAATCATACCCGTGTAGGAACCGTCCTCGGCCTGTCCTTTCGCTTGCAAAAACGCAATCGCACGAGTGACCATCGCATCCAAGTTGGCGGCCGGCGACTCACCGTCCGCAGCATTTACCGCCGCTGCGCTACTCGACAGGGTTCGCCACAGCTCGAACTCGGCCACCGCGCCGAAGGTCGTGCTTCCCAGGGTCCAGCGTAACCACAACCGACGATTCAACTGTTCGGGGAGGGACATGATAGACCTCAGGTTGTTAGGTGAATCAAGAAGGCTCGTGACTGTTTGTCTCAATGCCGCCAAATGGTAACGAGCCAGCCAGCGGGCGACAATCAGGACGCCGCACGGTTCTAGGTTCCGTAAGAATTTCAGGTCCTACGGGGGTTCCTGGAAGCGCGAAGTCGAGCACCAGCTTCGTGTGGCTGTCACCACGGAAGACTCCGGAGGCACCAAATATTAACGCCCATTTCCCACCCGGTCGATGTTGCATCAAACGGAATGAATGCGACAATCATGCTCGGTTTTGGAGCCCCTGTCACGGACTCTCTCACTGCCCCTCTCCCCAGCCGCAGAGTAGGACAAACCTTGATCATCAGGCGTGTTTGCCAGCGGCTGGGGAGAGGGGACAACCTCCTCACGATTTAGTTTTTCAGCATGACGCGACGTTTGGGATGTAACACCACGGATCACCCCGACCTGGGCCGCCGCCAGCTCTTGCATGTTGGCCGGGTGGGCCTGTTTTCTTGGGGACTCAGCGATTTACTGCGATGGGAGTCGCAGGTCCAAGCGGCCGCGAACGATCGCGACGCGGTCGCGCCTCGCGGTAAGGCCAAGTCGGTCGTCTTCATTTTCCAATCGGGCGGTCCGTCGCAGCACGAAACGTTCGACCCCAAGCCGCTCGCGCCCGATACGATTCGCGGCGCCTACGGCGTGACGGCGACGAAGCTGCCGAGTGTTCATTTCTGTGAGTATTTGCCGAAGCTGGCTCAGCGCGCGGATCGTTTTTCGCTGGTGCGGACCATGCATCATGTGGCGGGTCCCGAGTTTCGGAATGAACACAATAGCTGCATGTATCTGCTGCATACCGGTAGCACGACGCTGCCGATCGGCGATACCAATGCCACGATCAGTCAGCCGCGGCCGGGTCGCATCCACTGGCCCTCCATCGGCTCCCTGATCGCCTACGCCGCACCGGCCGCGCCTGCGGTCGGTTTTCCCGCCATGGTGGAACTGCCTCGCAAAAACTTAATGAACTATCCCGGTCGCGAATCCGGAGCACTCGGTGCCGCCTACGATCGCTTGGCCGTCGACTTGGCGCCCCCCTGTAACGCGAAAGATGCAGCGGGCTCCTGCCCGAACTGCTTTAGTCATGATGACCCCAATCTGGATCCCGAGCGAAAGCCGGGTAAGGGTCCCAAAGCTTGGTGGGACAACAGCAGTTGCCGAAACGCTGAATTTCATCTGCCGAGTTTAGGTCGAGCGGAAGGCTTAGCGGTCGAGCGCTTGGAGAATCGCTCGGCGCTGCTGCAGCAACTGGAGCAACTGCGTCGAGCGGCGGATCGCGCCGAGCGTGCGGGCGTGCTGGCCGCCTGGGATGCTCATCGCCAACAAGCCTTGCGTTTCGTCCTGGCGACTCAACCGGGACAGCAGAATCCGTTTGATCTGAGTCATGAGCCGGCGTCGATCCGCGAGCTGTATGGTCGCGAAGAATGGGGGAATGGTTTTCTGGTCGCGCGACGACTCATCGAGTCGGGTGTGCGGATGGTGCAGATCAATCTCCGTGGCTGGGACACTCATCAAAACGCGTTTCGCGATCTCAAATCAAAGCTCTTACCTTCGATTGATCATTGCTTAAGTGGTTTTCTCGATGACTTGCAACAGCGCGGACTGCTCGACGAAACGCTTGTTGTGATGTGTGGCGAGATGGGACGCACGCCGCGGATCTCGCCGATCAGCCCCAACGGCACGAATGCTTCGGGGGAACCATTTACTCCGGGACGGCATCACTGGGGCGATGTTTTCCCCTGCTTCTTTGCGGGTGGCGGGATTCAACCAGGTCGTGTCATTGGTCGCACCGATGCACAGGGTGGTGTGCCGGACTCAAATGCCTTCACTCCCGAAGATCTGGCGGCCACGATTTTTCATGGCCTGGGCATCGGTCCTGATCGTGAGTTTCTCGACGCCACGGGACGCCCCTATCGACTCTATCGCGGCCAACCGATTCGTGAGTTATTTTAATTGCGTAAGGTGACTGTTCTGGAAACGTCCGCCAGGCCAACGGTGACGGCACACGCCAACAGGGATGGATGAATCATGCCAGCAACTCGAGCGACCACTTGTCCGGTAAATCGACGTACTTTTCTCGTCGCGTCCAGTGTCGGCATGGCGGGCTGGACATTTGGGGCACCTCACGTCTCCCAGCCGCTGCTCCCCCAGCAGCTCGGCGCTGCCGCTCAAGCTGCTGACGTGGTGCCGACGCGTGACGCGAGTCCCGCACCTGGCGGTGCGCGTACCGGACGAGCTCGATCGACCATTCTGTTTTTCCTGAGCGGTGGTGCTTCCCATCTTGATATGTGGGATCTCAAGCCGCGCGCACCAGTGGAATATCGCGGCCCGTTTCAAAGTATTTCGACGAGTGCCGTGGGAGTTCGTTTGAGTGAACATTTGCCGCTGCTAGCCAAACAGGCGCATCACCTCGCGGTCGTGAACTCGATCGGTAGCTCCGTCAATACGAATGATCATCACGCTGGCTACTACTACAACTTGACGGGCCACGTGCCCGACCAGACGTTTCTCTCGCTCGGCAATAATCGCACGCCTTATGCGGATGACTGGCCGTACATGGGAGCGGTCGTCGCCTCCAAGCGGGCGCAGCACCCGTATCTGCCGAACGCGATTACGTTACCGCACAAGGAAGGTGCCCCCGCCTACACTCGACCCGGCCAGTTCGCCGCTCGCCTGGGCGTGGAATATGACCCGCTCTACGTGATGGGCACACACGAGACGCCGCTGCAGTTTCATGCTCCCGCTTTGACGCTGGCGGGCGGCATGACGAACGATCGTTTGCTGCAGAAACGAGCACTCTTGCGACAACTGGATGATGCGCGCCGAGAGTTCGATCAAGTCGGGGCCAGTCGGCTGTGGCAGCGGCAGCAGCAGCGCGCGATGTCCCTGCTGCTCTCGTCTCGCACCACCGATGCCTTCGACTTGACGACGGAACCTGCGGCGGTGCGGGAGCGTTACGGACCGACCGTCAACGGCACCAGCTTGCTGCTGGCTCGTCGCCTCGTGGAAGCCGAAGTGCCATTCATCACGGTCTTCTGGAAGGGTAATGAGAAGCAAGCCGAGGCGCGGAAGTGTGCGAGCGGCGGTGGCTGGGACACGCACGGAAACAATTTTGAATGCCTCAAACAGGATTTGATGCCCGAGTTTGATCGTGGCTTCTCGGCTCTAATCGAAGACCTCGCGCAGCGCGGACTGCTCGACAGCACGCTGGTGCTGGTGACGAGTGAAATGGGGCGCAAGCCCAAGATTGGTGATCCGCGCAGCGGCGGTCCGAGCGGTGCGGGTCGCGACCACTGGACGCATTGCCTCACCGATCTCCTGGCGGGCGGCGGAATCCGTGGTGGGCAAACGTATGGATCGAGCGACCGTTACGGGGAGTACCCGGCGGATAAGCCCGTCACGCCCGCCGATATCACCAAGACGGTCTACCGCGCGATGGGAATCGAGAATCTGGAAGTTTTCGATGCCCAAAATCGCCCCTATAACCTGCTCGCCGAAGGCCAGCCCATCGCGGAACTGCTGTCGTAGTTCGAAGTCGTCTCAATCAAAACACTCGCCACACTAATCTCTGTGCCCTCTGTGTTTCAAAAAATGGTGCCTCCGTATTTCAAAAAACTGGAGCGCAAGTCCGCCAAGTCCGTAAAAAACCAGTGCGGGTTTCAACAGAAACGTTTTTCGGGTACCTTCCTAAATCGTCGTGCCGAGGCCTACGGCACGTTTCGATAATGTATCGAGAAACAGATCGCCATCGCATGTCCGCATCACTTACCATTCGCTTAGGCACTCGCAGTAGTCCGCTGGCACGCTGGCAGGCCGACTGGGTCACGGCACGGCTCCAGGAACT
>JBJSXJ010000042.1:0-9439 GCA_046086325.1 Planctomycetota bacterium | reverse complement strand
TAATCGAAATCGTGGGACGAGCGGGTAGGTTCAGGGCGACCTGCGAATCCACCGTCGTACCAACGCTGCCGATCAAGATCAGCTTTTGAGCACTAGAAGGTGCCGAGGGC
This sequence comes from Planctomycetota bacterium, assembly GCA_046086325.1. Classification (GTDB taxonomy): domain Bacteria; phylum Planctomycetota; class Planctomycetia; order Pirellulales; family Pirellulaceae; genus JBJSXJ01. Next base: position 9,329 of record JBJSXJ010000042.1, on the reverse strand, counting down.
AGCCCCGAGATTTCATAGCTACCGGCCGATTGATTCCAACTGATGTTGATGACATCGCGCAGCGGAGCACCAATCGTTTTTCCAGCCGCGTCGCCCCAATACAAGCGAATGTTGGCAATCGAGGCCGTGCGAGAGTTCACTTGCGGCAGCCCACCACCGACCGTCACTGCCACATCTACCACTCCAAATTTTCCGGCGTCATCCCAGTTGGCGGAAAAGCCAAAATTGTTCGTCGATACGGGCGTCGCATCCTGCTGCACAATTTTGCCCTTCCAAGTACCGCTCCAGTTGATCGTGCTATTCACCTTGAAACTTAAGTTGCCCGACACCGAATAATCTCGCGTGTTGTAGCTGCCGGTCAGCGACACACTGCTGACATCATTCACCGGCGGCAAGGTCGCGGTGAGTCGCGAACTGGACTCCACCATTCCGCCGTCGGGGGTGGACCCATTCACATTCAGCGTGATCGGATTTTTGCTGTAGCCAAAGATGGAACCGGAGACGGAGCCATTCACCGTGGCCGTTCCCACCGCAGCCGTCGTGCTTGAATAGTCCAATTTACCCGACAATCCTAATTGTCCTGTGAACGAGCCCGTGGTTGGATAGTTCCCGAGCGATCCTGAAATCGCACCGCTGATGGCCACTGACCCGGTGAAATCGAGTGGCTTGTAGGCGATCGAAAGCGGCGTGATCGCCATCAAGGCGCGACCTTCCAGAGATTCCACCACCAACGCTCGACGCCGTGCGGCCGTCGGGAGTTGGCTGAGAGCCCAGGTGCGGCGAGCGGGAGTCGTGGCTCCGAGTAGTCTCGTCGCCAGGTTTCGGAGCCAAGATTGCGCGTTGGTAAGGTTTGTCACGGAAGTTCCTCACTTTCGATCGGGGTCGTTGGCCATTGGGAGCATTCTTGGGCACCGGTCGCTCCAAGGCCCCTATCGTAGTTCGCGGCTAGGAGCGGGGCAACGAAAAAGCCTGGCACAAACCGCCCATCCAGCCCAGATTCACCTGCGTCGCGAGGGCTCAATCCCGAGCAGGGGGGAGTGGGATGAGATCGTACCACCGCGCCGAGGGAGGGCAAAATGATAAATGACGAGGGGTGGCGAGGGATGAAGAGGGGGAGGCGAGGGGGAGGCGAGGGACTTTGCTGGCACGAGCGTTTATATTGCTCCGCTATGACAACCTTATCCAGAACCACTGATTCGCGGCTTCGCCAATTTTTCCTGCTGGTGTTGATGCTGGCGGCTGCATCCGTGTCTCTTTTGCCAATCGGGCTGCTGGCTGCCGCGCCCGTGCCGCAAACTCTGCAGCAGCTTTGGGCTGATTTCGACGAACTCGACCGCTCCACACCGCTCGAATCGGAAGTGCTGCGCACGTGGACTCAAGAGATGATCACCTGCCAAATCGTGCGGTATCAGGTGGGAGTTTTTAAGGGGCAGCCGGTGCGAGTGGCGGGGTTCTTTGCCTTTCCGTCGTCAGCCAAACCACTGGCGGCGCTGCTGCATCTGCATGGTGGGGGGCAAGCGGCGTCACTGGACACCACACTCACCTACGCTCGACGCGGCTACGCGATCCTGTCCCTGAATTGGGGTGGAAATCCGCTGCGAATCGGCAACGAAGTTTTCACGGGTCCGCAGACCGACTGGGGAAGACTCGATGCCACTCATCCGCCGCAGCGTAACGCGGTCAATCATTTTGCCGGACCGCTGACGCCCGACGAGTTTACTTTGGATGCCGTGGAATCGCCGCGGAACAGCAACTGGTATCTCGTGCTGCTGGCAGCTCGGCGCGCCCTGTCGTTCCTGCAGCACCAGCCGCCAGTCGACCCGCAGCGCCTGGGCGTGTTTGGCCATTCCATGGGCGGCAAGCTGACGAGCAACTTGGCCGGTGTGGATCGGCGAGTGCGAGTGGCAGTGCCTTCCTGTGGCGGTTCCGGGGAACTTACCGTCGGCGCCGAGCAGATACCGGCTGGGGTGCGCGTGAAACGTTCAGCTCTGGAACTTGCCTGTGTCGCGGATAATGCCTATTTACCAGAAGTCCGCTGTCCCATTCTTTGGCTCTCGCCCACGAATGATTTCCACGGGATCATTGACAACATGGCGTGGAACTGGCGAACGATACCAGATGAACAAGTTCGCTTCAGCATCTCTTTGCATCACAATCATCGCCATGCCGACGCGCAGGCGATCACCGAATATCTCTTCTTCGAGCAGTATTTGCAGCAGCAGTTCACGCTTCCTCGTACTCCCCAGCTGGCACTCCGTTTGGAGACGGCGGACGGCGTACCTGAGGTGACGGTGACCGCCGATGAATCGCACGATGTGGAGCGAGTGGAGGTTTACTATTCTCAGGATCCTCACGCGATCACACGCTTTTGGCGAGCGGCCGAAGTAACGGCGCCGCCGCGACGTCCTGATCAACCGGGCTACCAGCCAAACCAGCCGTCGCGCGACGGCCAGCGCTCGTGGCTTGCTCGGTGCCCCTTGTTCGATGAGCAGCAACCGCTATTGGTATTTGCGAATGTGATTTACCGGCTGCCCGAAAAGTATCAACAGATCCCGCAAGTTGCTGGGCAAAAGAATGCGAAAACGTTTGTCTTGAGTTCGCGGATGAATTGGAAGACGCCGGACGAACTGCGACGTGCAGGAGTCCAGGCGACGTGCCGCCCCGAGCGACTCATTGATGATGGCAGTCACCCCTGGCGCGATTGGTTTCAGCTGAACTGGGACCATCCGCCGCTCTGGACTGCCGTTACTCGCAAACTGAAAGATCCTCAGTGGCGTGGACCTGACGAGGCGGCACTGGCGTTTGAGGTGCAATGTGAAACAGACAATCAGTTGGTCCTCACCGTGACGACCAATGGCTGGGGTTCGATCCAGCCAGGTCGACCGGCCCTGGAGTATGCGTGTCGAGTGCCTCTGCGAGGCTCACCCAATTGGCAGACCGTCACGGTACGGCTCTCGGATCTGCAAGCGATTGCGCCTCTAGCACTCACCACGTCCCCCACCACTGCTCCCAGAGCGAATCCAGGTTCAGCCTCCGAGCGTGAACCGTCAACCGCGGCAGCGCGAGCGCCGGACGTTTCTCGCACACTAGACAATTGGAAAGCGGTGACAGAGTTAAGCATTAGTCCCAGCGGAAACATCTGGATCGATGGGCAGCGTCGCAAGAGCGATGGTCAACCGTGGCAGGGTTCGCGCTTGATCCGCCAATTGCGCTGGGAAATGAGCAACAATGCGACCAACTCAGCACGCTAATTTCCTGTTTTGAGACGCCGCGAGGTGAATCAAAAGAAGGCCCTTCCGGGTTTCCTGTGGGTTGACGTCGAGCAACGACTCTGTGTGGCTGTCGCCACAGGATTTTTGGAGGCATGGCGAAGGTGTTCCAAGCGTTCATAGGCTCTGCCCTCGGTGGCGGTGTAGACATTTGCCTCCCGGAAAAACGGAGTCGGGCTCTGCGGAGACGCACCCCAACAAGGGATAACCCGGTCGCGGGTACCGCCCAGCCGCATGCAGCCAAAGGCGGAGTTCGTACGCTAGTGGCTGGTTTCATTAGCGTAAACCTTTGGACACCTGCGCGATGCCTCCAAAAATCCGACGGCCTCACCGGCGGTCGCCCCACAGGAAACCCGGAAGGATCAAAAAACCTTGATTCACTTTTCCTTGCGCGTACCATCGTGTGCGCGAATGGGATACGATGTCCGGTGCAAGTCGGCAGCGATAACTTCCGCCGCAACCAATATTTCTGCAGTGAATGAACTGGAAAAGGAACAGGAACAACTCGAATGATACGACACGCTGAGAAGTTGACTCCGTCCTGGCGAATGCTGTGCCTTTTCACCTTGATGCCGCTGTGGAGCTTGGTGTGGGGGCTGAATACGGTCGCCGCACAGCCTGCGACAGCCAAGCAGTCGTCTCCAGGTAACAAGCAATCGTCTGCGGATAAATCGCCGACCGGAACGAAAATGGTCCGCGACATTCCGTATATCACCGACGGCGATGACGCTCAGAAGCTGGATCTGTATCTGCCGGAGCAGTCCGATGCGAAAGCTCGGCCGCTCATCGTCCACATTCACGGTGGTGGCTGGATGGGCGGAAATCGCTATCCCTGTCCCGTCGCACACCTAGTGGGTCGAGGGTATGTCGTGGCGAGCGTGGGCTATCGATTCAGTCAAAAAGCGATTTTCCCGGCTCAGATCCAAGATTGCTTGGCTGCGATTCGCTGGCTGCGAGCGAATCACGAGAAGTATGGCATTGATCGTGAGCGCGTGGGCGTGGTGGGAGGTTCCGCCGGCGGGCACCTATCCGCACTCGTGGGCACCACCGGTGGCCGCAAGATTTTTCCGGCTATTGGTGGTCATGAAGAGCAGACCGATCGAGTGCAGGTCGTGTGCGATTATTTCGGACCGAAGAATTTTGGTTCCGTGATGAAGCAAGCCGCCGAAGATCCGAACGTCAAGAACATCTTTAAATTCAACTCGCCCTCGGATCCCTATTCGCGGCTGATCGGTGTGAGTCTGGAAGGTAATTCAGCCCAGACGAATGCCGTTAGTCCAATTTATTATGTGACGGCCGATTGCCCGCCGACGCTCATGCTGCATGGAACTCATGATGCGTTGGTGCCCTATGCCCAAAGTGAAGAATTTGCGGCTGCTTTGAAGTCGAAGGGAGTCCCGGTGTGGTTGCAAAAGTTACCCGGCTCGGGCCATGGTGGAGCGGCCTTTAGTAAGCCCCAAGTAACGACCTTGATTCACAACTTCTTCGATAAGCATCTCCTGGGCCGTGACGTACCGATTGAACTTGCCCCGGAAAATGAAGTCGCCGTCGCCCCACCCAAGTAATCGTGGTTCGTTTTTAAACTCCAGCCTTTTCAGCCTTCAGCCTTTTCACCCTCCAAATTTTCACCCTTCACCGGAGCCAACCTCATGACCCTCTCGGCATTCGTCGCTCGCGTTACTGTTGTTCGTATTTTGAGCCTGGGATTCGCCGTAGCCCTATCGCTCGGAACGGATCTGACTGCCGGTGTCGGAGGAGCGCGAGTGCACGCGCAAGTGGTGGTCGCTCCAGGCGGTGCGACACCGGCTTGGCAGCAATACCAGCAGTTCAACATTCCCGGCTTCTACGCGCTGGCTCAAGAACTAGTGCGCAAAGAGATCGATATTGTTCCGGAGCAAGAAGACGAACTGAAAAAGGTGGCCAAAGAGAGCCAAGATAAAATGCAGGAAATGTACGCTCCCCTGCGCAATGCCACGCTGAGCAACGAAGAGCGGATGCAGATGTATCAGGAAATGCAGAAGCAGATGAAGGAGATCCAGACGCAAGCCGAACAGCGGGTGCGCAAGATTCTACTGCCGCATCAAATCAAAACGCTCGAAACCGTTCAGCTGCGTATGCAAATTGGGAACCTGTTGCAATATGGGCCCGCGCTGGAACGCGTCGGTTTGACGGAGCAGCAGAAGCAGCGCATTCAAAAGAATCGAGCCGAGCTTGCTCAGAAACTGCATGATCTGCAGCGTGAAGCGTTTCAAGAGATCATGGAAGTTCTCACCCCTGAGCAGGTCGACCTGCTCAAGCAGCCGTTCAATTATGGCCAGCCCGGCGGTGCCATCGGTGGTCAACCCGCTGCTGGCCAGGGTAAGAATCCCAGCAAAGAGTAGTCAGCTAGCCCAGATCGATCCTCAGATTCCATCCTCAGCCAGCTTGACCCTCAGCCAGTTCGAACCTCCGCCAGCTCGACAAACAGGCAGCCTGGGTAATTTGCGTTAGCTGTGTGTTGTGGGTGGAATCGGTTTCGGTCATTCGATCGGTTTTGCCGATATCTCCGAGTATGCCAGAAGTGGGTTTTCGGAGGGAATCGCCGATGCGTGCCAATGTGCTCTTGCTGTTACTGCTCGCCGCCGGTCTCGGGATGGCGGGGTCGATTGTGCTGAGTTCGCTTGTCGATCCTCAGCCCCAAGCGACTCAAGCTGCTCCAACCGAGCGGATCTATGTCGCTCAGAGTGCGATTGAATCCGGCCGAGTCATCGGCCAGGAAGATATGCGACTGGAAGCCTGGCATCGCGACAACGTGCCGCCAGGTGCCATTCGACGGATGGAGGATGTGCACCAGCACATTGCTACCCGAGCGATTCGACCGGGTGAGCCGATTGTCACCTCGCTGCTCGCCGACGCTCGTGACCTGCGAGCGAACGATGAGCAAACGCTGATCGCTCAAGCTCCGGAGCCTCCGGTTCCGCAGCCGACTGAGCCCGCCAAGACAAGCCTCCCGGAGCCACCGGTCCCACCACCCACGGAGACTGCCAAGACGAGTGCCAGTGAGCCGCCAGCCGCAACTGCCAGTCCCGCATCCGCTGCTGCTGCGCCCGCAGCGACTGAAGCTGCGAAGGCGCTTACGCCGGTCCTGGCTGAGACCAAGAGCGGCCCCAACGACGAATACCTCGTAATGTCGGTCCACACGCCGGAACAAGTGAAGGTCATCAAGTGGAGACGTTCCGAGGGCGCTTTGCTACCTGATCATCCCGAGGGCTTAGTGGCCGATGCCAGCCGCCCGGGTGCTCGCTTCACGATGAGTGATGACGGAGATTCGGGGGTGCTGCGTGGTTCGGGGCGCGTATCACCGGAACGACTGGCGGGAGCGAAGGGTGCCGCGACGGGCTTCGACGAACGAGAGTTCCAGGGGCGACCGGTTGTGGTGGTTTTCGGAGCGACTAGCAACGCCGCTACTCGTGAAGAGCTGATCGAAATGAGTCGCTTGGTTGAACGCTATCGCGAAGAAGGTTTGGAACTCGTGTCGGTCAATGTGGACACGCAGCGCGAGTTTGTGAACGAGTTTCTGAAGGAACTTGGCCCCAACGGAGTGCCGCTCTATCACATGACTTCGCGTGACGCGTCGCATCGATTCGGAGTGAACAAACTTCCGGCGGTGATGGTTTTAGATGCCGAAGGAAAGCCACTGGCCCCGCCGCAAACTGGTCGCGAGGCGGATGCAACGATCGCTCGTCAGCTCAACAAAACCGCCAGCGAACCGCAGCTATCCAAGAAGCCTTCCACCGAGAGCCGTCGGTAAGCAGAGCCCTCGGTAAACAGAGCTGAATGCACACCGATCGACGGACTTGTCAATCGATATCTTTGTCGCGTGCTTCCTGAATCCGCTCGTTAACATAGTCGACGGTGTTTTTGCCGTGCCAGATCAGGGCTGCACCGAGAATCACCAGCAAGCAGATCGCCAAGCGACCAAGCCGACTGGGTACCACCAGGGCTGCTAGGAGCAGCGCGATGATGGTGAGGATCAGTTGCGTGGGCGCCGTGATGTCGGCCATCACCGCAATGAGCGCGAGCCCAACGGCTGTGACCAAGCAAATCCAGCGCCACGGAGCGATGGCCGCTTGCCATGGAGCTCGACCAAAAACCAATCGTGCCCAGCCGGTGAGTTCCCGGTAGGCCTGCGTGCGGGCACCCGATAGAAACGGTGAACCTCGGCGAATGTGGCTCACGGACGCTTCGCTGTTCGCCGAGCTTTCCCCCACGAGTTCCGCCGTGATGGGGTCGGATTGCAGCCGCGGAATCGGCCAGCGACGGACAGGTGGTTGACCATCTGCAGGAAGCTGACTGGAAAATACGGACCCACAGCGCCAGCAGCGATTGACTGCTCCCAGTAACTCCTCTTCGCACTTGCTGCAGCGAACTTTACTCATTTAACTTGATCCCCGGGATGACAGAAGCGCAAGGCTTGTCCTACAATCCTCTGCTTCTATCGCTGCTTTCTTCCACGACATGTTCCCCTGGCACCCACACTGACTACCATGAGTTTGGCATACTTAGCGTCCATCGCCCAGATTATTCTCATTGACATCGTACTCTCCGGCGACAACGCCGTGGTGCTTGCGATGGCGGCACATCGCTTGCCACCCTACCAGCGCAAGCAGGCGATCATGTGGGGTGGAGGTATCGCGATCACGATGCGCATCATCTTCACGATGGTGATGGCGTTTCTGCTGATGGTCCCAGGCGTGCGACTTTTTGGCGGTATGGTGCTGGCCTGGATCGCGTGCAAGCTCCTGGGCGAGGAAGAAGAGCACTCGGTGGCGGCCGACGATGCCGACCGCACGGCGATGGCCGCCATCCGCATGATTTTTGTCGCGGATTTCGTGATGAGCCTCGACAATATGCTGGCAGTAGCAGGCGCCAGTCATGGTGACTGGCAACGATTGCTGCTCGGCTTGATCGTCTCGATCGCCATCATCATGACCTGCAGCTCGTACATCGCTCGACTTATGAATCGCTACAAGTGGATTGTCACCGTGGGTGCCGGCATCTTGGCACTTACGGCGGCGCAGATGATGTCGGGTGATCGAGAGGTGGCGAGCTTCTTTGTGCATCGCGTTGGCGTTTGCCTGAATAGCCACTGGGAAGATGACTATCTGGCAACTCACGCCCATGTGGCGAACCTATCTGCAGATCAAATTCCTGTGGAAGTCCAAGATCGCGTTGAACTTCGTAAAACCGACCTCCTATTCACAGGCCAGATGTCGTCCGAACAGCGAGATGCTCTGTTGGCCGCGGTAAGCACCTCCGAGGACAAGGAGGCGATTGAGGGTCTTTACGAACAGTCACGGCAGCGCGAGGTTCCTAACTGGGTCCCCGAGGCATGGCGGACATCAGCTACGCATTTCTTTCAGCGGAAGTGGCCCGTCGAGGATTCAAAGAAACTGGCAGGGCACCATTATCATTTCGTGGCCTGGATTTTTAACACGTTGGTGATTGTGGCTTGTTTGACATCGCCCATCTGGCGCCGCAAACTGAGCGCCAGCGACCAGCCCGCGGCCGCTAGCGAGCAGGGGCAGAGCCAGGATGACCGGGGCTAAGCGTCGACATCACAAAAATATAAAACGCGAAAAACATAAAACGCGAAAAGATAAGGTCCTGGTGGCGGTCCTGAGGGGCGACGTTGAGTAACAACTCAGGGCGGCTGTCACCACAGGATTGTCGGATGGACCAAAAATACAAACACCGCAATTCCTAGACTGCTCCGTCCATCCTGATTCATCTCCCTTGAGCGAGGCTGGCCATGCGTACTCGTTGTTTCGGGGTCGTCAGCTCGCCATTGCCGTTGCGACCCGTTTGGATTCGCCGCTTACTTGTTTCGTTGTGGTCGGTGGCGATGAGCGTTTGCCTGCTAGGCGACGTGCTGATTCTCCCGAACCAGCTTTCAGCAGCGGAGCCCGAGCGGAAGGGAAACACGATTCGTTTACCGGTTACCCGCGATTTGTGGGTTTCCACTGTTGGTGCGGAGGCGAATGGAAATAATGGCAGCGCGCCCCGACTCAAACTGAAATC
>JBJSXJ010000041.1:0-16073 GCA_046086325.1 Planctomycetota bacterium | reverse complement strand
AAGGCACCTGGTACCAATTCCGATAAGAAAAAGAGATTCATACTACACAATCGATATCCACCTTATTTGTCTTGTTGGGGGAAGCGGCGATGGAGGACCAATGCCAACTTCCCGCCGGACGGCTTACGCCGGTACCGCTACCTCTCGGCGCGACGCCTATTTTTTTAGCGGTATGGGCGTGAGCCCAGCCTGTTAAAGGTCCATCCGGGTTTCCTGTGGGGCGACGTCGAGCAACGACTCAGTGTGGCTGTCGCCACAGGATTTTTGGAGGCATGGCGAAGGTGTTCCAAGCGTACATAGGCTCTGCCCCCGGTGGCGGTGTAGACTTTTGCCTCCGGGTAAAAACGGAGTCCGGCTCTGCGGAGACGCAACCCAACAAGGGATTTCCCGGTCGCGGGTGTGTTCAGGCAGCCGCTGGCGGAGTTCGTACGCCATGGGTTGGTTTCATTGGCACAAACCTTTGGACACCTGCGCCATGCCTCCAAAAATCCGACGGCCTCACCGGCGGTCAGCCCACACGAAACTCGGATGGACCGAAAGAATCGCTCTCGCGAGAAATCAATCACCCAAACCTGCTGGCTGGTCTGCGAGCTGCTGGCCACAATGGCCCCCTCATCCCCAGCCCTTACTCCCCCACAGGAAAAAAAGGAAACTCGTTTGGCTATGGCGACGATCACCCTTTTTTCCTGCGGGGGAGAAGGGAGCAGTCAATGAAAGAAGCGTTAGTCGCACAAAGAAACACCTTTAAAAGGTTGGGCTTACGCCCATGCCGCTAAAAAAGTTAGCGGCACGGCGAAAAAAGTAACGGCACGGCGTCAGCCGTCCGTAGAACTTCACCCATTTGCTCAATTTTCATGGTTTCTTAATCTTCGACCGTAGCGATTGTGACGATAAGGAAAGTTGTGAGGGAATGGTATTAAGGTTTAGCGTACCCCCCACCCCTCACCTCCTCATTCCTTCAATCGAATTCGAGCCCATGATGGCGTTAGATGTTCGGCAGCTGATCGTTCGGTTGATGGTCGCGTTGCTGTTTGCCGATAGCTGCTGGCGGCCGCTGCTTGCACAGACTCCACCCCGGTTTGAGCCGGCGATAGCAGGGGTGGGCGAAGCGGATTTGTCTGGGGGAGTCACGGTAGAACGAGTTCGGGAGGAGCGGTTCTCTGCCGGCGGGGCATTGGGTGTGTTCGACGCTACCGCGCCGGAGACCGAGATTCTCAACCCCGCGCCGGCCACATTAACGCCAGCCAGTTCCGCGCCGGTCACACCGGTCGCCGAGAGCGATCACTGGATCGATCAATTCATTTCGTTTTACGACCCTGAGATCGCCATTGCTCGGGAGCAGTCTTACCTGGAGGCGCCAGCGGCGCGGGCGGCGAGCGGCACGAGTGAGGCGCCCAAGCCCAAGAAGTGGTACGACAAGCTCAGCATTCGCGGCTACGCTCAGTTTCGCATCAACGAGGATGTACGGACGGCTGCTGGTTCTGCTCCGCCTCAATATGTGGGGGATCGTTCGATTGGCGAGGACCAGAGTTTTCTCATTCGCCGGGCACGCCTGATTTTCTCTGGCGATGTCCATGAGCGGCTCTATGTTTACCTGCAGCCCGATTTCGCCTCGAATGTTCCGGGGAGCAACGACAATACGTACTTCGCCCAGATTCGTGACTGGTATGGCGACGTTTACTTAGACGATGAGAAAGTGAATCGAGTGCGAGTGGGGCAGTCGAAGATGCCCTTCGGCTGGGAGAACCTGCAATCGAGCTCCAATCGTATTCCACTCGACCGTAACGACGCGATGAATAGTTTCTTGCGGAATGAGCGCGACTTGGGTGTTGTTTACTACTGGACGCCGCGCTGGGCTCAAGATTTCTTCAAGGAGGTGCTGGAGCAGGGCCTGAAGGGATCGGGCAACTACGGTGTATTTGCCTTGGGAGCGTACAATGGGCAGGGCGGTTCGCTGCTGGAATTAAACGACAATCTCCATCTCGTGTCGCGTCTTACGCTGCCGATGACGCTGGCGAATTGTCAGCGCATGGAGGTAGGAATTCAGGGCTACATTGGCGAATATGCCGTGATCGGCTCCACGATTGACCCACCGGGCGCACCGGCGGTAAATCGTCCCAATGGAACCGTCGACTTCACGAGTGCCTCGACAATCGCAGCGACGGCTAAGAATCGGAATGGCTGGGCAGATCGCCGCTTGGCCGGCAGCTTCATTTGGTACCCACAGCCGCTGGGCTTCCAGGCCGAATGGACGGTCGGACGCGGTCCCGCACTCGACCCGACCCAAACGAATATCGAAAATCGCTCGCTCTACGGCGGCTACGCGATGCTCATGTACAAGATCGACTCGCGGGGAATTTGGTTCCCCTTCGTTCGCTACTCCTATTACCAGGGCGGCTACAAGACGGAGCGTAACGCACCCTATACGAACATTAGCGAATGGGAAGCTGGCACCGAGTGGCAAATCAGTTCTGGCATGGAGCTGACGTTGTCGTACCTGACGACCGATCGCACGAATACCACGGCCAATGGACTGGCTGGTTCCACTTCGTACGGCCAATTTGTGGGCGATGTTTTGCGACTGCAGTTCCAAATCAATTATTAACGGTTCTGCGCCACCGGCAGATCGCTCGCCACACGCTCCACCTGCTGCATGACTCGCAGTGCATTTCCGCCCAGAATTTTGCGAATCTGGTCGGGCTGATAACCACGATTAAGTAGTTCCTGAGTGAGACGAGGAAAGCACGAGACGTCATGCAGGTCGGTCGGTACACTCACAATCCCGTCGAAATTCGAGCCTAACCCGACGGCGTCGATACCAGCCACTTTCACGATGTGATCGATATGATTCACCACATCCGAAACGGCAGTGGCGGGGAGTGGGTTATCTTGTAGCCAAGTCTGAATGCCAGCCAGAAATTCTTGTTCGTTCTTGTACTTCTTTCGCATCGCGTTCGCTTGCTCGCTGCGCCGCGCATAGGCCGCCACCAGTTCGGAGGTGAGAAACGCTGGAAAGAAGTTTACATGGATCACACCACCTCGCTTGCCAATTTCGTGCAACAGATCATCCGAGAGGTTCCGGGGATGTGCAGCCAGGTGAGCAGCGCCGGCATGGGAGACGATGATCGGCGAGCGACTGATTTCCAACGTGTCACGAATCGTCTTATCGGAGGCATGAGCGAGATCCAGAACGATTCCCAGTCGATTCGATTCGCTGATCACGCTCTTGCCAAAATCACTTAGCCCCTGATGGATCGGCCGATCAAGTGCCGCGTCGGCCCAGGTGTGAGAATCATCATGCGTGACCGCCAGGCAACGCACTCCCAGTTCATGATATTGCCGCAACATTGCCAGCGACCCATCCAGCACCGCGCCATTTTCAAGCGCTAACAAACCCGCGACCTTACCTTCCCCCCGCAGCTTCAGCACCTCGTCGCTGGAAGTCGCCAGTGCCCAAGCGGCAGGATACCGCGCTAATAAGCGCTTTAGGGCGTCGATTTGTTCGAGTGTTTCGCGGACGGCAGTACCTTTTCTGACACTCTCCGACGAGACGTAAATCGCGAAATACTCCGCGCCAACTCCCCCCTGGCGTAAGCGAGGAAAATCGGTGTGTAAGAGCGGCTGATGTCGCTGCAGATCGATGGTGGCCGGCAGTTGAGGCGAGCGTTTAAGAAGCGCTCGCAGTAAATTATTGTGCCCATCAAACACCAAGCTTTCTTGGTGGAGCTGATAAGCCTGAGGAGTCACATTCGTCGGCTCTCCGCCGCTGGCAGACCCAATCCAGAGATAAGCCATTAAGCTCCAGACCAGCAACCCATTCCTGTTACCCAACCCAGTTCGACTCAGGGCAGTCACTCGCACGACCATGTCGATCCCCTAGCGATAGGTGTACTTCAGCTCGAATATTGGGTGATGAGTTTGTGCAGAATGTGTTAAGACTCGGTCGCTGCCAAATGAAGAAACGACGCAGATTTCGTGAAGAAATGCGATGGACAAGATGAAGATTTCGGACTCGCGAATCTCGCGCCATCGCACGCTGGAAAGGGCGAAGCATTTTTAATCGCCGTTCGGATCCGGGAGCGGGCTCTGTCCGGCCGGGAGCTTGTAGCGGCCCGGCGTCAGCCGTCCGGCCGGCATTGCGAAGGCTGTTTCCTGTGCTCGGGGCCTTGATCGGGCGGGTTAACCCCGGGTTTCTGGGGCGGCACTCTTTAATTACCCCAAGGCGACCGTTAATCTGACAACGTCGTGGGAGGGCATTTCTCGGTCAACTCGAGTCGGTAGTACCGGCTGTGGGGCAATAGGGTGACGGGTATGAGTCAGGCAGAAGTGATGCAGCAGCAGGCCGAAGAATTTCGTCGGCGATACCAATTGGTGCGGGAGCAGATTGGCCGCGTCATTGTCGGGCATGACGAAATTGTGCACGGCGTATTGGCTTGCCTGTTCGTGGGTGGACACTGTCTGCTCGAAGGTGTGCCGGGGCTGGGCAAGACGCTTCTCATTCGCACGCTCTCCCAGGCACTCAACCTGGACTTCAACCGCATCCAATTCACACCCGATCTGATGCCCGCCGACATTCTCGGCACGAACATGGTGATGGAAACGGCGGATGGTCGGCGTGCTTTTGAATTTCAAAAGGGTCCGATCTTTACTCAGATTTGTCTGGCCGACGAAATCAATCGTGCGACTCCGAAGACACAGTCCGCGCTGCTCGAAACCATGCAGGAAGGCACCGTCACCATCGGCGGAGTGCGCTATGAACTGCAAAAACCTTTCTTCGTCATGGCGACCCAAAATCCGCTCGAACAAGAAGGTACCTATCCGCTTCCTGAAGCCCAGCTCGATCGCTTCCTCTTCAAGCTCGTCGTCGGTTATTCGACTCGTGAAGAACTAGCGACCATCGTGGACCGGACGACGCGCGGCATCAAAGTGGATGTCGAGCAGGTGATGGATGGGGCTGAGATTCTGAAGTGGCAGAGGTTGATTCGTGAAGTGATTCTGGCATCGCACGTGCAGGATTATGTGGTGCGTCTGACTCTGGCCACTCATCCGGACGGTCCCTTCGCGCTGGAGCCGACGAATAAATATCTACGTTGGGGAAGCAGTCCGCGTGGCGCGCAAACGCTGGCGCTGGCCGCCAAGGTTCGCGCCCTACTCGAAGGCCGCTTCAACGTCAGCTTTGAGGATGTGCGGCGGGTCTATTTGCCAGCGATGCGGCATCGCGTGATTCTCAATTTCGAAGCGCAGGCTGAAGGCATCGAGGCGGATCGTGTGCTGCTCGACATTTTAGAACAAGTGCCCGAGAAGAGTGATTCAGCGGCAAAGGCCACGCATGGCTCCTGAGACGAGCGGTTCCGAATTACTGCACCCACGTTTGCTGGCACAGCTCGAGCGACTGGAGCTGGTGAGCCGCAAGATTTTTCGTGGGCGGATGAAGGGAGAGCGGCGCAGTAATCGCAAGGGTCAGTCGGTGGAATTCGCGGACTTTCGTAATTACGTTCCTGGCGACGATCTGCGCTTCATCGACTGGAACCTCTACGCACGCCTCGACAAACTCTTTCTCAAGATGTTTCTCGAAGAGGAAGATCTGCACTTCTTCACGGTGATCGATGCCAGCAGTTCGATGGATTTTGGCTCGCCCACCAAGTTGCAGTTTGCCAAGCAGCTCGCCGCTTCGCTCGGTTTCATCGGGCTCTGCCGCTCCGACCGAGTGAAGGTCGAAGTGCTGGGTGGCGCGAAGCAGCATCCGGGCCCAGTGCTGCGGGGCCGTCATAGTCTTTGGCAAATGGTTTCCTATCTGGAGGGGATAGAGCCAGGACGCAATGTAGCCCTGTCCGAGGGCCTGCGCGACTTTTGTTTGCGCAATTCGGGTAAGGGAATTCTGGTGTTGATTTCCGACTTGATGGACAAGTCAGGCTATGAAACCGCACTGCGTCGACTCGTCGCGCAGCAAATGGATGTCTATGTCATTCATGTGCTGGCCCCGGAAGAGCTCAATCCAGAGCTGCAGGGCGACCTGAAGCTGATTGACTGCGAGGATCACGATGCGGCGGAGGTCACGATTAGTCGTCCACTGCTGGATCGTTACCAGCAGACGGTGCGTTCGTTCGTCGAAGGTGCACGCGATTTTTGTACCAAGCGCGGAATGTCGTATTTAATGACGAGCAGTGAGACGCCGGTCGACCAGCTCGTGGGCAGCTACTTACGAAAGCGTGGGCTGGTTCGATGAGTTGGCTGATGAACAGCTTCGGCAGCTTTTGGAACAACGCTCTGTCCTGGTGGCAATGGGCGGTGCTGGCGGCCGTCCCACCACTCATCGTGCTGCTCTACTTCCTCAAACTCCGTCGTCAGCCGCTGGAGGTGCCCAGCACCTATTTGTGGAGTCGCACGATCGAAGATCTGCATGTGAACTCGATCTGGCAGCGGCTCCGCAAGAATCTCTTATTGTTCTTGCAACTGCTGCTGATCGCCCTATTGATGCTGGCCTGTTTACGACCGGGTTTTCGCGGCACGACGCTGCTGGGTTCGCGTTCAATTTTTCTGATCGATCGGTCGGCCAGCATGTCGGCAACCGACCTGGAACCGACACGGCTGGACGAAGCCAAGCGGCAAGCGATCTCGCTCATCAATCAGATGAAGAGCGGTGATGTGGCGATGGTGATTAGTTTTGCCGATCAAGCGGTGGTGGAACAAGAGTTTACCAGTAATCGTCGCTTGCTACAGGAAAAGGTGCAGGCGATCACGGCGACACCACGCTCGACCGACATTCGAGAAGCGTTGCGCGCGGCGGCGGGACTAGCCAACGTGGGTCGGTCGAGTGACGCGAGTAATCCGACGGACCAGCAAGTGGCTCAGGCCTTGCCCGCGACCCTGTACCTGCTTACCGATGGTGGTTTTCCTCCGGCACTCGATTTTGACCTGGGGAATTTGACTCCCGCGTATGTGCGCATCGGAGGAAGCGGTAGCGAGAACCTGGGAGTGGTCGCGTTCACGACGGAACGCAACGCAGAAAAGCCCGAGCAGTTGCAGGCCTTTGCTCAAATCGAGAACTCCGGGAGTGCCGCGGTGGAGACGCGCGTGTCGCTCTACCGAGGCTCCTCGCTCTTGGATTCACAAGCCATCTCCGTTCCCGCTCAAGGTGCGGCGGGAGTGCAGTTCGATTTGCGTGAGATGGAGCCGGGTGCGCTGCGATTGGAACTAGAAAAGTCCGATCAACTTGGCGTCGACAACATTGCCTATGCGGCACTCAACACGCAGCGACCGGCGCGAGTGCTGCTGGTCACGACCGGCAATGAGTCGCTGCGACGGGCGCTCGAAACGCCTTACGCTCGGCAGATGGCGACGCTGACGGTTGCCGACCCCACGATTCTCGCGCAGTCCGAACATCGCGACGCGGCAGCCACCGGCGAGTTTGATTTGATTATCTATGATCGCTGCCAGCCGGATTCGATGCCGGCCTGCAACACGCTCTTCATCGGAGCGGTGCCCACGGCGGCTGGCTGGACGGCAGACAAAGTCGGCACGGGGCCGACCGTTATCGATCAAGATCGCGCCCATCCGCTGGCGCAAATGCCTGATATGAGCCCGGTGAGGATCGCGGATTATCAAGCCTTCACGGCTCCCACGGGAGCCACCACGCTGGTGGATGCCGATCTGGGGCCGCTCATCGCCGTCGCGCCGCGCCAAAGTTATGAAGACTGTGTTGTGGGCTTCAGTATCATCGGCACGAATGACAAAGGCGAGCGTTACGCGAACACCGATTGGCCTCGCTGGTATAGCTTCCCCATCTTTCTACAAAACTCGCTCAGTTATCTGGCCGGTGGCGGGCGTCGGGAAGCGGCGGTGAGTGTGCGACCTGGTCAGCCAGTGGCGCTGCGTTCGCAAACGCCAGTAGAACGGCTCTCGATTACATCCCCATCGGGGCAAGTGGCAGATGTCACTCGCGAGGGCTTGACCTCGTTCCAGTTCGCCCAGACCGATGAAACCGGTGTTTATGAGGTACGCGAGGGCGAGGCCTCCGAGGTTACTCAGCGCTTTGTCGTGAATTTATTTGATAGTCGTGAATCCGATTTGCGACCAAGCGACGTCGTTCCACTGGGCAGTAATCAGGTGGCAGCGGCGAGCGGTACGCAGACAATTCGCCGCGAATTCTGGAAAATCATCGTCTTCGGTGGAATCTGTTTGCTGCTCTTTGAGTGGTACGTGTACAACCGCCGAGTCTACTTTTAGTGGGAGCGCGATGCTGCGTTCGCTTCGAAGGCCGGTGACGTGAGCGGGGTTCCTGACGGTAAATAACTTGCCAATGGCGCACGGTAGTGGTCAAACTGGTGGAGATTGGTAAGAATCAGGCGTTGTCCGTTGCGACCTGGCAGCAACTCGACGGGCGAATCGATGGCCGCTTAAGGTGTCCAAGGGAATCAATTGCTCGTAGCACGGAGTGGTGGTGATGACCGAGCCTAACGCAGACCAGCCGTTCGACGTGATTCCTGATGCTGCAGTGATTCCTGATGCTGCCCTGGTGCCGGATATCGCCGTAGCGCCGGATATCGCCGTAGTTTCTGACACTGCTGTGCCACCAGTCGTTTACGAGATTCTGTCCGCTGCCGATGAGTCCCAGGCAGCCGCTGATGAGTCCCCGGCAGCCGCTGACGCGCCGGAGCTGCCAACGCCCCAGTCGATCGCTCCGCAGCATGCTCCGCTGTACCGGCTGGCTTGGTTCATGACGATGCTTGGGCTCTTGCTGGTGATCGTCACCGCCGTGCCCTACTTGGCGGAAGAGCTGCAATATCGGATCGAGCGGGGGCGACAACGGGCTCAAGTCGAAGCGGCTCGCACCGTGCTGCGCGATTCGCCGCTCGCCTCACTTTCGCAGGCGTACCAGTTTGTCTCCCAGCGAGTGAGTCCGAGTGTCGTGCATATCAACGTGATGGAGATCAGTCGCGGCCAGAGACGCCGGGCGGTGTCGGCGGCCGAAGGTGAAGACGAACCGGACGAATCGTCGCGACCGGCCCCTGGCTTGCGCATGCAGTCAGGCCAAGGTTCGGGCGTCATCGTCGACGAAGATGGTTACATTCTGACCAATCGGCACGTGATCGATCGCGCGCAGGAAATTGAGATCGCACTCAGTGATGGGCGGCGGCGACTCGCCCGACTCGTCGGCCTCGATCAGCTCACCGACATCGCCGTTCTCAAAATCGACGCTCCAGGCTTGGTGCCGATCGACTGGGGCGACAGTGAATCGTTGGAAGTCGGAGCGCTCGTCTGGGCCATTGGCAGTCCCTTCGGTTTGGAACGCAGTGTGACCTCGGGAATCCTGAGTGCAAAGCATCGAGCGGGTCAGGCGGGAACTCCGTTTCAAGACCTCATGCAGACCGATGCGGCCGTGAATCCGGGTAACAGTGGTGGCCCGCTGGTGAACGCTGCCGGTGAACTCATCGGCATCAATACGGCGATTGTAGGTCAGTCGTTTCAAGGTGTGAGTTTTGCGATTCCCAGTCGCGTCGCGCAGCGCGTCTATCGCGATTTGAAAACGCGCGGGCAAGTGGCGCGTGGCTGGCTGGGCATCGAGCCGATTTCAGTATCGCCACAGCAGGCGGCCAAGTTAGGGTTTGCCGCGCCGCGAGGAGCCCTGGTGCGGCGCTTGGCGGATGACCTGCAAGGAATCGTCTCGCCCGCTCGACAAGCCGGTATTCAAGCCGGTGACATTATTATTCGCTGGGCTGGTGGTGATGTGGAATCGCCAGTCAATCTGATCGCCCGCGTGAGTCAAACGCCGATTGATGAAGAAGTGGCAGTTGTTATTCTACGAGATGGGCAAGAGATCACGTTGAAAGTAACCGTGGCTCGCCGACCAGTGTTCGAGGAATAAGTGGGTAATTGCATGCGCAAGTTTTGGTACGGAGTAGGCGTGGTACTGCTGGGGTGCTTGGTTTTGGCCGGCACGAAGCGATTGGAATCGGCCGATCAGGCGGCGAGCAAGGAGAATGCTGCGAGCCAAGAGAATGCCGCGGAGGTGGATTTTCTCCGCGATATTAAACCGATTCTGTCGAACAACTGCTTTCAATGTCACGGACCAGACGAAGCGTCTCGTAAAGGCGGTTCCGACGGTGCCGCTGGCTTGAGACTTGACACTGCCGCCGGATCGCAAGCCGAGCATGGTGGTCAGCGCGCCATCACGCCGGGCAAGCTGGAAACCAGCATCGCCTGGCAGCGCATCAACTCCACGGACCCCAACGAGCAGATGCCGCCGCCGCAAACCGGCAAGACTCTGACCCCGCGTGAACGTGACCTGCTGGCGCGATGGATCAAACAAGGTGCCAAGTACGCGCAGCATTGGTCGTACGTCAAACCGGTGCGCCCGACCCCGCCCACGATCGCCGGTAGCACGTGGCCTCGCAACGATATCGATCGCTTCATCCTAGCGCGACTCCAGCGCGAGGGATTAGCGCCTTCGCCAGAGGCCGATCGAGCGACGCAGATTCGACGACTGTCGCTCGACCTAACCGGTCTTCCGCCAACGCTCGTGGAAGTGAATGAATTCCTCCAGGATCCCGATCCGCAAGCCTATGAAAACCTCGTCGATCGTTTGCTGAAGAAGGAGTCGTACGGTGAGCATTGGGCGCAGCAGTGGCTCGACTTGGCTCGCTACGCCGACTCGGCCGGCTACGCCGACGACCCTGCTCGTACGATCTGGCTCTATCGCGATTACGTCATTCGCGCCTACAACGCCAACAAACCGTTTGATCAATTCACCATCGAGCAGCTGGCGGGCGATCTGTTACCGAATCCGACCGACGAACAGCTCATCGCCACCGCCTTTCATCGCAACACCTTGACCAACAATGAAGGTGGAACGAACGACGAAGAGTTTCGCAATGTGGCGGTGGTTGATCGTGTGAACACGACATTTGCGGTTTGGATGGGGACGACGATGAGTTGTGCACAGTGTCACAACCATAAATACGACCCCTTGTCGCAAGAAGAATTCTTCCGCTTCTTTGCCTTCTTCAACTCGACCGAGGACGCTGATCGCGGCAACGAGAGTCCGTTGCATTCAGTGTTTACGGCCGACCAGCAGACCAAACGCAGCGCCTTACAGCAAGAAATCAAATCGCTCGAAGAGCAGCTCAAGCGACCCACACCTGAATTGTCCGCCCGTTTCGCCAAGTGGGACGACGAATTCCCACGCGACCTGAGCTGGCAAAAGCTCAAGCCAAATGCGGTGACGACAAAGAACATGACGGCTGTGCGAATCGCCGAGGACGGGGCTGTTCGAGTGGAAAAGACGGCCACGACGGATACGTATCGAGTTGAATTGCCGCTGGCCGCGGGTTCGCTGCGAGCGGTCGGTTTAGCGGCCCTCCCCCATGCTGATCTGCCAGCACAAGGACCGGGACATGGCGGCGGGAACTTTGTCATTGCGAGAATCAATGCCGTGCTGCTGCCGCCCGCCGAGAAGCCGGGCGAGCGACCGCGACTTCAGGGTCGCTTCGTCCGCATTGAACTGCCTGGAAAACAAAAGATGTTGTCGCTCGCCGAAGTCCAAGTCTTTCGCGATGCCGACAATGTGGCGATGAAGGGCGAGGCGACGCAAAGTTCCACGGATTACGATGGGCCCGCGAAGCTGGCCATTGATGGGAACACGAATGGAAAATATGTCGAGGCGAAGTCGACGACACACACGGCCACGTCCGACGATCCGTGGTGGGAAGTCGATCTGAAGAGCGCCGGTCCGCTCGACCGCATCGTGGTCTGGAATCGCACGGATCCCAGCGTCGAGGATCGATTGGCGAACTATCGAGTCATCGTGCTGAACGACCAGCGCGAGGTGGTCTGGAAGAAAGATGTCGCTTCGGTGCCTAAGCCGAGTGCCGAATTCTCACTGGACGGTGCGCGGGTGATCGAATTCAGCTCCGCCGTGGCCGACTATTCACAGCCCGAGTTTGGCGCGGATCTGGTGCTGACCAACGCTGATGCCACGAAGAAAGGCTGGGCGGTCGGAGGTCGATTCGGTCAGCCTCACACGCTCACCCTGATCGCCAAGGCACCAGTCGAGGTGCCGGCCGGTTCCACGTTGGCACTCACGATTGAACATGCCGCGAATCCACCCGGACACACGCTGGGACACTTCCAGATTCTGGCCACCGGCGACACGCGAGCAGCCGAGTGGGGACGCACTCCCGGTCCGCTGCAAGCTATTTTGCAAAAGCCGCTCGCGGAGCGTACCGCGGAACAGACCGACCAGTTACTGCAGTACTTCTTGTCGATCGCACCCGAGTTGCAGCCGCAACGCGAGCAACTGGCCAAGTCACAAAAGCAACTGGCGGAGATCCAACCAGCGACGGTTCCGGTGATGAAGGAGTTGCCCGAAAACCAGCGCCGCCTGACCAAGATTCAGCATCGTGGTAACTTCCTGGATCTGGGCGCGGAAGTGAAGCCGGGTACACCGAGTGTTTTTCCGGTGCTGCCCGCGAATGAACCTTTGAACCGACTAACCATTGCGCACTGGGTGATGAGCGACGAGAATCCGCTCACGGCACGAGTGCTGGCGAATCGTTACTGGGAGCAGCTGTTTGGTGTGGGAATTGTCGCGACGAGTGAAGAGTTTGGATCGCAAGGTGATCAGCCGTTTCATCCCGAGTTGCTCGACTGGTTAGCTACCGAACTTCCGCGCACCAAATGGGATCTGAAGAATTTCGTGCGTTTGCTGGTCACCTCCGCTACCTATCGGCAATCATCTAAAGTGAGTGCCGATCTGGTGCGACGGGATCCTGACAATCGGCTGCTGGCACGTGGGCCACGGTTCCGCTTACCGGCCGAAACCGTGCGCGATCAAGCGCTGGCGGTGAGTGGGCTGCTGAGCAGCAAGATGTTTGGACCGCCGGTCAAGCCGCCGCAGCCCGCGCTGGGAGTAAGTGCTGCCTTTGGGAGCGGCATCGATTGGCAGACCAGCGCTGGCGACGATAAGTTCCGGCGCGGAATTTACACCATGTGGCGACGGTCGAATCCGTATCCCTCCATGGCGACGTTCGACGCTCCCAACCGCGAAGTCTGTACGCTGCGACGCGTGCGCACCAACACTCCACTGCAGGCGCTTGTAACACTCAACGATCCGGTCTACATCGAAGCCTCGCAAGCGATCGCTCGACGAGTGCTGGCGGAAGGTGGCGCGGACTCGGCCAGTCGAGTACAATTCGCGTTTCAGATTTGTTTGGCGCGAACCGCTCAAGAGGCCGAATTAAAGCGGTTGGTGCAACTGGTTGAACGCGTGCGCGAAAGTTATCAGGGACGTCCAGAGGAAGCTCGGAAGATGGCCACGGATCCGATTGGTCCCGTTCCGTCCGGCATGGATGTCGCCGACTTGGCCGCCTGGACCGTCGTCGGAAATGTACTTTTGAACCTCGATGAGATGGTGATGAAGCGATGAATAAGCAAGCCTCCTGGGAACGATTACAAAACCTCACGCGACGCCATTTTTTTCGTGAGAGCCAGTTAGGCCTCGGGGCTCTCGCGCTCTCGTCGCTGATGGGTGAGCGGAACCTGGGTGGTCGCAGCCTGCTGGCAGCGGACGCTGCTGCAGCGGCCGCGAGCGGTGGATCTACTGCCCGGTCGCTCGATCCGCTCGCGCCGAAACTTCCGCCGCTGGCAGCCAAGGCCAAGCGAGTTATTTACCTGCATCTGACAGGCTCGCCCCCGCATCTCGATCTGTACGATTACAAGCCCGAACTGGTGAAGCGCGATGGCCAGCCTTGTCCGGATGAATTCTTGAAGGGCAAGCGCTTTGCATTCACGTCTGGTGTGCCCAAGCTGCTCGGAACGCCGCGCAAATTCGAGCCGCGCGGGAAGAGCGGCGTGGTGCTGTCGGATGCGATTCCGAACTTGCATGAGGTGGCGGACGAGATGTGTGTCATCCGCTCGATGACCACCGATCAATTCAATCACGCGCCGGCCGAGCTACTGCTCTACACCGGTTCACCGCGTTCCGGCCGGCCCTCGATCGGTTCTTGGGTGACGTACGGGCTGGGAACCGAGAACGAAAATCTGCCTGGATTTGTGGTGTTGATTTCCAGTGGAGTGCAGCCGAACGGTGGCAAGAATTCGTTTGGCAGCGGTTTTTTGCCGTCGGTGTATCAAGGCGTGCAGTGCCGTTCCAAGGGCGACCCGGTGCTTTATGCGTCGGATCCGGCAGGGATGGATCGAGCGCTGCGGCGTGAGAGCCTCGATGCGCTGCGTGATTTAAACGAACTCCAGCAGCGGGAACTGGGCCACCCCGAGACACTCACTCGGATCGCCCAGTATGAACTCGCCTTCCGCATGCAGACTTCGGTGCCCGAGGTGATGAACATCGGCAAAGAGTCGAAGGAGACGTTAGAGGCGTATGGAGCTCAGCCGGGCGGAGCGAGTTTCGCGAATAACTGTCTACTCGCGCGGCGCCTTGTCGAACAAGGTGTGCGTTACGTGCAGCTCTTCGACTGGGGCTGGGATTTCCATGGCACGGGGCCGGGCGAGGATATTCGCGACGGCCTGACGAAAAAGTGTGCCACGATGGATAAGCCAATCGCAGCACTCATCAAGGATTTGAAGCAGCGCGGACTGCTCGATTCCACGCTCATTGTCTGCGGCGGCGAATTTGGACGCACTCCGTTCCGTGAAGGCCGGACGGCTGGTGGTAACACACTGGGGCGCGATCATTATCCCGACGTCTACAGCATGTGGCTGGCCGGTGGCGGGATTAAGGGTGGCGTCATGCATGGTGAGTCGGATGAACTGGGATTCTCGGTCGGGCGCGACAAAGTCCACGTGCATGATTTACAAGCGACGATGCTGCATCTGCTGGGCTTCGACCATACGCGGTTAAGTTACCGCTTCCAAGGACGCGACTATCGACTCACCGATGTCCATGGCGAAGTGGTGAAAGGCATTCTGGCGTAGTAGATGGGGCCGAGGTTCTCGCAGAACTCACAGCTTCAGCGCGACTCATCGATGTCGCCAGCCACTCATGCAGCTCGGCGCTGGGGACTGAATTCCACCACGCCGGGCATGTTGTTGCCGCTGCTGCTACCGATGATGCCGCTGCTGCTACCGATGCCGCCGCTGCTGCTTTTGCTGTTGCTCATGGTCACTTTGTGACCGAGCAGCACAAAACCGCGTTCCTCGCAGCCCGCTTTAATTGCTTCCAGCAGATGCGTGCGTACCGCTGTGAAGTATTCGTTGCGGACCCACGGTTGTACGGACAGGCTAATGGCATTGTCGCCGAGTTGATCGACGACGACTTGAGCGGGTGGTAGTTGCAGGATCCGATCATCCTCGCGCATCAGTTCCACGAGAAAACTTTTCACTTCTCGCAAATCGTTTTCGTAGCCACACTTGACCACGATGTCGATACGGCGAGTTTCATCGGCGGAAAAGTTGGTGATGGTTGCGCTCGTGATCGCTCCGTTGGGAACGAAAATGAGGGCGTTGTTATCGGTGCGGATGAGCGTGTTGAAGATTTGGATTTCGACTACGGTGCCGGTCGAGCCACCTGCTTGCACTTGATCGCCGACGCAAAAGGGTTTGAAGACGATGAGCATCACACCGGCGGCGAAGTTGGAGAGCGAGCCTTGCAGAGCAAACCCGACCGCCAGTCCCGCCGCTCCGACGACCGCCGTGAACGACGTGGTATCAATTCCCACTCGATTGAGTGCTGACAGCACGACGAAGACCAGCATGGCGGCATAGGCGAGGTTGGTGACGAAGCGTACGAGCGTTTCATCGATCTTGGCCTGCGTAGCCACTCGACGCACCATGCGTCGCAGCCAATGCGCGACCGCTCGCCCGACCAGCAAAATGAGGAGTCCCGCGAGCAGGTTGAGCGAGAACTCAAGTCCGCGTGTCGTGGAAAAATTGACGACATTTTGCCAGGACGCAGACAGGTCGCTCCAGTCTGGCCACGCTGGCCATTGGAATTCCGCCCACAGGACTGGCTGCACACCGGTAATCATCGATCGACATCCTCTTCCTTCGTTCGGGACCGCCCCGAGTGTGCGGACAGTACCCAATCCCGTCGCTCTTGCCCAGGTCAATGCAAGATGGAA
>JBJSXJ010000040.1:0-12435 GCA_046086325.1 Planctomycetota bacterium | reverse complement strand
AAGATGTCACTCGACGTAAGCAAGCCGAAATCGAACTGATCAGTCGTCGTGAAGAGGCGGCACACCTCACGCGGATCGCGACCATCTTCATTACTACGCTAAGCCCGCAAGCACATACCACACTTCCCGCTGAACCAAAACAGACCAAGATTGGCAGTCCATATATGGACAAAGAAACCATCCCTGCCACCAAGCCTATCTCCGTGTCTTAGTGTCTCCGTGCGAAACAAACCGTGTTCTCCGTGCGCAGCACCCGGTGTCTCCGTGCGCAACAAACCGGTGTCTCTATGCGCACCGCCCGGTGTCTCCGTGCGCAACAAAACCGTGTACTCCGTGCACGCCGCCCAAGGGATTACTGGCGTTTGATCAGGTTGAGTAGCTCCTCGCCCTTGACTCGATGAGCGGCGTTGTGCGGGCAGGCATACACACAGCTCACCTCACGCCACTGATTGCCGACATAATCGCCGCACAGATCGCAGGTCGTCGCCTGGAACTCCACGACCGCTCGCCGCTGCTCGCGATCGTAACGCTCACTGCCATGCATGTTGATGTTGCCATACGGGCAATTGTTGGCACACAAACCGCAGCCAATACAGTTGTCCTCAATCTGAATTTCGATGCGCCGAGAATCGACACCGCCATCTTGATGCTGAATCTTCAGCGGGCGATGAGCACTATACGGATCGACGCGGTGAATCGCATCCACCGGACAACCAACCAAGCAGTAGGGATCCGTGCAACTGCGACAAGAACTGGCCACCAGCCACTTATCAAATCGCAGCCCCTCGCGAATCAAACGCGTAATGCCCTGATGCGTATCGGAACAAGCCTTCGTGCATTCATCGCAGCGAGTGCAGGCTTCCAAGTCCAACACCAGTAGGCGCTGAGCATTGAACAGACCTTGATCGGTGAATTCCGCCATCGCGGGACTCGGCGCCCGCATCGGTTTGTTCTTTTCGTCCTTATCCGACTCCGCCAAATAATTCTTCGCCTGCTGAATCAGGCGACTCTTGAGCGTCGGTACGCGGGCCAGTAGTCGGCGGAACAGCGGCGCATCGATGCGCACCAGCGTGACATCATCCAAAGCCGTACAGGTAGTCGTACGACGATTTCCAAAACGTCCGCGAAATTCCGGCGGAATCGCCTCGCGGATTTCATCCCACTCCGCCAGCAACGCAATTTCCCCGAACGAACGATCCGGACGCAGGTAGTCCAGCACTCGCTCGTGACCACCGTAGGTTTGTGAAACCTTCACGTGACCGATGTAGATCATGTAAAAACAGTCGGCCGGTTCGCCCTGACGGAAAATCACCTGACCCGGCTCAATATGCAGCAGTTCCACGCCGCGCCGAGCTGGTCGCACGCTGGACGCGCCCGCCATGGCGGAACTCGAGCCAATTAAACTGCGGCTGGAGCTGCTCAGCACTGAGCGGTTGGTACTGCCGACCAGCGACCGGCTTGTCGAGCCACTCAACACGTTCGACTCATCGGTCGCGAGCGCATCGTTATCTTCCTGCTCTTCTGCTTTGAGCAGATCATCGCGCCCCAGCAACTCCAAGCACGTTTCCCGCTCCGTGGCACTCAGCCCCTCAAACAGCGAAGCCTGCTTCACGGCGGTGTTCAGGGCTCGCGAGCGATAAACGGTATTCAAAATATCACGGGCACCAGGATTGCGCTGCAGCGCGAACAGAATGTTGCGGCGCACCTCATACACCTCACCATCACTCAGCGCCCGCACCGTGGCACTGCGTGGATAGAGGTTCAAGATGGTCATTTCACCCAGAATGACCGCATCCGCTCCCATCGTAAACGTCGGCTCGCCTTGATCCCAACCGGGCACCATCCGGCCATCCGCACCGCGCTTCGGCAGCCAGACACCGAATTTACCCGAGTTCAAAATGAAAGCGGTCGAACCGT
Source organism: Planctomycetota bacterium (assembly GCA_046086325.1). Taxonomy (GTDB): domain Bacteria; phylum Planctomycetota; class Planctomycetia; order Pirellulales; family Pirellulaceae; genus JBJSXJ01. Next base: position 10,518 of record JBJSXJ010000040.1, on the reverse strand, counting down.
AATCGCCCACCTTACAAAGCTGATCACCCTTCTTCACTCGCCACCGCACCAGCGAGCTCTGATTCCATTGACGATATCGCCATGGCAGAGTCCGCAGCAGTTCATTGTGTTCCATGTCCGTGGGGGTCACGCCCGAGCGACCTGGCAGCGCAATCTGTGCACGATACCAATCCGACTCCACGGGATGCCGGAACGTCAAAGCCGTCGTCGGACAGGCCAACATGCACTCGCCGCATTCCACGCAATTCGAATCGCCCATCGGCTTGCCTAAATCAAAGCTGATGTGCGCCAAATACCCCTTCTCGGCGCGACCAATAATGAAATTCTGTTTCACGTCGCCGCAGGAGCGCGAGCAGCGATCACAGAGAATGCAGGCGTTCGGATCAAAGCGAATCAGCGGTGAGCTTTCGTCGACTGGTCGTGGCGCTCGCTCGCGACGACGATACCGATTCGGATCAATCCCCAGTCGTCCGGCATAACGGTCCAAGAGTCGTTCCAGATCGCTCGCCGCCGATGACAATCGCGAAGCACTCACCGCCTGCGATGGCCCACTATCCAGCACATCGCCCTCGTCTTCCACCGGTACGATCGGCTGAGTGATATGGTCCGCCGCCAGTAGTTCGAGCAGCACTTTGACGCTCGCTTCCACTTTCCCCCGCTGCTTCGCATCCGACGACTCCATGGTGTAAACCACCATGTTGTCCTCGACCGGCTGAATACATGCTGGCACCAGCTTTTCCTGCCGCTTGGGCGTGCGCTTCGTGGGATCCTTACGATCAATCTCATACGTCTCGACGGCCACACTGCAAACGCGACAAACACCCACCGGCTTCAGATGATCTTGATGACACAGAGTGGGAATCGGTGGCGGTGATTCGGACTCATCCAAATCCAGCGACGAGATGGAACCGCGGGAGAGCAGCGAACTCATGATCCCCGACATCGCCGGTCGATCAGGATTCTGAGCAAAATCTTTGATTTGCCGTAATTTGTTGACTGCGTCCAGAATCGTCGTCGCGCGCGGCAACGTCCGCCCCGAAGCATCTTGATAGAGGATATTACCTTGAGCGTCGGTGGTGGGCACCGCGCGCGGCACGTTGATCTCTTCGCCGTCAATCGTCACCGTGACGTACCGCGTGTAATCCTCTTCGGTCTTCGACACGACGCGAATCAGTTGCCCCTTCATGTCACGGGCAAACAGGCCTTCTTCTTCCCAGGCATGCGACAGTTCGTCGAAATAGAGTTCATTCGCCACGACGACTACTCCTGACTACCCAAAACCAAAACGATTCTAAAACTAATTCAACTGACGTTTCGCGCGAGGTATTCGCCTCGATGCGATTCCTCGACACGTTCCTTACCGTAACCAATCGTACTGGAGGCGGTACGAATGGTTGTTTTTGTCGACTCGGAGAGTCGACCGACGTTTGACCGACTGCCTTTCAGCTTACGGAGTTGACTGGCTCCGCAAATACCGACTTACATCCTGGGGAAAATGGGCCAGCAATGACTGGATCGACTTCGGCACGGACGTTCCCAGTCCGCATATCGCCGTATCCGCCATCGCCTGCGCTAACGCAGAAATCTCACTCCGATTGCGATCCGTCAGCCGCTCAATGTCACTCGGCGTCAACTTCCCGCCCGACAGGTCTTCGCAAAGTTCATACAGTTTCGTGGAACCGATGCGACAGGGCACACATTTGCCACATGATTCCGCTTTATAAAAACGCAGACACGCTAAGGTCTGATCGACGATGTCCGTTTGCTCGCCGTAGATCACAATCGCAGCTCCCAGCATGATGCGTACTTTGCGAGTGACGCCGATGTCGAGCGGCAAGTCGCGCAGATCGAACGCCGTGGATTCGGCCGGAATGAACTGCTTGATTGTGTCCCGCACGCCGGGACTAAACGATTCCAGCGGCAGCACCGGTGGCAGAAAACCTCCCGAAGGTCCCGACAACGCCAAGGCTTTCAAAGCGACTCCGTCCTTCATGCCGCCAGCATACTTGTCGATCAATTCGCCCAAGCGTATGCCGACAGGCACTTCATAGACGCCAGGCCGAGCGACATCGCCCGAGATCGAGAAGAACCGCGCACCGACGTAACCAGTCTCTCCCTGCTTCACGTACCATTCGCCCGTGCCACCTTCTTCCAGCACGATGGCCGGGGCCCAGGCGAGCGTTTCCACGTTGTTCAAGAGCGTCGGCATGTTCCACAAGCCGTTGGTCTGCAACTCCGGTGGCCGATTACGCGGCTCCGCGCGCTCATCCTGAATCGCTTGCACCAGTGCCGTCTGTTCGCCACAGATGTACCCACCCGGACTCACAAAGACTTCCACCTCGAACGAAATGCCCGACCCCAAAACGTCGCGGCCACATAAGAAATTATTGCGCGCCCACTCAATTTCCTGCCGCACCGCCTCAATCGCCTCTTCATACTCATGGCGAATGTAGATAAAGCCGCGTTCCGCTCCCACTACCAGCCCGGCAAGAATCACTCCCTCCACAACTAAATGCGGCGTGCGCAAGAGCAGTTCGCGATCCTTGAACGTCCCCGGTTCGCTCTCATCCCCATTACAGACCACATACTTTTTGTCGCCCGTCGCCTCACGTACCTCGGACCACTTCTTGAACGCTCGACCACCCGCACCACCCATGCCCAGCAGCTGAGCTGTCTTGAGCGACGCGATGACACGATCACGCTCCGCATCTCCCCGCCGATTCGGCCCCGCTTCCACGATGAAGCGCCGCACCGACTCGTAGCGACTCTCGCGCTGCAACGCCCGATAAGGATCAATCCGCCATTCCTCCGGCTGCTGCGGCAGCTCGTAGCCGATATCCGTATCGTTCGGCACACCCTCGGCGCCGCGACCACTGACGATCTGCTTCACTCCCGCGACCGTTTCTTCCACGGATCGTCCGAGCAAAGCATGGACCTGATGCGGCTCGTGCGCGTGTACGCGCACCGCACACGCACGATCACAGCGTCCCAAACAGGAGACGCCTTTGACCACCACATGATGCCCCAGCGACTGGGTCGCTTCGGTCAGCGCTGACAGATACTCTGCCGAACCGCGCAGCTCACAGGCCATATCCCGACAGACCGACACCTCATAGTGCGGTACCTCGTCCTTCCGCTGCACTTCCTCCGCATCGGAAGCGAACACGCGAAAGTGAGGAAAAAACGTCGCGACTTCATGCACGCGATACAGCGGAATCGCTAATCGTTCCGCCAACTCGGCCATTTGCTTTCGCGGCAAATAGCCGTGTTGATCCTGGATCCGCAACAGCTCCTGCAAGATCATGGTTTCTCCGCCTCCGCGCGCGAGTCGGCCAGTTGCACTAGAACCGCTCGCAACGCCAGCAGCGGTTCCCGTAATCGGGCCGGGTCAAATTCAGTGGGTGAGTCGTAACGAGCGAGCGGTTGCCCGTCGTGCTTTTCTTGAAGTGAATCCTGATACTGCGTGAGCGCCTGGGTGAGCGACTCGCGCGCGGGCCCCGCCGGCCAGTCCGCCTCCAGCGCTCGCACGGCAAACAGCCAATCGATCGCTTCGTCCCAGCCGCGCTTCCAGACTACGGCGGTCGACGATGCGGGCTCCGCTTTCCCGAGACAACGATCGAGCATGTTTACCAGCAGCTGCGCATGACGCGGTAGTTCGGCGCGCGTGACTACCGATAGCGGCGCCTGCAGCTGAGCCTCCAAACGTGCCGCCAGCACTCGCTGACGCTCGCCGCCCTCCGCCGGTACCGCGCCCAGAAAATCAGGCCCCAGTCGCGCTACATCGGGCGTCGCCTCCGGCGCGGCCGCGCCCACGCTCGCGGCAACTCCGAACAGCAGCACGTTCTCGAGCGGCCAAGCGGCTAAACGCGGAGTCGATTCGCGGCGTGCCAGTCGCGCGACGCGGACTTTCGGCCGCTCCCACGTCGCTAGCGACTGATGACAATCAAAGCATTGATAAGCGGCAAAGCCCAAGCCGCCGCTGCCAGCCGCCCCAGCTCGATCCGCACCGGCCCCGTTCTTGTCAGCGGTTGCCGCTGCGGCACCGGCTGCCGTCGTAGCACTCGATTGCGGATTCGACCAGCGAATGCGAGGATCCTGGACAGTCAGGTAGAGCAACCGCCGTGCATGTTCGGCTTGCCCCTGACGCCATGCATCGACATGAGGCGAACCGCCCGTCGTCGCTCGATACCGCTCGTCCGAGCGTGCTCGGTTCCAATGCGTCGGTAGATTCGTCAGGTACGTATCCAGCTCGAATCGCAAGCGCGGATGGCCAGCAGCAATCAAGTCATGATTCACCTGATCGACCGCTTGATCGTTGGCGGGTTGACCCACGTGACAGCGAGCACAAACCTGCGCTGCTTGCTGACGATCACGCAAATCCAGGAAACCGGTGCTGCGAGCCACCTGGCTACGCTCCGCTCCGGCTTCGGGCCAACTGCGTAGATAATGCTGATTGACCCAGTCGGTCGCATCTCCATGACACGCCGCACACGTGACACCTTCCAGATAGCCCGCCAGCTTCCGCTGAAACGTCAGTTCAGGCCCCGGGCCGTTCGCCGGCCGTGCTGCGGGGCGCACCAGCGTTGAATGGCCGGAGTCGGCCGTGGCATGACAGGTTAAACAGCGCTGTCGCAAGAACGCGTCATAGTCCGTGGCATCAATCTTTTCTTCGCCCCGCCGCTGCGGTTCGAGGTTCCAGTAAATCTCGCGAGCACGAGGCGTGAACAGCAACTCGGTCGCCCGCCGATGCGGATCTTCCACCGACCACGCTGTGTGCGAATTCGTCCAATCGCGAGCCGGTTTATTAATCGCATCACCGTGACAGGCAGTGGCTGAACAGCCGACATTCGCTACTGTCAGTCGATTCCCAAGCTGCGACTCATCCGACGCCTTCACAGCAGTCGGGGCCCCTGGATTCGGAGCCGCTGTATTCGGAGCCGCTGTATTCGGGGCCGCTGTATTCGGGGCCGCTGTATTCCGCGCCCCGGCGGTCGGTGGACTTGTCTCGCTGGCCCACTGCCAGCCGTAGCCGCCGACCGCTAAGAGCACCAGCGCCAGCGGAATCACCGCCCTGCCGCGACGCCCCTTGTCACGGCGCACGGGTGGCGCACTGAGCGTCCCCACCGGCGGCGACTGAAACTCGTCGAACGACCGCATGTCAGGACCTCTTCGTCGAAGTTGCTGCGTCACCACTGTGACCACTCGGAGCGTCCGCCTGGGTTGTGTCAGGACGCGCGGCTGCCGGCGCCTTCGCTGCCGGCGTCGTCGCTTTCGGTGCCTTGGTTGCCGGCGTCTTGGTTGCCGGCGCCTGGATCGCCGGGTCACCCATCCAGTCACTCCCGCTTTGTCGTTTCAGCAGCGGCAACGCGTGACGTGCCTTCGCTCGCTCACCCGGTGCGAGATAGGCGGAGTGATAATCATGGCACTCGACACAGTCGCCACTGGCTCGAGCGGCCGTTTGCTCCGTCGTCGCACCGTGGCAGCGGCGGCAGTTATCGATGTCCGGAATGATCGGCGTGGGATCATCAAGCGGCGGTTTGCCAGACTTGTCTGCCGGCCACAAAAACGCTTCCGCTGCATGGCACTCGGCACAGGCCACCGCGCGATGAGCGGAATGGTCGAAGCGTGCCACCTGATACCAGACCGACGGAATGGCAGTCGGCAGAATCTCACGCAATCCCGCCGGTGACGCTTCCGTCGTCTGATAGAGGTGACATTTGCCACACTGCTGCTCCTGCAGTTTGCTCAGCACCTGCTGTACTTTGGAGGCTAATACATCATCGCCGCGAGCTTTGGTCAGCGCGTCATCACTCTGTCCGGGGATTGCGCGTGGAGGCTTGAGGGCGGTGTTGAGCTGAGCGAGTTCAGCGTCGCTGGCAACCGTCAGGCCCCACACCAAACGACTCACCTCGGTCGCTTTCAGCCCATGAGCCACTCGTCCACTGACCACTCCCTGTTCTTTCGGAACCGAGACGTTCAAATCCTGATCGTGACACATGCCGCAATGCCGCTCATATTGAATCGGCAGCATGTAAGCGCCACTCGCAGGAATCGCCAGCGCATTACTCGCCCCCGGCGTGCCGACCTCATCCGATTCGTGGCAGAAGGCACAGTTGAGCTGAATGACTGTCGCGGGGTCGCTGTCCGGCTCATAGCCCAGGCGTGTCCAGTGCACGCGATCGATGCTAGCCAGTGTTTTCGCAACTCCCGTTTTCGCATCCGCCGCGTACTGCCCCGGCAACTGATGCAGTCGATGATTGAATTTTAATTTTCCCGGGTCACCCGCTTTGAGCGAACGCGAGGTGGGATGCTGAGCCAGTGAATTCACATTGACGGGTGGCACTCCGGCCGTGATGTCAACACTGCCTGCGGCCACTTCCAAGACCTCACCATCCGCTCGTCGATGCTGCTCGATCTCCGAGTGACATCCCAGGCAGTGACGATCGGCCATGCGGCGCAGATTAAAGGTGCTGCCTTGATGATCGCGATGGCAATTGGCGCAGGTATCGGCCGCTCCCAGCACTTGCCGCGGATGATGCAGCGACCCACTATGACATTGCTCGCAGCGATCCAGCTGTGCGGGGTGTGCGTTGAGCCCTTGAACACCAGCCTTCAGCGCCCCGACACCGCTGTCCGCCGCCGCACCAGACGCAGACACCAATTGCGTCTCCGCGCTGGGTGCGCTGGAGCGATCCAGGCCCAGCAGCTGATTGAACCAGCGCATTCCGCGCGAGTCTTCTCGCAGCGTCTTACCCGGCTCATGACATTCCTCACAGCGATCATTCCAGGGTTGATGAGCGGCCGTGACGGGGCCCGGCGACATCGCTGCGCGAGCCGGTAACCAGCCCAGCCATTGTCCTCCCACCACCACGTACGCGCTGTAGGCGAGAGCGATGAGTCCGATGAGCCACGATACTCGCCACTTGGCTTTTTCCAGCGGCGTGCGCTGACGGTAATAATCGAGCGGGATGCGGCGAGCACGCTGCTTGGCGGATTCTCGTTCCGAATGCTCCGAAATCAGCATGGCAAAAGTTTCCTAGTTCCCCAACCCAGATCAGTTGTAAATCAAAGCAATGACGATGTGAGCGAGCAGTAGAATCATCAAGCCCACCGACAACGGCAAGTGAACCGATAACCAACTATGTAGCCAAAAATGAATGCGCCGCTGCGTCTGATGCTGACGTCGGCGTAAACATAATTGTTCAATCTGATCCACCGCCGTCGCCACCTCCGGTCGCACTCGACGCCGCAGATCATCAAAGTACCAGTTGATCCGCTGAGCGGTCGAAAAACTATCGCCCGTCGCTAATCCTGTACTCAAAAACTGCAGCACATCATCGTGCACCGCGCGACGTAAATCCGGCGAATCAGCAGCTCGAGGAATCGATTCCGCCACTCGCGGTGAACGACTTACCATCGTCCCCACGCGACGCGGAGCCCCGACACGTGCCACCTCTGGCTCGACCTCGGCCGCCGCAGCACTCTGCGTGACGCCGGCCAGTTGCCGCTCCCAGTCACTCCAGAATCCCTCGGGACCCGATCCCCCGTAGAGTCGCGCGAGTCGCAGGGCGTCGGCGGCAAACTGCTGCCCCACCAGCTCGATCTGTGAATAAATCGTCTCCTCGGGAACCTGAGTGGTCATCAGCCGAGGGAGAATATTTTGTAACAGCAAACCGGCGATGCCGCTGCCGATGACGATTAAGAATGTGATGCCGAGCCAGCTGGTAAGTCCGCCTCCGAGCTGGAAACCGGAATGCATCACCGCCAGGGGTAAGACGAGCAGACCGAGCCAGATATGAGCTGCCATCCAGGTCCGGGCGTTACCGGTAGGAATTCCGAAGATGCGACGCCGAGTGCGAAACCAGGAAGTCTTGCGAATCACCAGCGCGAATTCGAAGAGACAGAGCAGAGCGGAAATCACGCCCAGGGTCAGTCCCACTCGCGAGCCGCCACCGGGTAAGCGGTCCATGCCGCGCCACTCTGCGACATACCAAGCCGTCGCGCCGCTCACAGCTACCAGGACAACGAAGAGCCAGATCCGGTGTAGTCGCGGAAAGGTTTGTCGGTTGACGAGCACGATCGCAATTCCCGTAACGGCGGATGCCGCCAAATTGATCGAATCAAATAACCATTGACCAGCACGCAGTCTGGGCAGTCGAAAAGCACCTCGCAGTGAGTCCGCCTGACTCCTCCAAGGTGCCTCAACTGTAATACCGACTTGAGGCCCATGTCAAACTGCGCAGTTTGGTAAAGTGGCTGGCAAACGGCGCAGTTTATCAGGTGTTCGCCTAGTGTCTTACATCGTCTCTTCGACCAACCACTGGTCGCGCCACCAGTCTCTACGCCCAACGCGCTCCAGCTTACTCAATCGAAAAAACTCGCCTTGTGGGGTTGAGCGGCTTTCAGTATTTAATCGCTCGCCTCCGCGATTCTGCGGCTGGCCGTGGAGGATTCGTGGAGGATTCAGCCTTGTTCCGAGCTCGTCGAGGTAGCGCTGACATGCGAGCACGTCGCCGACAGGCGATTTTGGCATGTCTGATTTGGGGTTCGAGTGGCCTGGTGGCACCGGCCCAGTCACCGCGCGAGGAGCGTGTTCAGGCCATTCCCGAGATCAATCTGGGACCCGCCGTCACCGCAGCTCCGGAAACCCAAGACCGCCCCGTCGTCATGGACGTACAGATCCGTGGCCAAAAACAGGTCGCCCTCTCCAAAATCCAGTCCTACCTACGCACTCGCAAAGGTCGCGAACTGGATGCCGAATTGCTCCAAGGCGACGTCCGCCGCCTCACCCACTCCGGACTCTTCCGCGACGTCCGCACCCTCACTCAAGATGTCGACGGCGGCGTGGTCGTGGTATTAGAGGTCTTCGAGCGACCGGTGATCGGCGAAGTGCTCTTCATCGGCAATCGCGGCATCCGCGACAAAGTACTGCTCAAACAGTCCGACCTGAAGAAAGGCGAAGCACTCAATCAGTTCTCCGTCGAAGAAGGCCGACGGAAGATTGAAGAGTTTTATCGCACTAAAGGTTTTCCGAAAACGCAGATCACGGTGCTCGAGGGCGATAAGCCCACCGATGAACGCATCGTCTATCTCGTCGATGAAGGACAACTCGAACGAATCAACTCCGTCTCCTTCGTCGGCAACACGATTGCCAGCGACGAACGGCTGAAAACGCAAGTCCAGTCCAAGCCCGGCTTCCTCTGGTACTTCTTTGGCGGCAAGGTCGATCGGCAAAAGATCGATGAAGATATCGAGCGACTGACGGCTTACTACCGCAGCCTGGGTTTCTTTCGAGCACGGATTGGGCGCGAATTGGAATTCGATGAAAGCGGTCGTTGGCTCGATCTTCGCTACGTCATCGACGAAGGCCCGCGCTACGTGGTCCGCAAAGTGACCGTCGCGGGGAATGAAAAGTTTTCTAACCAGCAGCTCATGGATGAACTCGGCCTGAAATCAGGCAAGTATTTCAACCAAGGAGAGATGAATCGCGATATCACGGTGCTGCGGGATAAGTACGGGGCCGAGGGGCATGTGTATGTCGATGTGCAAGCCGACGCCCGGTTCCTCGAAGAACCCGGTCAACTCGACCTCATCTACCGCATTAAAGAAGGTGATGTGTTTCGAGTCGGTCATATTAACGTGAAGATCGACGGCGAATTCCCGCACACTCGACAAAGTGTCGTGATGAATCGCATCTCCCTGCGGCCTGGTGACATTCTCGATATTCGCGAAGTGCGGCGCAGTGAACAACGTTTGAAATCATCGCAGCTATTTGAAACCGATCCGACGAAAGGACAGCCGCCACAACTGACGGTTGTGCCTCCCGACGGCGTGAGTCAAGCGTCGGCCGTCTCCGAACGACCTCGTAGTGGCAGTGGTGTGGGACCGAGTGCAAATCGTGGTGGCAACGGCAACCGGAAAGTGAACTGACGTGAAGTCGACTGGCAGACTAAATACGATACTCACCCTCAGTGTCATCTGGTTGGCAGGGAGCGGTTTCGTGGGCGATCTGACCGGTCGTGCGCCACAGCTTTTCGCGCAGGTCCCCGGCTACTCGTCACCCGAACGTTTTCCCCAGCCGGTCTCCGGTGGACCGGTCGTCACCGCCGCACCGCCGACTGCTCCGGATAACTTTGGAGCACCAGGCGCCGGCTCCGGTTTGATTCCCGGTCCCAATCCTGGTACCGGAGTGCCCGCGACCGATCCCAACTGGAACCTACCCGCCGCTCCGCCCTCCTATGGCGGACTGCCGGAACCGCCCACCGCACAATACATCCCCGAAAATCGCTACGCCGATCTCGATGCCATCGTGCGTGAAACGCAAACGGGCCGCTTTCAATTTGGAGTGGGTGTGAACTCGGATGCGGGTGTCACCGGTCAGATTGTGATCGATGAACGCAACTTCGATTGGCAGCGGTTACCCACCAGTGGCTCGGATGTTCTCAACGGCACCGGCTTCCGCGGAGCTGGTCAAGGGTTTCGCATCGAGGCGATGCCTGGCAACCAAGTGCAGCGGTA
>JBJSXJ010000039.1:0-8139 GCA_046086325.1 Planctomycetota bacterium | reverse complement strand
CGGAGCGCCACCCGGTGCCGCCCAACGACGTTTCGTGCAGGTGCGTGGCATCGAAGATCCGCAGCTCTCAGCGGTTGTGCATGATGTGGAACTGTTTGCGGAGGGTCAGTGGTTTTCACCCGCTGGTGTACGGTCCGCTAGTGTACGGTCCGCCGGTGTACGTGCCGCTGGTGGCACTACAGGAGAGACTGATGAAGCGGCTGATGAAGCGACCGGTGAAGCGGCCGGTGAAACTACCGATGGAACAGCAATGACCGGTGAAACCTCGGTCATCGAAGCGGTGCTCGGCGAGGGCGTAGCGCGAGAACTGGGCCGGGACAAAGCTGCTCAAGAACTACCCTCGGTCCGCGCCTTTGGCCGGCTCGATACCGGCGATACGTTTACGCTGGGAGGTCGAACGTGGTTAATCACGGGCGTCATGAAGTCATCTGGTTCGACGTTTGATTCCGAAATCTGGGCGAAGCGTCAGATTGTCGGACAGATGTTTGGCAAGATTTCTTACACGTCGATCATCGTACGCGCCGAATCAGCCAAGATTGCTCGGAAGCTCACCGAGTTTTTCAACAACGAGTTCAAGCAAGCGGCGGTACAGGCCACACTCGAAACGGAATACTTCGCCAGTCTCTCGAAGACGAATGAGCAGTTTCTGTTTGCGATTATCGTCGTCGCCGCGTTTATGGCGATCGGCGGTGTGTTTGGCGTGACCAATACGATGCTGGCGGCTGTGGCGCAGCGAGCCAAAGATATCGGCGTGCTGCGCATTGTCGGTTACAGCGGCTGGCAGGTGCTGCTCTGCTTTCTCATCGAGTCGTTACTCATCGCCGTGATCGGTGGCGCGCTCGGTTGCGGCCTCGGTTATCTCGTCAATGGCTGGACGGCGACGAGTATCGTGGGCAGCGGGCAAGGTGGTGGTAAATCGGTCGTCCTGACACTCATCGTCGACTTCGACATCGTCCTCAAGTGCATGGGACTGTCGGTCGCGATGGGCATCATTGGCGGACTTTATCCCGCCTTTACCACCTTTCGAGCCAAGCCGCTGGAAATCCTACGCTAAGCCAGTGATGGCTGATTACGGGGAAGCAACGGTGAAGCGGGCGTCGAGCACCTTCTGAATGCGGCCGGCGGACTCCTGCAAATGAGCACGTGAGTAGCTGTCTAGCTTCACATTACCCTTGAGCAGTTGGTCGATCCGAGCGTTCAGGGCCGTCAGCTCCGTGTAGGCGATCGTCTGGCAATCATCGGGTGCAGCACCCTTGGTCATCGCCAAGTTCGATAGCCGACGCAGATAACTGCGCTGCAGGTTACGTCGCAAGCTGCTGATCGCCGGCTTGCGATTCGTATACTCGCCTTCCTTCACCGTCTCCACTTCCGAGAAGATCGACTTCGTCATCCGCTCGATCAATTCTGCCGTTGTGAAAGCGTCCTGATCGGCAGGCACTTTCAGTTCGGCGTCGTGCAATCGAGTCAACGTGCCCGGCGAGAGCAGTTGTCCCACGACCGAATCCTGATACTGCAGAATCACGTCGTGCACCGCCACTTCACGGGACGCCAGTCGACGCAGACCCCAGTGCGACCAGTTCGACGAAGCGAGCTGATTGTAAAGTTCGGCTGGGAACTGGAACGGCTTGTCATTGAAGAGCTGTTGTTCGAGCATGGTGAGTGCATCGCGCTGCATCTTCGCATCGACGACCTTGAACGGTGGCTTGGCATCCTTGTCACCCTTGTGACTGCGGCTCGTCTGCAATCCACCAACATAACGAGCGACGAACTGCATCGCCGATCCTTGCTGACCCAACAGCACACTGAATGCTCGGCGCGCTTGTGTGTAGTCGTCGCCTTCCTTCACCATGCGATCGACCAGGCCGGGAATCAGCTCCGTCACCAATTGAGCTTTCAAGCGAGCGTACTCCAGCGGATCGCTGCCGAGGTCAAAGCGATTGGTGTCCGGATCGGGTGCACCGCCCGTCGTGTCTTCGTCCGTGGCGAAAGCGAGTGCCGGTTCACCACTGCGCGAGGCAATCTTCTTGAGCTCGCCCACTTCGCCCGCAGTGCCACCGTTGAGCGGTGCGTAGCCGTACTGGATCGCCCAGAAGTCATACGGGCCCAGTGTCGTCATGTAATAATCGCCTTGCTTCCATTCCTTCGGCACGATGTTCGTCGGGCTGTAATCCATCACGGAGGCGACGAGTGCACCCTTGGCCTTTTCGGGATCATTCAAATCCTTCAAGCTCAGCCACTTGCTCGCCTTGAAATTGTGTCGCAGGCCGAGCGTGTGACCGACCTCGTGCATCGTGACTTCCTTGAGTCCCTGCATGAGTAGCTTTTCTTGCATCTCGGCAGCGACCTTGGGATCAGCGGCGATGGCTTCAATCGCCACGGCACCAAACGCCATCTGGCTCGACATCCCCTCGCGCAAGAAGCAGTGAGCGGGTTGACCACGACGCATGAACAGATCGGCGGCAGTCTTTTGAGCCGAGGGTTCATCATCGCGATCGTCGAACAGTGCGGCACCGACGGGTCGAGCCGTCAATGTTTCAAATTCTTGCTTCCACGATGTGAGGAAATCAGCATCGAAGATAATGTCCGCATCAAGGATCTGACCGGTGTAGGGATTAACGCGCGACGGCCCCATGGCAAAGCCGGCGCTCGAAGTGATCCAGCGGAACGTGTTGTAGTTGATATCCTCGGGATCCCAGTCGGCATTGTCTGGCTGCTGACGCACTTCAATCGCATTCAACCAACCGGCAGCTTCGAAAGCCTTATTCCACTCGGCAATTCCTTCGCGGATCGGCTTGCGATACTTGAACGGCACGGTCTTCTCGATCCAGAACACGATCGACTGTTTGGGTGTCGACGGTCCTTCGCTCGGGCCCGCTGGTCGTTCCAGGTGCCAGCGATTGATGTAGCGCACAAACGGATCACGGTCGCTCGTCTTGGAGAAATCTTTGACGGCCGTCAAGAAGTAACCGACGCGGTCGTCGGCCAAACGCGGCTGGTAACCGGTTTGAGGAATGCGGCTAATCGAGTAGTGAACGTTGATGGAGGCACCGCGCGAGTCGGCGACAGTGTCGATGTCAGCACCGCCACCTGAGGCATAGGTCGCGGCCACTTCGAGTTCGATATTGTCTTTGAAGCCCTTGATCGCGGCCCAGGTGGAACGATCGCGAGCAAAGATGAAGCCGGGCAGAACTTGGGAGATCTGCGGCAGATCGCTCATGAAGACCGGAGTAAAGTCGACCAGGTCGCCACCCTTAGGGCCTTGAGCGACGATGGGCAGGCTGAAGAGCACGCTGTCCGTATAAGCATTCGCCACGGCGGTCGCTTCCGGGGTTCGCGGAGCGGCTCGGAAACGCACGTTCTTGCGAATCAGATGCACCTTGTCGTCGATTTTGCGGAACGTCCAGACCCAGTCATCACCGAAGCCCCAAGAGTAGCCGCCGAGGAGCGGAGTCTGTCCGATGCCGCGGGCGATGGAGATCAGGACGATGAATTCGTTGTTGTATTCGGCCGGTCCCATTTCGATGAGCAGATTGGACCCCTTCTGCCAGACGCTCATCAAACCGTTATAGTTCTTAGCGTCCTTGAGAATCGCCGCGTAGGGCGGAGCTGGTGGAGCGGCCGGTTTCTCCTGTGACCAGAGGAGCGATGTACTGCAGCAGGCAGCGGTCACGCAGACCGCCAGAATCGTGCGAAGACGGAAAATCATGGTGAAAACCGTGGTGAAAAAAGCGTTCGCGAATCGAAAGATGACAACTGGAGCTAGTCGAATTCCAGCAAACTCCACGGAACCCACAAGCTCAACGCAGACAACCTAGCTTACGATAGTCGGACCGACCCCAGCCCGCCACCCTTAACTCGAAATTTTCACCACCAGCGCGTCGCCCCATGGATATCCAAGTGTTAATCGCCGTGGCTGCTTTTCCCGATTTAGAGGGACGCACGACCATTTGGCCACTCACCGATTGCGGTGGGTTCAGCGGCGTTCAGCTCTGGCGTTTAACGACGCCGCGGGGTGAATTTCTGCTGCGCTGCTGGCCGGCGGAGCAGACGGAGGGCGAGCGTTTGCGGTGGGTTCATGCCGCCATCCACTTTGCCGCCACGCACGGCTTCACCCGACTCGCCGATCCGCTCCCCACCCAGCAAGGCGACACGCTGCTGTGGCTGGGCCAGCGGTTCTGGGAAGCGGCACCGTGGCTACCGGGCGAGGCCGATTTTCGGCAGTCGCCACGGCTGAATAAGCTGCGCGCGGCAGCGATGGCACTGGCCGAATTCCATGTCGCTATCGCCGGGTTTGAACCCGATACCGCCAAGCAGCCAATGCCCGGAATTCGCGAACGCAATGTCCGCATCCGCCAGTGGCTCGACGGCCGACTCGACCAACTGCAACAGGCCGTGGAGCAGGCTGGGCGAACGGCAGGCGAAGAGGACGAGTTACTGCGACTCGCGCGCCAGATTCTGGCTTCCGCCCCGGCCGTCATGCAGGTGATTCTCGACTCGCTGACGTCGGCGATGACCTATCGTCAAACGCTGCAACCTTGTCTTCGCGACATCTGGTATCAGCATGTGCTCTTCCAGGGCGATGAAGTCACCGGCTTGATTGACTATGGCGCCATGCGTCGTGATTCGATCGCTACCGATGTCGCGCGACTTATCGGTAGCCTCGCGGGAGATGAAACAGTCGGCTGGCAAGCGGGACTGGATGCCTATCAGACGGTGCGGCGCCTGTCCCCGATGGAGCGTGGACTGATCGCCGCGTATGACCTGAGCTCGATTCTGCTCGCACCGCTCAACTGGCTCGATTGGCTTTACCTGGAACAGCGTACGTTTCGCGATCCGGCTGCGGTGCTGGAACGTCTGCGCGAGTTGTCGATCCGCTTACGCCATCTGCATGAGCGACTTGATGAGCGGTTAGACTTCCCACATTACGATCAAACGACTTAGAATAACGTGGCATCACGACTTCGATGGTGTACAGACTCTGGCATTCAGGAGAGATAACGATGAGTCGACGACAACCGCTGGCCAGTGCCATCGAGCTTGGGTATGAGCTGCGGAGCCTCCGTTCTCGACGGCCTCTTTCCCCTGCGCTAGCTCTTTCCCCTGCGCTAGCTCGTCTGCTGGCGACGGTCCTGATGCTGGTGGCGGCGGCAGCCTCGTCGCGCGGGCGACTGGTTGCGGCGGATGATTCACCCAAGCTGAATGTCTTCGAGCAACTCGGGGGTGTCGACAATTTTGGGGGGCTGGGCGGAGCGGGCGATAAGGTGACGTTCACGGCTCGCATTGTCGCTGACAACGGTGGACCAACCGGGAAGCTCATCGTCACCGCCGAGATTGAACCGCAGTGGCATATCTACTCGATCACGCAGGCCAAGGGCGGTCCGTTGCCCACGAAATTGGAATTGGGCGGCACGGTGAAAGTCGAACTGCTTGATAAACAGTTCAAACCCGATCATCCGCCGAAGAAGCGCCGGGTCGACGAGTATCCCGGTATCGATTTAGAGGAGTATGAAGGACGAGTGGTTTGGACGGCGGCGGTCCGAGTGAATCCGAGCGGGACTGCTGGTGCGAATGGCGCGGCGGGCGAGATCACGCTGAAGGCGAGCGGTTTGTCGTGTCGCGATGCGGATAGCTGCATTCCGTTCAAACAGACCGTTGCCGTGACGCTGCAGGATTTTAAGAAAGAGGCGGTCGGGGAAAATGCGGCGACGACGCCCACTGGAACTGATGAAAAAAATCCCGCAGTCGCAGTCGATTCGAAGCCTGGCGAGGCGGCGGCTGCGGCTGCTGCGCCCTGGGCGGGAAAGCCGGGCCCGTATCGACCGAAGCTCGCACATGCCAATCTCACCGGCGAACTGCAGACCGGGACTGTTCAACCCGGTAGCACGGTCAATCTAGTGGTGCGCGGCGAGCCGCTGAATCAGTGGCATATCTATGCGTATCAGAAGAAGGTGACCGGCACGAATTCCGTTTCCATGCCGACCCTTATTGGCCTCAATCTGCCCGCTGGCTGGACCGCTGCGGCGGCTACGGCGGATGCCAAGCCAGTGACGAAAACAGATGTGAACGGAGCGCTGGTCTCGTACCATGACCGTCCGGTCGAGTGGTCGGTGCCCATCAAGGTACCGGCGGACGCTCAGCCAGGTACCATCTCGATCCGTGGCATCATCGGCATACAAACGTGCGATGATCGTCAGTGTGAACCGCCGCAGGGGGTGGAGTTTCGCGGTGACCTGCAGGTGGTCGCGGCAGGCGGTGGCGGTTCTCCGGCGACGGGCGGCGCCGTTCCACTGACGTTTGCCGCCAGCAAATACGAGTTGGCTCGTCGGTTGGTAGAGGGTCAGGTGTCGTCCGCTGGAACGAGCGATCCGGCGGTGGCAGTTGACTCGAAGCCCACGACCGCCAGCCCTGGCACAGAGACTGGCAGTAACTCGCAGCGCAAGTGGAACGTGCAGACGGTGCGCACGGAGGATGCGGAAACGACACTCGCTTCGGCGCTGCTCTTTGCCTTTCTCGGCGGGATCTGTTTGAACTTCATGCCGTGTGTGTTGCCCGTGATTGGTCTCAAGATTGTGGCGTTCGTACAGCAGAGTCAAGGGAATCGGCGCCGAGTGTTTTTGCTCAACTTGATCTATTCACTTGGGCTGCTGTCGGTCTTCATGGTGCTGGCGGCGCTGGCTGTGGTTTTCAAATTAGGTTGGGGACAGCAATTTCAGTCCACCGCCTTCAACATCACGTTGATATCGGTGGTGTTTGTGTTCGCTCTGAGCATGCTGGGGATCTGGGAGATTCCGCTTCCGGGATTAGCCGGTTCGAGTACGTTGGCGGATACAGCCCAAGGGGAAGGGTTCCTCGGTGCATTTGCGAAAGGTGTGTTCACGACGATGCTCGCCACACCGTGTACGGGACCACTCATGGGGAGTGCGCTGGCCTGGGCGTTTAAGCAGCCGGCGCCGGTTGTCTTCGCCACGTTTTTCGCTTTGGGTACCGGCATGGCACTGCCCTACTTAATCCTGGGCGCGGTGCCACAGTTGCTCAAGTTCTTACCGAAGCCGGGCGCTTGGATGGAGACCTTCAAACAGGTGATGGGATTTGTCTTGCTGGCGACCGTGGTGTTCATGCTGAGTTTTATTCGCCGTGAAATGGTCGTGCCGACCGCGTCGCTGCTCTTGGGACTGGGAGTTGGTTGCTGGTGGATTGGCCGAACTTCGATGTTCGCCGAGGCGAGTCAGAAGCTGGTCGCTTGGCTGGTGGGCGGTGGACTGGCAGCGTCCATCGCGCTGCTCGGTTTCACGTTTTTGGGACCGTCTCAGGCCCTCCTGCCTTGGCAGCCGTTTGATCGAGGGCAGGTCGAGCAGATGTTGACTGAGGGAAAGACGGTGATGATCGACTTCACCGCCGATTGGTGTTTGAATTGCAAGACCAACGAAGTGATCGCTTACAACACGAAGAAGACGCTGGCGATCGTGGCGGAGAATGCCGTGGAGGTGGTCAAGGCCGATAAGACTCACGCGGATGAAACGGGTGAGGCGGTCGATCAGTTTTTACGGGACTTGGGGCACACGAGTGTTTCGATTCCGTTTCTCGTGATTTTCCCAGGAAACGGTGACCCGCCGATCGCGTTTGACGGACCGGTCACACAGGGAAAAATAACTGCCGCCTTGCAGAAAGCAGGGCGGTCCAAGTCAGCAGAGTGAGAGAGCGGAGGCCACGGGACTCGAACCCGCAACCGGTTTCCCGGCATCTGATTTCGAATCAGACCCCTCACCATTCGGATAGCCTCCGGGGCCTATTGTGCCAGGAATGGCGGCGCAATCAAGGCGGGGTAGCTGCCGGATGCGGGAAATAGTCGTTAACACCTCGTTTCAGGCCCCATGATGCCAGAGACTCATTCGTCCCAGCCGCAGCCGCAGTCATCGACGCAGTCCCCATCGACGCAGTCGTCAGCGGCAGCAGCTACGTCGGCAGCAGCAGCCGATTTGCAGACGCTGGCTCGTCGCGGGACATTGCTGGCGGTGAGCGGTCAAATCGGCGCGCAGCTCATATCCCTCGTGGTACTCGGCCTGCTTTGTCGACTCGTTGCGCCGGCACAGTTTGGCATTTACAACACGGCGCTCTTGATTGTGATGCTGCCGCGAATGT
>JBJSXJ010000038.1:0-13057 GCA_046086325.1 Planctomycetota bacterium | reverse complement strand
CCCGAGCCGACCGTTCGGTGCTGACTTCCTGGGACCAAGTCTGCGGCGCGCTCCGCGATACAAGCAGCAGAAGCACCGCGGTCCAGATCGCTCGCTGGGTGTAACGGACCTGCCTGAGCCGGGCGCTGAAGAAGAATCCCGAGCCGCTGCGGGTTTGCATCCTGGCCGCACATCCTGAAACCAATCGGCCTGAAACCAATCGGCCACGAACCAAGCCGAAGGCTACCGGCACGCGGGGATTACTCGTCGAGTTCATAACTGATCTTGAGGATTTCAAAGCGGATGACGCCTTTGGGAGCTTTAATCTCCGCGACCTCACCAACCTTTTTGCCGACCAACCCCAGCCCCATCGGACTCGTTACCAAGATCTTGCCCTGATCGTAATTCTCCTCGCCGGCGCCGACGAGCGTGAAGACTTCTTCGTCGTCAAAGTCGAGGTCTTTGACGGTCACGGTGGCGCCGAAGGCCACTTCGTCCTTGGGGAGCCGACTGGAATCCACAATTGATGCTTTGGCCAGCTTGCTCTTCAGATAATTGATCTTGGCTTGCATCTGACCCTGGCGTTCACGCTGCCCGTGATACTCAGCGTTCTCGCGCAAGTCGCCCTCGGCGCGCGCCTCGGCAATCTTCTCCGCAATCTTCGGCATCTCGACCAATTCTAATTGTTCGATTTCAGCCTTGATTTTGTTGTAGCCAGCTTGAGTCATCGGGATGTAGTCGCTCATCGTTCCACCCTGCTCCTCACGAACCTTCACAAAAAAACACGACCTCCACCAGGGTGGAGGCCGCGACAATTGTTTCGCTGTTGATTACCGATCAATCACAACATTAGAGATATCATTTTTAGTTATTCATCGGTGAATGTAAAGATCGGTCTGAACGGTTATTCCTGGCGATCACTCGGCCGTCGGATAGAGCAACACGCCGCAGCTGCGACAGAAGACGGGCCGCCCGGCCAGCACATCATTGACCGTTTGCGGAGTCAAAGTTTGATAACAGCCACCACAGGATTGGCCTTCCAGCGGTGCCAGCGCTTGTTCGCCCCGCGCCTTGGTCACACGCGTGTACTCCACCCGAAAATCCTCGGGCAAATCTTCCTCCGCTCGCCCCAATTCCGCTTGCACTCGTGCTAACTCAGATTCCAATCCCGCTTGCTGCTCTTGCACGCGCTGCCGCACGCGCACCAGCTCATCTTGTACTTTGACCACATTGCCTTCCTGCAATTTCATCTCGGCCTGCAGCGCCTCGAGCACTTCGATCCCTTCTAAAATCTCATCTTCTAAAACACTGTTCGCCTTTTGATCAGCGGCAATCTGCGTGTTCAGAATCTGATACTCACGATTGTTCTCGCAGGCATTGAGCCTGCCCTGTAAGTCCTTCACGCGCGACTCGCGCTGCTTCAAGTGCAGTTGCTTTTCATCGACCCCCATTCGGCCTTTGCGATAGGCATCCTTCGCCTCAACTAACTGCTGCTCCGTCGTCTTCACACTCCCCTCCGCCGCCGCAATCAATTTGGGGCCGCGAGCGAGTCGTTCGCGCAGGTCCGTCAGCTGACGGTGAATCCGGTGCAACTCTTGTAGTTTGCCTCGAGCGATCTTCATGGTGGCAGTGCTTTCTGCTTCGCGGGACACGAACGGAATCTCAAGGCCCCTAGTCTACGCCATTCGACACCAGTACACACGTGGAGTAGCAGAGGTATAAACGACGACTCCGCCGAGCCGACATGACGGTCGAGCACGGCGGAGCCGCAGAATTGACATCGTGCTGGGATTCCCGTGGATCGATCCACGGACTGCTCCCCAGCCGATACTGAACTAAACGGGTCGCAGAGTACCCCCTGGGTTAGGCAGCACCTCGCATGAAGCCGGCCAGCTGCTGGCTGCGAACCGGGTGCTGCAGCTTCTTTACCGCCTTCGCTTCAATCTGTCGTACGCGTTCGCGAGTGACCTTGAAGATGCGGCCGACTTCCTCCAGCGTGTAGGTGTAACCATCACCCAGCCCATATCGCAGACGAATAATTTCGCGCTCGCGGAACGTGAGCGTCTTGAGCAGCGCTTCGATCTTCTCGCGCAAAATTCCGTTGTTGGCCAGACGCAGCGGATTTTCGGTCGAGTGATCTTGGATGAGTTCACCGAACGACGAATCCTCGCCCTCCCCCACCGGACGATCCAAGCTGGCCGGATTGCGACCAATATCCAGCACTCGGCGCGCTTCATCAAACGGCACGCCCGCAGAGGTGGCGATCTCTTCCAGTGTGGGTTCGCGATGTAGCTGCTGCACCAGCTTCTTCTGCGTGTTGCGCAGCGTTCCCAGTACGTCAATCATGTGCGCCGGGATGCGAATCGTTCGCGCTTGATCGGAAATCGCGCGCGTGATCGCCTGCCGAATCCACCAGGTCGCATACGTGGAGAACTTAAAGCCGCGACGGTACTCATACTTGTCCACCGCTCGCATCAATCCCGTATTTCCCTCCTGGATCAGATCCAGGAAGCTCAATCCGCGATTGCGATATTTCTTGGCAATCGAAACGACCAAACGCAAGTTCGCCGCTGACAAATCACGCTTCACATTTTCATATTCCTGATACAGACGGCGCATGAGGGCCACTCGAGTGCGCAAGCTGCTCGGGCTTTCCAGCGTCGTCAACATCAAGTCGCGCAGCTCGTGACGCAGCACCGTGCGCTCCTCAGCGGCCTCGGGATCGCCGTCGATCTTGGCCAGCCGATTACGAATCTCATCCATCCGCTGGGAGAAATCGTCGAGCTGCCGCATCAGCGGATGGACGCGCCGAGTGCGCAAGCTTAACTCTTCCACAAGCTGCAAGCACTTGGCCCGCCGGCGCAAGAAATCCCGCCGCGCCGTGGAGCGCTTTTCGGGCGTCGTGGAGCGGGAAATCAGCGCGGAGAAGTCGTCGTGGTTGCGACTGATTAAATGCTCTAAGGTTCGCAGATTGTGCGGCATGCGAGCAAGAATCTGCTCCTTGGTGAGTCGTTCGGTGAGCGACACTTTGATCGTGCGATCAAATGGCAGCTCACCGCGATACACCTTCTTCAGCGTCTCCACCGTCGCCCGTAAAGCAAAGTCACAGGTTAGAAGCATCCGCCGAAAACGCTTGCGCGAGACCTCGATTTTCTTCGCCAGGGCGATCTCTTCTTCTCGCGTCAGCAGCGGAATGTTCGCCATCTGACTCAGATACATGCGAATCGGATCTTCACTGGGCTTGGGCAATTCCACCGGCGCGGCAGGTGCCGTATTCGCCTGGCCGATCGCCGCAGTCCCCGGTGCAATCCGCAGCTCAGGGCGCGCAGTCTTCGAGGATCTCACCGCTGCCACCGGTAGCTGATCGACGATTTCAATCCCACGCTGCTCTAAAGCTACCAAGAGATTATCGAGCTTCTCGGTGGTAACATCCTGGTCCGGCAAATAGGCACTCACTTCTTCGTAAGTCAAAAAGCCTTGCTGTTTGCCGCGACGCAATAAATCCTTCAAATCCGTTTCCATATGGTTCACGTGACCAATCCTCCTGAATACGACACTTGCGCGCCGTCGTGACACCAACCACGTTTCGCTCTTCCGGCAGTGGGGATCGCGCCAGCAATCCTGGGTCGCCAGTTAAACGTCACGCGCGAAACCAAGCTCCCATCCATGGGCTCTTGAAATTCCGCTCATCTCATCTCATTCCAACCAATGAACTAACCAACTAACTAACCAACTAAACTCTTCCTGGCACCGACTTGGCCCTCCGCGCGGTGAAAATATATCGGCCGACAACCGCTTCAGGTCACCTCAGTTCAACAAGCCGCGTCGACTCCTTTCCTGCGCCAATAATCGCTGCAAAACTTCCAACTCCGACTCGAATGGAAGTGATTTTTGATCGAGCGCGGAGATTTCGGGTCGAGCGAGTCGCGATTGACGCTGCAGTGCAAAGTCGCGTACGAGTCCGTCGAGTCGCTGCGCGGCGGTTTCACTAGCCAATGTCGCCTTCTCGCGCGCACTATCATCCAGCTGCACGAGGAGCCCTTTGAGGGGTTCGTCCTCCAGTGACGATAGCAAATACGTGAACTCCATCGGCTCGCCCAGTTCCACTAACTGCTGCATCGTGTTGAACAGTTTTTTCGTGGCCGGACATTGCAAGTCTTCGACCTGAATCTGGGCAAAGGCAGTCGTGCCTAGCTCGGGATGCAACGTCAAGATTTCCAGCAACTCACGCTCCTTGGCAGGCAGGCTGCCCAGTGCGATGCCGGGAAGCGTCTCGCTCGGTAGCTCGTCGGCCGCTAGCGCCTCCCCGGGACGCTCGTCGCTGCGACGCAGAGTTTGAAATCGTGCGCGCACTTCTGTATCGCTGATCATGAATTGGCGCGCAAGCCGATTGATGATTTGCGATTCCCACAACGCATGATCGGCGGCGCTGGCCGAAATAGCATTGGGTGCTCGAGCAATCGTGCGCAAAATATTCTCTAAGGCCCGATTCGCTTGATAGGTGTCGTTGACCAGGTCGAGTCCCCGAGTCTCGACGCGAATCTTATGCTCAATGGCATCCGTGGCCGTCCCCAGCAGCGTTTCAAACGCCTCGCGACCCTCAGCCAAACAAAAATCGGCCGGATCCATTTGATTCGGCAACGTCATGATCCGTAAGTCATACTGCTCCGCCACGAACAGACCCAGAATTTCGTTCGTGCGTCGCTGACCAGCTTCGTCCCCGTCCAGCACCAGATAGACCGTGTCCGCAAATCGTCGCAGCAAGCGAATATGACGACCGTTCAGGGCCGTACCTAGCACCGCGACGACATTCGTGAGCCCCACTTGATGAGCAATCACGACATCGGTGTAACCTTCTACCACCACGATGCTGCGCGATTTAGCGTTCAGCGACTGCTTGGCTAAATGCAGCGCGTACAGATTATCGCTTTTCGTAAACAGCGGGTTTTCGCGCGAATTGATGTATTTGGCAGCATTGGCATTGCGCTCCGGATCCGCCGCCACCACTCCCGGTAAAATGCGTCCGCCCAGCGCGATCGGTCGCCCCTGAGTGTCATGGATCGGAAATAACACTCGCCCCTTAAAGCGATCATACGTCCGTCCGCCGGAGCTGCGTCCAATCAAATCGCACGCTTCCAGCACCGCCTCCGAAAATGCGGTTCCTCGCGCTCGCTCGACCAGCCACTGCCACTGATCGGGGGCGTAGCCGAGCCGGAATTTTTCGATGCTCTGTTCCGTGATTCCGCGATCATCGAGATAGCGGCGCGCCGGTTCGGCGACGGACGCTTCCAGGAGACACTGATGGAACTGAGATTCCGCCCAAGCCATCGCTTGGTAGAGGGTGGCTTTATCGTCCGGGCTGCCCGGCTGAGTGGCCGCTTTGGGTCGCTGCGCGGCGAGCGTGATGCCAGCACGATCTGCTAGCATTCGCAGCGCCTCGGGAAACTCCACACCCTCGCGCCGCATGACGAAGCTGAATACATCGCCGCCGATATTACAGACCCAGCATTTCCACGACTGTCGCTCCGGATTCACCTGCAGACTCGGCTTGCGATCGTCGTGCCAGGGACAACGCGCCACGTAGTTTCGGCCCTGACGGCGCAGCTCCAGATAGCTGCCGACTAAATCGGCAATGTCCGTCGCTTGACGAACTCGCTCCTTGCTGTCATCCGCTGGCGAATACGACACGAACCGGATCTCCCGAGCGGGATAGGACGCGTTCCGACGACGCACGAATACAGGCATGGTCGAGCCATGCCGTGTGAGCGGCCGCATGGAGCGTCACCTCCTTGTTTCAACTCCGAACCTGAACTCGTTTCACCATCTGGGTCGGTGAATCGAGCACAGTGCCGCCAGTCCTGAAAGACCAGCAATCGTGCTATCCGTAGCACAAGCGGGGATAATTATAGATCGTTTTCGCAAATTGGGTCAACATCGGACTGATCTGTGCCGACAAGGTTTGTTTTTAAACACGTCGGCACACACCGTCTAGTAGCCTCTCCCCTGCCAAGACTCTCCTCCTCCACCACTCTCCTCTTCCACCACTCTCCCCTGCCACCACTCTCCCCTGCCAAGACTCTCCTCTACCACCACACATCTCTCCCTCTTCTACCACTCGCTCCTTCTCCGAGCCCTCAGTGACTCCGCGCGAAACCCCTCCGTGCCCCCCGTCACCTCCGCGTCTCCTGCATCGCAGCACCAATTTGTGCCGCGCCTGCAGACACCGCGGCACCGATCCAGCTCGCTGTCGAACCGCGAAACTTCAGGCGATTCGGCGCTGTTCTCTCGTCTGGTTTCACCTACAATGCTCGCGTGATGAAAAAGTCTGGTTCAGTGGCAGGAAGAGGAACGGGGATGATGACAAACACAAGCGACGGGCGTAGCTGGGTTCGTTGGTTGGGCTGCGGCCTGATCGCAGGGAGTGCGTTAGCGACGATGGTCGCCGGGGGCTGCAGCGGCAGCTCCGAGCCGAAAACGGCCGATAAGAGTCGTTATCAAGTAGCGGGTGACGACACGGCGGAAGGTGGCGCCGATCCCGCTAAGGCCAATAACGGTCTACCGTCGGACGACGACGGCTCAAGGCAGTCCCCCAAAGTAGCCGGCAAGTCTCCGAAGCCGCCCACCACACCGCCCGGAGCTGGCGCGGGTGATCCTGGTGAGACCGGCGAGCCGGCTGGTGGCGCAAACCCGCTTCCCGAAGGCTCACCCGACGAGATGCTCGCGTTCCTCCGCAAGATGGAACAGAACGGTCCGCCGGGGAAAGACGACCGCGAACGCATGCGCAACGCACCGCAGTGGATGGAAGATCAACTCACCGTCATCGACCGCCTCTTGGCGAGTGACGCCGACGAGAAGCAGCGCGCACTCGTCGCCCGCGGCAAACGCGATCTGCTCATTCAAATGACGCAAATGCGGATGCCCGGTATGGAAAAGAAGATGACTGCGTTTTGCGATGAATTGGTGAAGGACAAAAGTCCGGCTCTGGTTCGCATCGGCACCATGACGCAGCTGCAGCTCACCCTTGCCAAACTGGCCAGCGGTGGTGCGGTCGAGCCGGATGAGATTTCCGAAAAACTGAATCAGTTGCTGGCCGATCCCAATAAGGATGAAGAACTGTTCGACATGACGGTGCAAGCAGCGGGCATGCTGCAAGCCAGCCAGATGCAAAAGGAAGCGCTTGGTGCGTTCCAGGCGATTGGTGAGGCGTTCAAGGGAACCAAGAGTGAGCGGATCAACGCCATGTTGCCGCAGCTCACCGAACTCACCAGCCTCTACGAACTGGAAATCGATGCCAAGTTTGAAGCGGTCTTGGCACCAGACGCTAAACCCGAAGCGGCCGAAGCGCTCATGGCCGCTGCCACCCAGGCACTCGATGGTAAACCCGGCCGGCTCACGCTCGAAAAACTGCTCGATATCGCTCGCAATCTAGAGTATCAGCGGCGCGAAGATTTGGCGGATCCCTTGTTTGCCGCTTTGGCCAAAGCCTATCCGGCGGACAAAGAGGGTGGCGAAGGTGAGCAGTTGGCCAAGACAATCGAGCTCCGTCAGCGTCGTGCGAAATTGATCGGTAGTCCGCTGGCCATCACGGGCAAGACGCTGGAGGGCGAAGAGTTCGACTGGAAGAAGTACGAAGGCAAGATTGTGCTGGTCGACTTCTGGGCCACCTGGTGTCGCCCCTGTCTCGTGGAAATCCCCAATATCAAACGCAACTATGATCGCTATCACGAAAAAGGTTTCGAAGTCGTCGCGATCAATTTGGATCGAGATAAAGCGCTCGTCGATCGCTTCTTTGCGAACCAAACATTGCCCTGGGCCAACGTCTTGGGATCCGATCTGAGCGAACAATGCGGAGTGGAATCGATTCCGTTCGTGCTCCTGGTCGGACGAGATGGCCGAGTGACCGATCTGCATGTTCGCGGCCCCGCACTGGGTGCCAAGCTGGCGGAATTGTTTGGTGAAGAGCCGGGCGAGCCAGATGACGCCGCGGCACCTCCCGGTAAAAAGGCGCCAGCCAAAGAAGAAACGCCTCAGGAGTCCAAG
Source organism: Planctomycetota bacterium (assembly GCA_046086325.1). Classification (GTDB taxonomy): domain Bacteria; phylum Planctomycetota; class Planctomycetia; order Pirellulales; family Pirellulaceae; genus JBJSXJ01. Next base: position 5,038 of record JBJSXJ010000038.1, on the reverse strand, counting down.
AAAGAAACGAAAGAAGCAGCCGAAAAGCCTGCCGACAAACCAGCCGAAAAGCCAGCAGAAAAACCTGCCGACAAGCCAGCCGCTAAGTCTGCGAAAAAGGACGACGAACAGACGGCGGCTCGCCAGCAGGCTTCACTCCAGGCGTTCCTCGCTCTGGCAGACGACGCCGTCGTACCGAAGCCCGATGGCAAGCGAGGTGGCAAGCGCGGTGGTACCGCCACGGCCGGTCGCAGCTCGGCCGGCGACCCGACTGCGAAGGACCCGACCGCCAAAGCGCCAGCCGTGAAGGACTCGACCAGTAAAGACTCAGCCACTCGAGATTCCTCCACCAAGGATCCGACAGCAAAGGCGCCAGCCACGGAAGATGAAAAGCAGATTCCCGCCGGTAATCCCTATGCTCCCGGCGCTTCACTCACCACTCGGCAGCTCGCTGATTTCATTCTTAAGATGCAGGAAAAGCCGAAGACGATTCAGGGTCGCACGGGCTTTGCGGATGCGATCGTAATCGCGGCAGATCGGATCTTGTCCGCCAACGATGCCGATGAAAAAACGAAGCTCGTCGCTACTCAAGCCAAGCTCGAAACGCTGCACAAACAAGCGGCGGAAGGTAACCCGGAAGCCGATGCAAAGTTGGCGCTGGTGGTCAAAGAATTGCAAAACGATGAGCGGCCCAGCGTGGCTCGGCAGATCAAATTCCTGCAATTGGAACGTCAGGTAATTGAGGCAGATAACGCTCCGCTGGATCAAGTCCCAGCCGTTTTGGCCACGGTGAAGGAGTACTGTGAACAGAACAAGCTGGATGAACGTCATGTGCGGTTGGCATCGAGTACGGTGCGAGTGATCAATCGTTTGGAAGATGGCGATCAGCGGGAAAAGCATTTCGCCGAATTGGGAGGTTTGTTCGCCAAGAGTAGCGACAAGGAATTAGCTCGTTATGGTCGGAAGTTGGCCAAGTCACCCGATCAGAAGGAGTCGGATTTAGTGGGGAAGCCGCTGGAGATTGCGGGCAATACCGTGGAAGGGCAGCCTTTCAAGTGGGAAGCCTATCGGGGCAAAGTGGTGATTGTCGATTTCTGGGCCACTTGGTGCGGACCGTGCATTCGCGAGTTGCCGAATGTGAAGGCGATGTATGAGAAGCATCACCAGAAAGGCTTTGATATTGTCGGGATCAGCCTGGACGCCGACTTGGGCGCGCTAACCGATTTCTTGGAAAAGAATCCTTTGCCCTGGACGACGCTGGCGGGCGAAGGCACACAAGAACTCGCCACCAAATATGGCGTGCGCGGAATTCCAACTCTGATGTTGGTCGATCGCGAGGGCAAAGTGGTAGCGGTGAGTCATCGCATTGAAGAACTGTCAGCGAAAATGGAAAAGCTACTCGAAACCAAATAACCTCTCCGTCATGATTTGAACGTCGCTCCGCTGTTTACGTGGGTCAGTGGTGCGGCTCAATGAGTTGAGATGCTCATGAAGACCAACCACGCACTCGTCGATTTCCTGTCGCTTGCCGGATTCCAGCCACAAGGTGAACGCTGGGTCCCGATTCCCAGGACACCAACTTCAACTTCAACTCAAATTCCTGTTCCTGCCTCGTCGCCCACGACGAGTTCTCTGCGGGAACCTGCTGCCAACGCCGCAACGTCGGACGCAGTAGTCCCTCATCACGACGCCGAGTGCTTGGGCGGTGAGATTACACTGCGAGTCCCCTGGATCTCAACGCCGCTGTTTGACTGCTGGCTCGAACCGCGTTTGGTTTGGTGGTCAAGCGAGCTCGTTGAGCGGGGAACGGTGAGTGTCGTGAGCTCCCGCATAGCGCGCGCCTGGGATGAGCAGCCAGAGTGGTTTGCGGGGTGGCGAGCGATCGGACGTGAGCTGCGGGAAACAGGCGAGCGATTGTTGCTTGTGAAATCCACCAGCACGGCGCGGTTCGGGCAACATGTCGCAGAACGCCTGGGAGTGCCGTATGTCGAGGTGACTGTCGCGTCGGACAAACTGACGCTGGCCGGTTGGCTGCGTAGCCTCAGGGCCTCGGCGACGACGACGACAACGGCGACGGTGACAACGGCGACGGTGACAACGGCGACGACGCCTGCGGATTCCGCTCAGCCTTCGCGATCCGCGCTGCAGCTAAGATGTGAAATCTCCCCCGTACTGCCACCTGAACTTTCCGCCTCGCTCACCTGGTTGCTCCCCGAATCAATTCGAGGTGCTGAGCAATCCCTTCCTGACCGCGCTCTGCCTGTGGCGGATCGAGCGCTGGTGCTGCTTGGTCAGCGACTGTTGACGTTGACGGTACGACCTGGCGGCCAAGTTGAACGGTTGCTCCAAGCCCGCGAACGACAGCGGGAATTCTGGCACGGTTGGACTCCACCGCCAGCGCATGGCGGCGACGCAGGCCACGTCCCATCGATCAATTCGCCAGCCGTGATTTCGCCAGCCGTGATTTCGCCAGCCGTTACTTCAACAACAGCTGCTTCATCAGCGGCGCTGGCAGTGAGCGTGAACAACGCGAGCAAATACGACAGCGGCGCGCTGGTGAGCTGGTTGACGATTGAGCAAGTGCCGCAGGATCCGCTCCTCTGCCATTGCACTCGACGACATGATGGTCGCTGGGAAGATCAAAGTGAGGAGGAGTATTTCGATGAGTTGCTGTGGGAGCGACCGGCCAAGGATCGCTCGGCACTTGCCGTGCTCAGTCGAATCCTGACGACCAATCGACTCGCTGCCTCGTCGCTGGCGATACGCGGTGGTTATCGAGTGATTGGATTTACGGCTAGGAAGCTGGCGGATTTGTCAGCCGCGCGAGTTTATCAGCGGCATCGACGACGATGGGACTTTGAGCCGTACGGGTTGGCAATTCGCCAGGATTGGTTGCAGCAGCGCGGGGCTCGACCCGTCGAATATGGAGATGATCGTGATTGGCAGCGGCTGGCTGAGCCTCAGCGACCATTCTTCCAGCCACGTGGCGAACGGGTCGCGGCAACTACACGGACTGCAGCCGCAACTACACCATTAGCAACACCAGTACCAACACCTGCACCGACAGCCGCACCGACTACATCAGCACGCTGGACGGGAGAGCAAGAGTGGCGACTGATTGGCGACCTGGACCTGCGCGAGCTGCCCGCCGAGGCGGCGTACGTCCTGGTGGGCGACGTGTCGGACGTGAACCGCTTACCCGGCAACTTGCGCTGGCCGGTTGTCGTCTTAAAGTCGTCAGGTAGACTACTTAGCCAGTGATTCATTCCACCCCAATCAGCGATCGCATGAGTTCAAACTTGCCGAATCTCGAGGAAATCCGCACAGAGTTTGCGGAGTTGGATCAGGCCTCCGACCGGCTGGCTTATTTGATCGAGTTGGGGGAATCGTTGCCCGATTTTCCAGACGCCGAGCGGACGGAAGCGAATCGAGTGCAGGGGTGCCAAAGCCAGGTTTGGCTAATTGCGCGACCGGCGGCGAGCGACAAAAATCGCTGGGATTTTCTCGCGGACAGCGATGCTCCGATGGTGAAAGGTTTAGCGGCGATTCTCGTCACCGCCTACTCCGGTCGTTCGTCCAGCGAGATGCTGCAGTTTCCGGTGGAACGCTTCTTCGAGGAGTTGCAGCTACGGACCTTTATATCTCCGCTGCGCAGTAACGGACTCTTTTCGATGGTTCGTTTTGTGCGTGAGTTAGCGGAGCGGCAGTTGGGTAAGTCGCTGCCGGCGGTGGAGACGGTGGTTGCCAAGTCAGCGCCCCGTAGCAGCCACGACGCGCCGCTGAGCGACGCGGAAATTGAGTCTCTGCGGGCGGACTTTCCGATCTTGCAGACGAAGCTGGAGTCGGGACATCCGCTGGTGTACCTCGACAATGCAGCTACCACACAGCGACCTCGCCAAGTTCTCGATGCGATGACGGCCGCTTACGAACAGTATTTCAGCAATGTGCATCGCGGTGGACATGAGCTCGCGGCACGAACCACGGAACAATATGAGTCCGCGCGGGAAGCATGTCGCCGTCTGATGAACGCTCAGCGGTCACACGAAATCATTTTCACCTCCGGTACCACGGCGGGCATTAACTGCGTCGCTCGAGCGTGGGGCGACTCGCAGGTGCGAGCGGGTGACGAAGTGCTACTGTCGGTGATGGAACATCACTCCAACATTGTCCCGTGGCAGCAGTTGTCGGAGCGGACCGGTTGCACGCTACGCTATGTGCCGGTGACCGCTGCTGGTCATTTGGATCAGGACGCCTTTTATCAACTGCTGGGACCGCGAACGCGTATCGTCGCCCTCACCGCCGTTTCGAACGTGCTCGGTACGATCAATCCGCTCAAGCCACTCATTGCAGCGGCTCATTCGGCGGGCGCTGTGGTTCTCGTCGATGCCGCTCAGGCTGCTCCGCATCAAACGCTGGATGTGATTGATCTGGACGCCGATTTCCTGGTCTTCAGCGGGCATAAACTGCTGGGACCATCGGGTGTGGGCGTGTTGTATGGCAAGGAGCGATTGCTGGAGGCGATGCCACCGTTTTTGGGTGGCGGCAGTATGATCGGCACCGTGACCCTCAGCGGCTACACGACGGCTCGGCTGCCCGCCAAATTTGAAGCGGGCACTCCACCCATCGTGCCCGCCATTGGACTCGGGGCCGCCATCGCCTATTTGGAACGAGTTGGATTGTCACGCATTCATGCTCACGAACAGCGGCTCACCGCCCACGCGCATCGGCGGCTAGCCGATTTATCCAGTGTGCAAATTGTGGGACCGCCCGTGGCGGAAAAGGGTGGCATCGTGACGTTCTCCGTCGCCGGGCTGCAAGCCGACGAAGTTGCCAAGGCGTTGGATGCTTGGGGAGTGGCGATTCGAGCGGGGCATCATTGCGCCATGCCGTTACACGCTCATCTGGGCCTGAGTGCTAGTAGTCGCGCGAGTTTCTATTTATACAACTCGCTGGCGGAAGTCGATCAGTTCGTGGATTCGCTGGGCAAAGCGATCCAGCTCTTCCGTCGTAAGTGAACAGCGAAAGGTACGACGGACTTCCAGGTACGACGGACTTCCAG
>JBJSXJ010000037.1:0-9018 GCA_046086325.1 Planctomycetota bacterium | reverse complement strand
GTCGAGTATGGTGACGAGTGCCGAACGTGAAGCTCGCTACGGTCAAAAGCCAGCCACCATTCTGCTGACGGGACTTACCGGTGCCGGAAAATCCACGATTGCTTACGCACTCGAGCGACGTCTGTTTCAGCAAGGTCGCGCAGTCGTGGTGCTGGACGGACAAGCGATGCGTCGCGGGATCAGTAAAGACTTGGGCTTCACCGCCGATGACCGCAGCGAGAATTTGCGGCGCAGTGCCGAGGTGGCGCGGCTGATGAACGAGGCTGGACTTCTCTGTATTGCGGCCTTCGTGGCGCCCGACGCGGCGATCCGTGACAAGGCGGCTGAAATGATTGGCCGCGAGCGATTCCTGGTCGTGCACCTGGATTGTCCCCTGGAAGTCTGCCGGCAGCGCGACACCGAGGGACATTATCAGTTGGCGGATCGCGGCGAATTGGCCGAGTTCCCAGGAGTGTCAGCCGTGTATGAACGGCCCGTTGATCCACAGCTCGTGCTGCCCACCGATCAACTAGGTGTCGATGCCTGCGTCGATCGCATTGTCCAACTGCTCAGTGAGCGAGGCCTGATCGGCTAGTCCATTTTCTTCGGTGTCACGCGCAGATGATGCGACATGCACGGTGGGAAATTGATCCAGCAGGTATCACAACGGAATTCGTAGCGGTCCAGGTAGCGGCCTAGCACCTGGCCGACGCCGCCGAGTCGCTTCCGTTCGCTCTGACTGACCACCATCAGCTTCAGCCGGCGAATCCAGAGATACTCGAAGAAGCTGAGCGTGCCGCCGGGCTTCAGCAGCTTAATCATGTGGCGGAAGATTTCACGCGTCAGGCCGATGCTGAAGTTGTTGAACGGCACTCCGCAGACGATGTAGTCGTACGGCTCGTCGGTGGGCACCTCTTGGACCGTCTTGTGCCACACGCGAGTTTGTGGAGCTACCTGCCGCCACGTCGGCTCCTGTTCAAACTGGCGCTGCAACACCTCGACGAACCGTTCATTGACTTCGACGAGATCGAACACATCGCCTGGATGGATATGTTTCACGATCTCTTTGGTGATGGCACCCGTGCCGGGGCCCACCTCCAGGACGCGCTTGGGGCCTTGGTGTTCGCTGAGGGGACGCACGGTGGCTCGAGCCAACGAACGACCGCTCGGCGCGATCGCTCCCGTCGTGTTGAAGGTCTCCCGGAACTCGCGAAAAAACGTCCGATATTCGGTGATGGTTTTCTTCATGGGGTAACAACTTACGGAAGTTGGGCGGTCCGTCAAGTATTGATCGAGTTAGGGTCGACCGAGAACTCGCTGGAACTTCCTGAAATCGATCTATCTTCGCGGAGCGGAATCGTGTTACACTCCCGCGCGTCGAGATCCAGGGAGGGGTCTGCGCGCGGTGGTCGCGGGAACGCAACCACTACGCTCGTCGGCCAGCGACAATGATTCTTGCCTCAAGGAGGAGGCCATCATGATGCGAGTGACGGTAGTTTCGAAGGATCGAACTGAGCGTTTGCTGAGCGGTTTGGGGCTTAGTCGTTTGGGCCTTCGTAGTTTGGGCCTTCGTAGTTTGACACTGGGGACAAAGTCCGGCAGTGGCGGCTGCTCCCTACTACTCGCGCTGCTGGTGATCCTGCAACTGGCCACCACCATCGCCGCTCAAACCGGTCCTGCGCCCACGAATCCCGCCGGGCCTCGACCGACCGGATCGAAAACCGGCAAATCCACGGTGAGTCCGGCGTCACAGGTTGGTGAACGACCCACGATACCGGCTGCTGCACCCAAGGAAACAAACCTGAAGGAACCTGTCGCGCGTCAGCCTTTACCCGCTGGCTTGGCGGCCCCGCAAGCACCGCCCTGGGCCGATAAACTCGGCCCCGAACATGAGAAATACCTCGACCAAATCCTCAATCATTGGCAAGTGTCGAGTGCCGACATTAAGCGCTACCGCTGTAATTTCACGCGCTGGGAATACGACGCCGTCTTTGTCGCGCGCGATGCGAAAACGGGCGAACTGCCGGCGAAGACGCAAAGCCGCGGCATCATCAAGTATTCGGCTCCCGACAAAGGCATGTTCAAAGTTGAGAACACGTTGTACTACCAGGCGCCGCAGACGGAAAAAGAGAAGGGCCGCTATGTGCCGCATGCGGATGACAAAGGCGAACAGTGGATTTGCGATGGTAAATCAATCTACGCCTTCGATCATCAGAAGAAGCAACTGATTCAAACCGAATTGCCGCCGGAAATGCATGGTCGAGCGATTGTGGATGGTCCCCTGCCCTTCATGTTTGGCGCCGATGCGGTGAAGATTAAGCAGCGGTTTTGGCTCCGCGTGATCACGCCTAAAGATGCCAAGGAAGAGTACTGGCTGGAGGCCGTTCCCAAGACTCGAACCGACGCCGCCAATTTCAAAATGCTGCACATCATCATCGATTACAAAGACTATCTTCCCAAGGCGATGGCGATGTTCGACCGCAACTATGATCCCGTAAAGAACCCCAGTTGCACTAACTTTGTGTTCGAAGATCGAGCCACCAATTGGAATGACACGCTCGATAAACTCAACGTGTTCAATCGTGAGTTCTGGGAGCCAGCGGCACCGTTCAACTACAAAAAAGTGGTGGAACGTTATCAGCCTACGAACGACGAACGAGTGCCTCAGCCCGCACAGTTACCACCACCTCCCGGCAGCAGCAAACAGGCCACTCGCCCCAATAAGCCGATCAAGTAAACGCCTATCGCACGGCTGTGCGATGGCGCGTCAACCCGGATGGACCGTCAATCCATGACGCCGCTAGCGCTGCGGCGGTTTGCGACCTTTGCTGGGTTTCTTCTTATTGCTGGCTGCTGCTTTGGCAGCAGCTTGGCGAGCGTATTCTTGCTGGGCGAGGACGAGCTTCTGCTTGGCGGCCACCGCTTGCTGTTCGGCAATCGCCACCGCTGCCTTCGCCTGGGTAATCTCGTTCTTCACATTGGCCAACCGCGGATCATTTTGAATGGCAGCATTACGGCCTTTTACCAGTTCGCGAATTTCTTCTTCCTCCTGCGCCGCCTCGGTGAGCATCGTCTTCACTTTGGTATTGCGAGTGAAGGCTTCATTCTCCAGATCGCGGATCTGCTTGCTCGCCTCCTGATACCCCGCAAAAGCAGCTTTGCCCTCCGGCGAATCCGGAGCACTCAAACTATTCATTCGCTGCTTGAGTTCTTCTTTTTTCTTCAATGCTGCTTGATACGTCGAGTTATAGGCTAGCTCGTCACGAATCGCCTTTTTCTCCGCCTCCATCTCCTGCTGATGCTCGCCGTGAAGCCGTCGAGCGGCTTGCAATCCTGGGGCGGAATCATGTTCCTTCTGGACATCCTGTCGAGCTTGACTGGCAGCGCGAATCGCCTGTTGTAGGCTTAATTTGGCAAACCCAAGCTGATTGTTGGCATCTACCATCCCCTTCTGAGCCGTCGTGACCGGACTGGATTTCGGCTTCTTCGACTGCGAACTGCCAGAAGGTTTTTTCGGAGCTGCTGCGGCGGCGGAACCGAGTGCGAACAGGCAACTTAATCCCAGCGTCGCCACGATCAAAAGTCGCGGTCGACATCGGCTCCACCCCGGTCCTGGATGATGAATTGGTCGACTATTCTGCATACTGGTCGGCTCCCACACACGCACGTCCCACGACAACTATTTCTTCTTGTTTTTCGGGTTCTTGTTATTGTTGTTCTTGTTTTTGGCATCACGAAGTCGCGCCTCGGCATCCTGTTTTTGTTTTTGCTGAGTCCGCAGTTGCCCCTCTGCACGCTCGATGTCCGCCACCTCTCGACTTAGTTTGGCTTTGGCTTGTTCCAGGTGTTCCTTGGCGTTTTTCAGTTCCGACTTCGCTCGTGTTAATCGCGAGTCTTGGTCGACGGCCTGATTGCGGCGCTCCACCAGGGTGCGCAGTTCAGCCATCTCTTTTTGATACCGTCCCTCCGCACGACTCGTCGGCATATCGGCTGCAATGGCCGCCTTCTCCAGATTCCGCACGACATCACCCGCCTGCTGAAACTGCTTCGCCAGCAGCTCTCGTTCATTGGCAGCCGCGCTGGGCGATAGGCCAGCAAGTTTCTGTTTCGCTAGTTCACGGGCTTCACTGGCAGCTTGATATTCAGACTTACCATGGAGTGTCTTAAGGAGTTCAGCGCGAGCGGCTTCATACTCGGTTTTAGCAAGATCGGACTGGCGGCGAGCGGCGACGAGTGCCGGTGCCATGTCATGTTCCCGCTCGACCTTTTCCCGAGTATCGCCGACGTGGTCGTTGGCTTTTTTGTGCGCCGCCGTCGCTTGGGCAAGCGCCTGCTTCGCCTCGTCAGCTTGTTTGCGTGCGTCGCGCAATCGCTGCTCCGCCTGCCGCACATCCTGCTGCTCGCGATCAACTGCCCCCCGCTGCTTGTTGTTGTTATTGTTCTGCCAGGCTAGAGATGGTCCCGCCAGCACCAATGTGGCAACCAGAGCCAGGGCCGAAGTGGAGTAACGGTGAATCCAGAGAATGGTAGGTGGCATGATGGAGACCGCCAGTAAGTTATTAGCTGCCAGCACGAATACGTAAGTGCCGGATCCTGAAATCGCTAGCTTCGTTGACCAAGTCTAAATCATGGGGAATTCAGTGTCGGCCTGTCAAACTAATTCACGCCACTAGCGACCTTTACTTCTTCTTATCTTTGTCTTCCCGTGCTCGGATCTCTTTCACTAACTTGTCGTACCGCCTGATTGCAGACTGGAGGCCGTCTTTGGCACCACGCAATTCAGCCATCGCGCTCTCATAGGCCCGCGCCGCTTGCCGCATTTCCGGATTCGCGGCAATTTCCTGATCCCGTTTCTGGATCATCACTCGCAGGTTTTTTTGAGCCTCCTGGTAAAGGACGTTGGCTTGGGTTGCACGCTGATCGGCGGCTAATGCGTCGCGCTCTAATTGCCGTACAAGTTTACCAGCCTGCTCGTAGCGACTCACAATCGTCGAACGATCTTCGGTGGCTGGAATGGCAATCGCACCGGTAAGCTGCTGTTTTGCGGTCGCATGAGACTCGACTGCCGACCGGTATTCTGGCGTCGGCTCCAAACGCGACATAACGTCCGCACGGGCACCGTCAAATTCTTGTTTGCAGCGGTCTAGCTCCTGGCGCGCAGCTAAGATCTCTGGCACTGGCTGTCGCTGGAGAGCTTCCCGGGTCCGGACGGAGGTCCGCTTCGTGCTGCTGACCTCCGCATCGGCTGAACGGATACGTTGACGGGCTTCAACAATCCTCCACTGGGCGTTGTACAGCTCATTCCCTTCCACGCGCGCATCACTCTCGAACAGACTGCCCAAGGGTAGGTAGAGCACCGCCAGAGTAAGCGTGGTTCGGAGTCCAACCGGACGATGACCGCGTGTGAGCACGGTAGGGTCCTCCCATTTTAGAGATCAGCAATCAAGGCCGTCGAATCGCGACGACCTCTGGAAGTAAATCGCCGCCGGGTCAGAACCTTGGACAACGATTACCACTGATCTGCCAAAATCGGATCACTCCATGTCGTATTCTTTCAGCTTTTTATGGAGTGTATTGCGGTTGATTCCCAGTTTTTTGGCCGCCTTGATCTGAATGTTGTTGCAGCTCAGCATCACCTGTGCCAGCAATTCTCGCTCGACGCGATTCACAATCTTGGCATGCAAACTATCTTCGTCGGGACCGGCAGAGGTGAGTCCTTGCTGGACGACGGCGAACGTTAACGACTCCAAATCGGCACCCTTGAGGTGCGTGACTTTGGGACGTTCGCGCCCCCGCACGACGTCCGGCAACAGCTCTAACGTCAATTCGTCGCCCTCCGCCAACACCACTGCCCGTTCCACATAGTTTTGCAGTTCACGCACATTTCCCGGCCAAGGATAATCCTGCAGCGCCTCCATCGCCTCCGGCTGGATATGCGACACGTAGCGATCATTGGCCTCGTTGTAGTGATTGAGAAAATGAGCAACCAGCGAGGGAATGTCTTCGCGGCGCGAGCGCAATGGCGGCAAATAGATACTCACGACATTCAATCGCCAGTACAGATCCTCTCGAAATCGCTGCCCATGCACCTCTTCCAACAAATCTCGATTGCTGGCGGCAATGACGCGCGTGTCCACGCGAATGGTCGTCGTATCACCCACGCGCTCAAACTCTCGCTCCTGCAGGGCCCGTAGCAACTTCACCTGCAGATGCAGCGTGGTGGAATTGATTTCGTCCAGAAACAGAGTGCCGGTATGAGCGGCCTCAAAACGACCGGTGCGATTATTGACCGCTCCCGTGAACGCACCGCGCACGTGACCAAATAGTTCGCTCTCCAATAAACTCTCGCTTAACGCGCCGCAGTTGACCCGCACGAAAGGTCCGGTCGCACGTTCGCTGAGCCGGTGAATAGCGGTGGCGATAAGTTCCTTGCCGGTGCCGGATTCACCGAGGAGCAAGACCGACGCCTTGCTGCGGGCGACCTGGCGCGTGAGGCGATAGACGTCCTGCATGGCGGGACTGGAACCGATGAGTCCAGGAATGGGGGGACCAAAGTCCGAGTGCGTTGGTGACACAAGCGTGCTCGTGATACGACCACTCGGTCGACTGCCATAGCCGAGCGTGGAACACGCGGCCAGGTAATCGATCGCCTCCGAGTTGGCTGAGGGTTAAGGGGGAGAAACCGGTGCAGTGGCCGGTTTCGTTTCCACGTCGGGCTGAGGTTCCTTGCCCGGGGTTTGGTCCGCATCCGTCGCGGGCTTCGTTGGTTCTTCAATGGCATCCAGCACGTCGCCGAGGATCCGTTGAGTGTCGCGGTCCAAGGTCTCGCTCTTATTATAGCGATCGTACTGTCGGAGAATTTCTTCCCGCGTGAGTCGTAATCCACGCCGCTTGATGGCTGCTCGCAAAGCCGCCACCGCTGCCTCACGCTCCTCCACCGGTCGCCCCACTTCACTCGCAACATCCAACAGGGCCAATTGCGAAGTGGGTGTGCCGAGCTGTCCGAGTACGAGAGCCGCACGGCCCATCAACTCCGGTGTCTTCAGCGCGGTTTCAATTCGTGGTTGTTGTCGAGTGACTTCATAGATGGTGTCGAGCTCCACATTGGCCGCGATCATGCCGAGCCATTCCAGAGACTTAGTAGCTTGTCGCAAGCGTTCATCGCGAGTTACCGCTCCACGACCCACCGTGCTTTCCAATCGCTGGAGCACAAACTGCAGTCCGTCCGCGTCGTACGGTCGAATCACCGCTACGGTCCGTGAGTCGCCAGCGGCTAACCGCTCCGCACGCACCTGCGGATCGAGTACCGGTCGAGTGGTGTCGCGGTAAGTCGATCGTGGACCCGTCACATCCGCCTCTTCAAACTTGGCCAGATCTGCCAGCAAACCAATCGGCAATTCCGCCGTGTGAACATCTTGCCGCAGCGCCTGGATCAACTCGCGTACCGGCGGGTTGTCGATTTTGTCGCTGAGCAATAAGTATTCGTAATCTGGATTCTTGATTCCCCGAACGATTACACCGCGACCCGTCGTCGCCGCATCTGCTTCGAATCCCATGCCGCGTAGTAACCCGATCAACGTCTGCGCGTCATCCTGGCGCGGGTGAGCGACCAAGATCCGACGCTGTCCCACCGTGCTCGCGAAAAAGCCGAGCGAATCACTTACGAAACTCGCGCCCGCATACGGCTTACTCGGGTTGAATTTCATCACTGCTTCCACAGCGGCAAATCGTAGTCGTCGATCCCGATGCCCCAGCGCGTCCGAGAGCGGCCGGTTCTTGCCACCCGGTGCCTCCAAAAGCGCCGCGGAACCAATGTCCCCCAGCAACTCCGTGATTGCTGTCGCGGCCAAGGGACGATTCTGCTTCATCGCAAACGCGAGCCCATCTTCCAGGGCCTCAACGCCCAGTTGCACGAGTGCTTTTGCCGCTGCACCATCACGCGGTAGCGGCTGATCAGGACCCGCCAGCGACTTCTCCTCTTCCAAAGCCGTCATCAAATACAAGCGTCGATTCTCAATCGACTGCGGCGCGAGGCGATAAAGTTCGCGGGCCAATCGTGTGGCTTCGACAATCGCCAACTGATAAGCGGGATAGCGACGCGCGACCGGTATCTTCTTCGCCGCGTCCCAGTGCCATAACTGACCGTGATCGTCCGCATCGAGTGTCACGGCGGGATCACCCGCTAAGTGCCCTCGTACTCGCTTTGCCAAAAAGAGCTGCGCCTGATTGGAAGACGCTTCCGCTCCCACAATCATCGTGAGCGCCACCTTCGCCGCTTTCTCGAGCGCGGCATCCGATGGATCCAAGGAGGCACGCAAAAGATAGGGTGTCGCGCGACGCGCTCGCAGAGTTCCCAGCACCGGCATCAGTCGGCTCTTTAATCCGGCATCCTCCGCTTCGAGTGCGCCGACGAGCGGCTCGACAACTGTGTTGCCAATCTTGACCAGCAGTTGAGCGACCGCTTCGTGTTCCTCCGCTCGACCCGCATCCGCCAGCACCGCCACTAATTGCGGGACCGCATCCACACCGGCGTCGTACAGGCCTAGTTGGGCTTCACGTCGAGCTTGCGGGTTGTCGCTGGTGAGTCCCACGATAAGTCGCCGCAATCGCCCTTCATCACTACTTAGCCGCTTCACCGCCGCCAGAGCGGCGCGACCCAGCTCGGCACCTTCCGGCTGAATCTTTTCCTCGTTCGTCCAGCGCAAAAATACGTCGGAGCCAATGCGAGTTTGCAGAGTGGACCAGGCTTGATCGTCCAGTTTCAATGCGGACAAACCTTGCAGATAGCGCCGAGCTTCATCCGCTCGGCCATAGTCGAGCATCACTTTGGCAGCTCGAGCGAGTTGCTCGGCCGTTTGCGGATTGGTCTCACGCAACGTGAGCACGACGGGATCGACTTCCGCTTTATCACCGGCTGCTGGTCGACCACCTGCCTTGCCTACCGGCTGCGCAGGAGCTTTCGTTTTCGTACCACCGCCAAAGGGATCGTCATCTTGAGCAACGGCCAATGTCACCGAACTGCTCCACCAGCACAAGCAG
>JBJSXJ010000036.1:0-11857 GCA_046086325.1 Planctomycetota bacterium | reverse complement strand
GACTCATCAATCACATCCCGCCGATTACGCCTAGCCATGGTTATCTCCTTGCAACACAAGCTAGATAATGCCCCACGGTTAATGGTGAACAAAATATCAGATAAAGGCGTTTTCGCAAGCCATCACATGCGCAAGGCTGCTCGACTCTCGATCGACGTGCGCAGAGCGGTAACATTTGCCATACGGTGTTTTGGACTTCACACCATCCTGGAAGATAATGACACGCCGGCTGCACCGATCAAAGCAAGCCTGCGTTACGCAGATGGAAGCTAAACCGCGATGGATGCTAGCGGGTGGTAGCGCGGAACTTCACCGAAATCGAAGGGAGGTGAAGTTTCCTCTCGTCGCGCTAGCATCCCACTCGCTTGGATTCCTACTCGCAAGGTCATCGCCAGTCGACAACCTCGCCGTGGCCTAAACCACCGCTTGCGGTCTAGTAATTCTTCTTCGCGCCAGGAAGTTGCCACGCAGCTGGCGCCGCACGCGACGGTTGCCCCACCAAAGGTTGCGATGTCTGTACCATGGTCGGACTCGCCGTAGCCGCACGGCTGTCACTCGTCGCCTTTTTATCGCCAACGGTACTTTCGGAATTTGCTATCCGCTCACTGATCACCGGCGTCAATGTATTGGGACGAATGTTGTAGGACGCAGTGCGATAAGGCGACTTCGCCTCGCTCTTCAACGCTCGACCATATTCGGATGTGGCGAATGGCAGCGGGCGTGGTGGTTGACCGCGAAAAGCGGCTGGACCCGGCCCCGCTGGCACGTTGGAGTCAGCTGGCCCCGGCATGTCACGCGGTGTTGGCAAGGCATTGGGATCCTCACCCGGAACTGGCATTGGTCCAGGTGCTGGTCCCGGCACTGGACGACGACTCGGTGCCGGCGTTGGAGTTGGCGAAGGTAGCGCCGATGCCCCGGGACTCGCCCCAGGCACCGCCTTCGGTGCCAACACGTCGAAGCTGCCTCCCGAATGCTCGTAACTCAACACACCTGCAGACGGCCATTCGTTCTGGAATCGCTCGCCCGTGCACCATTTGCAAGGCTTTCCGATCAAACTCACCGTAAAATGATGAGCCCGATGATGCAGATTCATAAAGGCCGCTTTCGTCTGGCCATGCAATCGCTGAAAAGGGCCCGGTCCGGAACTTCGGCCACCTCCCATGTCGCTCCACCCCGAGCCAAAAGCACTCGGTTCACCAAACATCGGCGTGCCAAACATCGGCGCCCCAAACATCGGGCGCACCATGCCACCTGCACACCCACAACTACAGGTTAATCGCGGCAAAAGTGACCGACTAAAAGTCCCGCCACCACAACCGCGGCAGGGAGGCGACGCCTCTTCCCACGATTCATCGACGATGATCTCGCCCCCACTCCCCGCACCGGCCGTGGCCTGAGGTGCCGGAAGCGGCGCAGGAACTTTCGTTGGCGCGGCGGCCGATTGTTCCTCTTGACTCGTCCGTAACACGCGAGCATCAGCGGAGCGATAAACGCTGGTGCCCACTCGCGACCAACCATCCAATGATTGGGCCTGAACCATTTTTCCGCTTGAAGCATCCAGAGTTACGACCGTAAGCATCGTAACAAGGGTGGCGATGGCGGTGAGTTGCTGGTGGAAGTATGCCGCGCGTTGACTCATGATCTGTTGCTCCTAGTGCTTGTGAGAACATGCCCCATGGTGCCCACCAAGGCAAACAATGGTTCTCGACAATGCCTTCGATTCCACCGAATCTTCGACTGGTATCAGCAGGTTTCACCATCTATGCTGCCAGTGCCGTGCGCGACCATTACGGATTGCCTAACATGACCACTCGGTCGTTATCAGTTTCACCCCGTTGCGCGTTAACTCTCCACTCACCGCTCACGTTTGCTCATTACTCATGGTTGCTCATTGCCTTTGGTTGCTCATCGTCACTCTGGTGGGCGCCGATCGTATTCGGCGAGTGCGCCGGGTCGTGAGCGGCACCACACTCGCGCGCGGCCCTTGGTGGTGGCTGTTCACCGCCGCCGTGGCGATCGTTGCTGTCGAATGGCTGGCATGCGGACTGGCACTGGCACAAAGCAGCACCGCTCACTTCTTATCCTGGCCAAGCAGTCTCCTCGAATCGCCATCCACAACCTGGCTATCACCTCTGCGCTACGCCGTTGCCGTGACCGCCTTTGGTCCCCTGATGTCGACGCTCGGCGCGCAATCCCCGCAGGAACGAGCTTGGCCATGGATCGTCATATCCATGTGGTTCATGCTCGCACTCCCAGCAGCTGAAGTCCTCTTCTTGCAACAAGGACAAGCACTGGAAATTCATTTCGCTCGCGCCACCTTTCTGTGGATACTGATCGGACTGCAGTTACTCAACCTGCTTCCGACCCACTTCTGGCGCGCTGGCTGGTGTGCTGCAGCAGCACAAGTCACTCTCCTCAGTCCAGACCTCCCAGGACTGGACCTGCTCGTGAACCGAACACCGCTGGTAGCTTTACAACCTTGGCTTCCTCTCATCGCTCTCACCTTCGCCGTCCTCGCCGTTGCTGATCTCGCGCGCGGCCTGCCGAATCGCACCACGCTGTCCCCGTGCGACCAATTGTGGCTCGACTTTCGCGACCTCTTCGGAACCCTCTGGGCCACTCGTATTGCCGAGCGTCTCAACGCCGCTGCCCAACTTCAGCGACTTCCCTTGGTATTGCACTGGACCGGTTGGAGCGAACAAGACACCGCCGAGCGCGTCTCCAATCCTGACACCGCTGACAGCTCCCTTGGTTCTGGCCTCGAGCGGTCTACCTGGAATCTGCTGCGACGTTTTGTCTCACCCGCCTGGTTCCAATCACGCTGCAACGCACCGATCGAAACTGAGTAGAAGTTGTTTTTCGTCCAAGGCCCACACCCCCATTTGACGGTCGGGTTTGCGAAGTTGGGCAATGTCAAGTAACTTAACGCCACTCCGACGAACACCAGCCCTCAGGCCAGGCTCGTCGAGACAAAATAAAACGTCCAGCTCCGGTCGTTTTGGTCGTTTGCGTAGTCGTTGAGCGAGTCTGCGGAAGTCAGGGGATTTTGCGATGAGTGTGAGTCGAAGTGGGTGGCAGTGGCAATTCGCCAAGTTCGTTATTCTGGGCGTCTGGTCGTCCATGATGCTGGGATGTCCCGCGCCCGATTCCAACACCAAAAATCCTCCCACCACCGGTGGTGCAGACGAATCTGCCGCCTCCGCCGGTACCCCTGTCGCCACTCCGAGGACTGCCGAGGACGCTACTGCGATTGACGCCTTGCAGAAGGCTGGAGCCGATCTCCAAACCGTGGCTGAGGGAGACAAGAAATGGGTTGTCGGTCTCAAACGAGGCACCGCTACCCTGAAGAACGACGATCTCGCACTGCTCAAAGGCCTGCCAAATCTCGAGACGATTGATCTAACAGACTGCCCCGATATCACCAACGACGGTCTCGCACATCTGGCGAACCTCCTCTCTCTCAAGTCCCTAGTGCTCACCAATTGCAGCACGGTAGGTGACGAAGGTCTCGCGCACCTAACCTCTTGCACACGACTTGAAGATCTCAACCTGGATCGAACCGGCGTACGCGATGACGGGCTTAAACATCTATCACAGCTCAAAGGACTGCGTCGCCTACGAATGCCGCAGACGTTTGTCACCGATGCCGGACTGGCACATCTCAAGGATTCCAATAGTCTTGAGCTGATCGATTTGCAAGACTGTAACCTGGTCTCCAATGCCGGTATCGCGCACCTGGTCGGGCTCACCAAGCTTCGTGATCTGAAAATGTGGGGAGTGCAGATTGACGACGCCGTGCTCGACTCCGTCTCTCAGTTACCCAACATTCAGATCCTGGGCTTTGATGACACGCGCGTAGCCAATCTGGAAAAGTTGAAAGGTAGTAAGACTCTCCGACGTTTGTCCCTGGTGCGTTCCGCCGTTGATAATGCAGGCGTGGCAGTGTTAGCCGACTTGACCAACCTGGAAATCGTTCGGCTGCGCGGCACCGTGGTCGGTGACTCCGGTGTCGGCTCGCTCGCCAAGCTCACGAAGATGCGCGTGCTTGACTTGAGCGAAACTCAGGTGGGTGACGAGGGTGTAGCGAAACTCGCCGCGCTCACGAATCTGGAAGAACTGAATTTGTGGAAGACTCAGGTAACGGATACGGGCGTGAAAGAATTGGCCGTCTTCAAAAAGCTCCGACGTCTGAATCTTGATGATGATTCCAAAATCACGGACGCTGCCATCGATACTATTGCTCAATTAAGTGAACTGGAATTCTTGCATCTAGGTGACACCCAGGTTTCCGATCAAGGGATCGAAAAGCTGGCCGAGCTGAAAAAGCTCAAAGAATTAATTGTCGAGTTTTGTCCGAATGTGTCCAGCAAGTCTGTGCGGCAGTTAAAAGAACGGCTGCCCAACTTGCAGGTGAAAGAGTAATTACGTTGCGCGGGGATCGCGTTGTCTCTCTTAGCGGAAAGGAGTTCGTGCCGTGATTGTCGCTGCCACGACGGAATGTTTTGCAGAGCTAGCCTTGGATGAAGCGTTAGAACGCATTCTAGAGTTGGAGTTTTCCAACGTTGAGATTGCGATTGACGAAACAGGACGCCAGATAAAGCCCTCCGAGGTGGCGTCGGATTTGGATCGAGCCATACTGCGCTGTCGTAATACTCATCGTATGGATGTCGCAGCCTACAGCTTGAACATCAAAGCTCAAGGTGAGGATTTTTATCAGCAGTTCACTGCCTGCTGCAAACTTGCCAAAGCGACCAAGGTCGTGACACTCGCCATACCCTCCGCCGAACTCGGCACTCCCTTCAACGAAGAAGTGGAAAACCTGCGACGGCTCGTTGGCATCGCCCGAGTTGAAGGGGTGCGCGTGGCGCTCCGCAGTCAGATCGGTTGCCAATCACAAGATCCCGATACGGTCATGGTTCTGTGCGACAACGTACCGGGGTTGGGATTAGCGTTGGACCCGAGCCATTACATCTGCGGTCCGCATGCCGGGCGCAGCATCGATAAGATCATGAAGTACGTCTATCACGTGCATCTGCGCGACACCAGCAAGAAGGAATTGCAGGTCCGCGTGGGACAAGGTGAAATCGACTACAACCGTCTCATTAGCCAACTCCGCAAACTGAATTACAACCGCGCGCTCTCGGTCAACATCAAGCCGATGAATGACGTGGATCATCCGGGTGAATTGCGTAAGCTACGACTGCTGTTGGAGACTTTGTTATAGTCCGATCCTACTTACGAACCTGAGGAACTGGACGACCAACTAAGGTCGAACTGTGCGAGTCATGAGTGGCGCTGATGATTTACCGTTAAGCGATAATCCGTACGCGGTTACCGCGCCTCTGGCGCCTCCCGTCCTGCCACTCGGCATGGGGCCTGATCCGCGACTTCCTCATCCGGTCTATCGGTCCGGTAAGCTCCTCGTCTTACAACGTTTCGCCCAACTACCAGTCGATCGTTGTATTAAAAGCAACGAACTCGGTGAACGGACGCTGAAGAGAAAACTATTGTGGCAGCCGCATTACGTGCTATTTCTGCTACTCATCAATATCATCGTCTACGCCATCGTCTCGGCATTGGTCTCGAAGCGAGCGACCATCGTTATTGGGCTGAGCGACTACTGGTATCGCAAACGACTTCAGCGTCTGGCCATCACCTGGATTGGCATTCTGCTGAGCATCGTGGCGATCGTGGCTGGAATCGCCGCCGTGGACCACTCGGCCCCGTGGGCGCCCGCTGCGATTCTGTGCGGATTCATCGGGCTTCTGGGATTTATCATCTATGGAATCTACGCCTGTCGCTTAATCGTCGCGACAAAAATCGACGACCGCTTCATTTGGATCAAAGGGGCTCATCCCGACTACCTCGACCGATGGCCCGAGTGGCCGTTTCCTAATTGATCGGGTCATTCGAGACTCCCGACCTTGAAAGACGAGATGGTCTGACATACCTTAAATGGTTCTACTGAGCGAACTGGCAGCGGACTGCCCGCGAGCTCGATGTTGCTCGCCTAGCTGCCGTTTTACTTGCTGGCAGCTGGTCTGAGTCGGTAGCGAGCTCCCTTGGGGGCTCGCTTGATTTTACGCAAGTAATTGCAGGAGAAGATATTATGGCTACCGAACAAGCACAATCTACCCACCTGATGTCGGGCGCGGATATCCTCGTCCAGTCGCTGGTGAATCACGGGGTAGAGGTACTGTTCGCGTACCCAGGTGGCGCCAGCATGCCGCTCCATCAGTCGCTCACGCGCTACTCGGATAAGATTCGCACGATCCTGCCGCGTCATGAACAGGGAGGAACCTTTGCCGCTCAGGGTTATGCACGCTCGACCGGTAAAGTCGGTGTCGCCATGGGTACCAGTGGACCCGGTGCCACCAACCTTGTCACGGGTATCGCCGACGCAAAGCTCGATAGCATCCCCATGGTTGCCATCACGGGACAGGTGCCCACGCCGGTGATCGGTACCGATGCCTTTCAAGAAACTCCCATCGTGGAAATCTGCCGTAGCATCACCAAGCACCATTATCTGGTGACCGATGTTAAGGATGTAGCGCGCGTGATGCGCGAGGCGTTTCATGTTGCTACGACGGGCCGACCGGGTCCTGTCTTGGTTGATATGCCGAAGGACGTGCAGCTCGCGCAGTGCGTGCCCGACTGGACTCAACCTCTCAATCTACCGGGATATCGGCTCAACACGCATCGAGCTCAACCGGAACAGATTCGGCAAGTGGCAGCTGCCATTAAGATGGCGAAGCGTCCGCTGCTGTACGTCGGCGGTGGTGTGATTGCGGCGGATGCCAGCGAGGCGGTCCGTGAACTCGTGCGGCGCACGGGTATTCCCGTCACCATGACGCTGATGGGCCTGGGCAGTTTCCCCAACGAGCATCCACTATCGCTCGATATGCTCGGCATGCACGGCAGTGTGTACGCCAACTGGGCCGTGCGTGATTGCGATTTGTTGCTCGCCGTTGGCGTGCGATTCGATGATCGTGTGACGGGTAAGGTGAGTGAGTTCGCTAAGCATGCCAAGATCGTGCATATCGACATCGATCCCTCTGAGATCAACAAGAACAAAGCCGCTCACATTCCGATTTGCAGTGACGTCAAATTCGCCCTCGAACAACTCAATCTCATCGTCGAAGCGCCGGAAGACATTGAGCCCTGGGTGCGACAAGTGCAGCAGTGGCGTAGCGAGCGCCCATTCCGCTACGACGATCGCTTCGAAGGCATCCTGCAGCAGCATGCGATTGCCGAACTGTCGCGGCTCACGCGCGAGCGAGAAACCTTCATCACCGTGGGCGTCGGTCAACATCAGATGTGGGCCGCTCAGTTCTATAAACTGAAACACGCTCGCCAGTGGATGTCGAGTTCTGGATTGGGAACGATGGGCTTCGGCTTGCCTTGCGCCATGGGCGTGCAAGCCGCTCATCCCAATGCGCTGGTTGTCGACATCGATGGCGACGGCAGTTTCCAGATGAACATTCAGGAGCTGGCGACACTGCACTGTGAAAAACTGCCGGTGAAAGTGCTCTTGCTGAACAATCAGCATCTGGGCATGGTCGTACAGTGGGAAGACCGCTTCCACGCGGGCAATCGAGCTCACACGTATCTCGGACCGATCGATCACGCCGAAGCACGTGGTCGTGGCGACAGCATCTATGCTGAAGATCGCTATCCTGATTTCGTGTCGATCGCGAAGGCGTATGGATGCGGCGGGGCTTCGGTGCGTCGTAAGGCGGATCTAACTACCGCCCTCGAAGAGATGATTAACTATCCTGGTCCCTTCGTGCTCGATGTCGAAGTGCCGTATCAGGAACATGTGCTGCCGATGATCCCCTCGGGACGTACGGTGGACGAAATCATTCTCGAATGAAACGCTCCCCGTTCAGCGCCTTCGCAGCTCAATGGTTAACTCGATCGCACCATTCCCGGAATGGTGCGAGTTGGCGGAATGGGGCCTGGCAGTTCCTGACCACGCTTCTCGTGGTTCTCGCCACAACAGCTACGTCTGCTGAAACGCAATCATCGCCAGAATCTACGGCGCCTGAGCCAGTAAACAATCAGGTTCCGCTTTTGTGGGCCGCCGACGCCGAAGGGGGCGCGCCTTACATTTTCTACGATCCGGCTGATCCCAGTCGGATCATCGGCTACGAGTATGAAATGATTCAATTGCTCGCGCGCGAAGTGGGGCGTCCAATTGAATTCAAGCAATATGGTTTCGAGAGTTTGGTTTCGGGCTTGAAACGTGGTGACTTCCATTTCGTCATGAATGGCCTGGAGGTCACGCCAGCCCGCGAACGTGAGTTACGGTTATCGCGGCCCTATTATCGCTGTCCTTTACAGTTGGTGGTGCGTGCTGATGACGATCGCTTCACCGACCTCGAATCCGTCCGAGCGCAGGGTGGCGTGGTGGCGTCACTCGGAGAAACGCGCGCCGCTTGGCTGCTCAAAGATCGCGGTATTCGTTCCCGCATCTATGACGCGCCCCTCGAACCATACACCGAATTGGAAGTAGGTCGAGTGGATGCGGTGCTGCTGGACCTGCCCATCGCAAATTTTTATGCCAAGCCCAAACCCAGTCTCAAACTTCTCGGTCCGCCCATCAGTCCAGGCTACTATGTCATCGCGTTTCGTAAAGAAGACGAATTGCTCGCGCAGCAGTTTGATGCCGCCATCTTGCGACTCGGGCGATCAGGGGAATTACAAGAATTACTGGAGCGCTGGGAGCTATGGAGTGATGATCAGGCACTACTCTTTGGTGACGAACCACCACCACCCTTAGAGGCCGTGGGAGTGACCGATCAAGCATCGGTCGACCAATACCTGAACTTGCTGGTTACTGCCGCGTGGCTCACCATCAAGATCTCCGTTTCGTCGATGGCCTTGGCCATGGTCATCGGCTTACCGGTTGCGCTTTGTCGCCTGTATGGACCACGACCACTGCAGTTCATGGCGCTCAGTTATGTCGAATTCTTTCGCGGTATCCCCGTGCTGATCCTGCTGTACTTTATTTACTATGGACTGGCCACGATTAGTAAAGATACGGCTTGGTCTTGGCTGTTTAACTTACATCCTTTTTTCGCCTCCGTCGTAGCACTCGGCATCAACTACGCGGCTTATGAGGCGGAGATTTATCGAGCGGGATTAATGTCGATTCCTGCAGGACAATGGGAGGCTGCCGCGTCCCTCGGCATGTCCTCATTTACGACGTTTCGGCGGATCATTCTGCCGCAGGCGCTTCGAATCATTGTTCCCCCAGTTACGAACGACTTTGTGGCGTTGTTCAAGGACACCAGCTTGGTGAGCATGATTGGTATGATTGAGTTGAGTAAACAATATCAGCTCACCGCTAAATCCAATGGCCGATATTTTGAAGTGGGAATCGTGACGGCGCTCCTCTACCTGGTGATGTCAGTGCCACTCAGTTATCTCGCCCGCTGGCTGGAAAAGCGATGGCAATAAGATGTCGCAGCCAAGTGATATCCTCGGGCCCGATGGACGCATCGCCGCTCGATTGAAAGACTACGAATCGCGACCACAGCAGTTGCAGTTCGCCGATGCCGTCGCTCAAGCACTCAGCGAAGGCAAACACCTGATTGCCGAGGCGGGGACGGGAGTGGGGAAAAGTTTCGGTTATCTCGTTCCTGCGATTCTGTGGGCGACCGAAGCCGAGGGCAGGATGGCAGCCGAGCAATCGACCAACGTGCCTCCTTCTGATTCCTCCGGCAACCATCAGCCT
This sequence comes from Planctomycetota bacterium, assembly GCA_046086325.1. GTDB lineage: Bacteria > Planctomycetota > Planctomycetia > Pirellulales > Pirellulaceae > JBJSXJ01. The sequence goes on along the minus strand of JBJSXJ010000036.1, from coordinate 2,118 downwards.
CCCACGGATCAGACTCGCAACCGCTCGCACGCGAAATCGAATACTAAATCGAATGCTGAGAAGGATCGACCACGGCGCGTCATCGTATCCACGCACACGATTAGCTTGCAGGAGCAACTGCTGAGGAAAGATCTGCCGCTGCTCAAAAGCGTGATACCGCGTGAATTCACCGCCGTGCTGGCGAAGGGGCGCGGAAACTACATCAGTCGTCGGCGACTCGAACTCGCACGCGCCAAACTGAGCAGTCTGTTCAATACCGATACGGAATACGATCAAATTCGGCAGCTCCGGCAATGGGTCGATCAAACTCGCGAGGGTTCGCTGAGCGATCTAAGTTTCAAGCCCTGGCCGACAGTTTGGGATGAGGTGCGTAGTGATAGCGGCAACTGCCTGGGCAAGAAATGCGATCATCACGAAGAATGTTTTTTCTTTTCGGCCAGAAGGCGAGTGCAGAACGCTCAAATTATCGTTGTCAATCATGCACTCTTCTTTAGTGACTTAGCCCTGCGCCGTAATCAAGTCTCCATTCTCCCTGATTATGACGCCGTGATTTTTGATGAAGCCCATACGGTCGAAGCAGTCGCTGGTGATCACCTGGGCCTGAAAATCACCTCCGGACAAGTGCAGTTCATTCTCAATAAACTGTACAACGAACACACCTCGAAAGGTCTGCTGCTGCCGGATCAGTTTCAGGAGGAACGCGAGTTAACTCAGCAGTGTCAGGTGCTGGCGAGCGATTTCTTTGCGGACCTGTATGAATGGAATCAATCCTCGCAAAACAAGAATGGACGAGTGCGAGAAGGGGGAATTGTTGCGAATACGCTTTCTATCCCGCTGCGAGCGCTGGGGAATAAACTTCTGCGAATCGCACAGGCGACGGAAGTCGTCGACCAAAAACAGGATTTTCTTTCGGTTAGTGAACGTTTAGCCGTACTAGCCGGCGAGATCGATGAATGGCTCACGCAGGCGATGGATGGCGCGGTGTACTGGATTGAGGCCTCTCAGAATCGCCATCGGCATTTACGAGTGGAGTTATCGGCCGCTCCCATTGATGTCGGCCCCACCCTCGCCGCTCAGCTGTTTCAAAAAGTTTCCACGGTGGTCATGACGAGTGCCACACTCAGCGTAGGCCGTAGTCGCGATGAGTTTGATTTTCTTAAATCCCGCGTGGGCTTAACTCAGGCCAATGCGTTACGAGTGGGAAGTCCATTTGATTATCAGCGGCAAGCAAAATTGATTTTGCTCGACGATATGCCCGATCCGACGTCGCAGCGTGAACAATATGAACTGGCGATGATCGAGATGATCCGACGTTATGTGGAGCGAACCGACGGACACGCGTTCGTGTTGTTCACGAGCTACGATTTACTACGCCGCGCCGCCGCCGCACTCACCGGTTGGCTAGCTTCCCAAAACTTGGCACTCTACAGCCAAGCGGATGGTGGACCACGAAATCAGCTAACGGATCGCTTCAAAGCGAATCCGCGCGGAGTGCTGTTTGGGACAGATAGTTTCTGGCAGGGAGTCGATGTGCCGGGTGATGCACTACAGAATGTGATCATCACCAAGTTACCGTTCAGCGTGCCCGACCAACCACTCCTGGAAGCTCGACTGGAAGCCATCCGCGCTCGCGGTGGAAATCCCTTCAACGACTACCAGTTACCCGAGGCGGTAATTAAGTTGCGACAGGGTTTCGGACGACTCATCCGCACTCAACGCGATCAGGGTATTGTGGTGATTCTGGATCCGAGAGTTCGCACCAAGATGTATGGCCGAAAATTCCTTGAGTCCTTACCCGACTGTCAGATCGTCAACGAAAAATTCCGCACGTAAGCCGGTCCCTACCATGCGGTCGCGAAGAATGCGTCTGCGTTGTCTCCGGGGCACAACGGATTGATTGTGTACCCTCCCGCACTAGCCCACCCACACCAACTAACCTGCCCACCCAAGCCTGGCTATCATTGCCCCATGTAAGAGGGGGGGCTCCATTGAGTCATGCTTGAGTCGAAGTTAGCAATCCAAATCCTTACGCTTATCCCCCATAAGAAAAATAAATAGATATCACATAATGGATAACCACCTTATTTTTCTTATGGGGGAGAAGGGAGCAATCTTTTG
>JBJSXJ010000035.1:0-7795 GCA_046086325.1 Planctomycetota bacterium | reverse complement strand
ATCAAAATCGCTCACATCAAGGAGGCCAGACGACGCGAGAGGAAAGGGGGCACCAATCACCTACCTTTGATTCCGCTTCAGCCAGCTCCACTGCCTCGCTACCAATCGATCTACTTTCCCGATGTTAACTCGCCATGAGTGATCCACGAATTGCTGTTATCGACCTGGAAACGACTGGATTGTGGCCGTGGAGGCACGATCGAATTGTTGAGATCGCGATCGTCACGTTTTCGCCCGACGGCACTATTCTTTCCGAGTACGAGACGCTGGTTAACCCCCAGCGCGATATCGGGCCAACAGGAATTCATAACATCACTTCCGCAGAGATTCTGCGGGCACCAACCTTTGATTTGATCGCTGGCGATGTGTTACGAGTCTTGCGCGATGCAGATGTAATCGCTGGTCATAATGTTTCTTTTGATCACCGCTTTCTTCAAAAGGCCTATTTAGATCTGGCACTTTCTTGGCCCGAATTGCCTCTGCTATGCACTTGCAACTTGCTCGGTCGCAACAATCTTCGTGCCTGTTGCGAGGAATTCGGTGTCGCAGTTGACGGCATGCCTCATCGAGCTCTTAATGACGCTCGGGCGACTGCTCGCTTGGTGTCATCGTTGTGTGCCGAGGACCGGCAACTACTGCAGCGGTTTCAAATCACAAAAAAGGATTGGCCGCAGCTGCTGGCTAGGGAAACTCCATGTTACCGGCGTGAACATGCTCAAGAGCAGTTAAATCGTCCCCCCAGCTTTCTCCAAAGGCTGGCTGCACGCATTCATCATGACGTCGATTCTGATCCGCCCAACGTGCTTGCGTATATGGCACTGATCGACCGTATTTTGGAAGACCGCGTTATCGACGAACGGGAAGAGGAAACCGTCATTCATGCGGCTATTGAATTCGGTTTGACCAATGCGCAGCTCAATAGCGCTCACGCTCAGTACTTGCAGAACTTGGCAGTGCTGGCGCTGAGCGACGGTGTGATTACGGACCTCGAACGTCGTGACCTCCAGGCAGTGGCTCGCCTCCTCGGCCAAGATTCCTCGCTCCTGGACCAAATGTTGAATACCGCCGTTCGGCAACTGCAGGCCACTCGGCGCCTGTCTACCGCGAGTCGCTCAATCGATCACACCCTTGCCGGTAAGCGAATTTGCTTTACAGGCGAACTGCTCGGGACTATCGGTGGCGAGCCGATCACGCGGCAGATAGCGGAGGAGATCGCGGCCGCTGGCGGCGCGGAGATTGCAGGCAACGTTTCAAAAAGGCTGGACCTACTGGTCGTTGCGGACCCCAATACACAGTCAGGTAAAGCTAGAAAAGCCCGTGAGCTCGGCGTCCGCATCGTATCCGAAGCGGTGTTCTGGCAAATGACCGGCACCGCCGTCGACTGACCCACTAGCGGCTGATGAGATTGCTGATGCACCGGATGTCGCACGGCTCGACGATCGAGAGTCCTACGCGGAGGAGCTTTCAGAAATCGTGCTTCGGGCGTTCGGCTGGCCTGTCGTAGCGACGACCTGCCGGACGACCGTTTCAGCGTCTTCGGTTTCCGTGTGGCGAGGACTTACCGCTGAGCGGCTTGGCGGTTTTACCACTTTTTCGGGTAGGTTGTTCGATGAGCAGACGCCGCCGACGGCGGCGCGCGAAAAATTTTTTGAAATCGGTTTTGGGGCGAAGGGCAAGGGACGAAATAACGAAATTTGTTAGTGATTGACTTTAAGGACGACGCGAGGGAGGCGGCATGAACGAGCGTAAAGAACTCATTGTCATCACGAAAACCTATGATTTAATTTTGTGGACTTGTAACCATACCAGTCGTTTTCCGCGAAACCATCGGTTTGTGCTGGGGGAACGCATCGAGCGTAAGCTCTATCAACTTTTGGAAATGTTGATCGAAGCCAAATATCGTAAGGATCGCGCTCCGCTACTGGAGGCGATTAACCTGCAATTAGAAGTTTTGCGATTTCAAATCAGGCTGGCTAAAGATTTGCAGTGTCTAAAAATAGCGAGCTATGCATTTGCCAGTAATGCGATTGACGAGATTGGTCGTATGATTGGCGGCTGGGCAAGAAAGGAGAAGTGAGTTTGGTAAAACGGATAGGTAATTTATGGAGTTCCCTGATTTCATTTGAGAATCTCCTGCAAGCTGCCCTTGAGTCAGCTCGTCGCAAACGTTTTTCACCGTCAATTGCTATCTTTCACTTTCATTTGGAACGAGAGGTTTTGGCACTGAGTCGTGAGCTTGCCGACGGGACTTATCAGCCAGGGCCTTGTCGTGAGTTTTATGTACACGAGCCGAAGAAGCGGCTGATCAGTGCCTCTCCCTATCGTGATCGCGTTGTGCATCATGCCATTACGCGAGTTCTGAATCCGATTTTTGAGCCCGCATTTATTTATGATTCCTACGCTTGTCGGGTTGACAAAGGCACTCACGCCGCCGTGCGGCGTGCACAGGCATTTGCTCGCAAATACTCCTATGTTTTAAAAGCCGACATTCGTAAATTCTTTCCTTCCATTGATCATCAGATACTCAATCAACGAATCGCTCGCAGAATAAAAGACAAGCAAGTGCTCGGTCTTGTCAATCGAATAATCGAACACAGTAATCCCCAGGAGCCTGTTGATTGGATCTTCACTGGTGATGATCTCTTTACCAGTCAGGAGAGGAGGCGTGGAATTCCGATTGGGAACCAGACGAGTCAATTTTTTGCGAATGTTTACCTTGATGCATTGGATCATTTTGTAAAGGATGATCTGCGCATCAAGGGATATGTCAGGTATGTCGACGATTTTCTGGTCTTTTCAGATGACAAAAAGAAGTTGGCCGACGTGCGTTCTCAGTTGCACCGATTTCTGGGGTCGTTACGGCTTCGATTACATGCGGACAAGAGCGTGATTTTCCCCGTAGCCTCAGGTATTCGCTTCTTGGGTTATCGAGTCTTTCCCACGCATCGTATTGTCGTCAAGGAAAACGTGCGGCGGTTTCGACGGCGTGTGCGCCTGATGCAAAAGCGATATGCGGCGGGGGACTTGTCGATGATGGATGTGCGGCGCCGTTTAATGAGTTGGTTGGGACATGCGAAAAATGCGGACTGCCATAGATTATGCCGTCGAATGCTCGCTAAGATGTCGTTTGTAAGGGCGAGAGTCGACAAGCTGCGTGAAGTGCGGCGGGTCGAGCGACAGTAATGCTTCGGGCGTTCGGTCGGCCAATCGTAACAACAATCAGCCGGACAACCGTAACAACAACATCGGTTTCCGTGTGGCGAGCACTTTGCAGCGGAGGTTTTACCTCCGCGAAGCCAGAATGCCCAGGCAGCCAACGAGTAACATCGGGATCCCGGGCAGCGTGCCATGGTGTAGAAGTCCAGACCATCGTCCTGTGTCGTGGCGCCGTAAGCAATTCATCGCTCAAGGCGACGCGGCCAAATCCACAATCGACTCGGCAGGGCTAGTAGGCTGTCGGCCGAAAGCTCTGCCGAGTTTTTCTGCATACCCGAGGGTGACAGGGGCTGTTGAAACGGTTTTGGGCTTTCGTTTTCGGTCCTTAACCGATGTAACCGACGCTGGCTCACGAAGGGATTCATTTTCTTCGCCGCAGTCCGCAGAGAGGCGTTATCTCTTCTCGCCATCGGCTTACATAACTCCGGCCGGCGCTCGGCGGAGGGTACGCGATGAAGAATTCGGGCCGGACGGCTGACGCCGTGCCGCTATATGCTCGAGGCCGGACGGCTTACGCCGTGCCGTTATATTTTTGAGGCCGGACGCCATTTTTTTAGCGGTATGGGCGTGAGCCCTCCGGCCGGCGTTCGAGAGCGGTCGACGCTCGGTCGAGGTGTTTCGAGGAAGATGCGGCCGCTTTTTCGAGGACTCGCCCCGAGAGGTTTTTCCTGGAATGAAACGACATTGCAACCAAAAGAATGCTCCCTTCTCCCCAATAAGAAAAATAAGGTGGTTATCCATTCTGTGATATCGATTTATTTTTCTTGTTGGGGAGAAGGGCGGGGATGAGGGGCCAGCGCGCCGCTGGTAGCTCGCACACCAGCTTGATCGCGGCGTGGAGTGCGAACTCGGAGGGCGAACAGTCAACCGTTCTCGTGCGAGATTTTGCGGCCGACAGAAAGAATTGATTTCGCGAGAAATCAACCACCAAAACCTGCTGGCTGGTTGGCGAGCTGCTGCCCGCAATGGCCCCCTCATCCCCGGCCCTTACTCCCCCACAAGAAAAAAAGGAAACTCGTTTGGCCGAGGCGACGAGCACTCTTTTTTTCCTGCGGGGGAGAAGGGAGCAGTCAAGGAAGCGAAGTCGCAGGACGACACGTCTTCGCGGGGCCGGACGGCTTACGCCGTGCCGTTACCTTGCCGGGGCCGGACGGCTGACGCCGTGCCGTTATATGCTCGAGGCCGGACGGCTTACGCCGTGCCGCTTCATTTTCGGGGCCGGACGGCTGACGCCGTGACGCTGCCTTAGGCGGGTTGGATCTTGCTGATCCGCACTCGGATGTACTGCTGGCGATGGCCCGTGCGGCGGCGATAGTTCTTGCGACGTCGGAACTTTTGGATCGAAACCTTGGGGCCCTTCACGCCCGTCTTGACCACCTTCGCGGTCACGACGGCTCCGGCCACCAAAGGCTTGCCTAGCTGAAAACCAGCTTCGCTCGAAATCGCCAGCACGCGATCGAAGGTCAGCTCGCTGCCCTCCTCCACGTCTCGCAGGTCAATCTCGAGTTCCTGTTCGAGTTCTACTTTGTATTGGCGACCACCGTCGGCGATAATTGCGTACATGGCTCGTTCTGCAGTCTGTCTAGGCGTCCTGGCAAGCATCCGTTAACTTAGGAACGCAATAAGGTACAAGAAGAAGCCCTTGGCGTCGAGTCCGTGCGAGGAAAATTTGCGATGACTGCCTATCCCCGAATCTTTCGCGTTCGTCAAACGTTTGAAGCACCCCGCGTCGCCGACGTGGAAGCCACCGTCCACGAACAACTCGCACGTCTCCAGCTCAGTCAGAAAATTCAGCCAGGACAACAAGTTGCGATCACGGCCGGCAGTCGCGGGATCGCCGGCATCCGCTTCATCCTGCGGGCCATCGTCGCGCACCTGCGAACGCTGGGCGCCGAGCCGTTTCTGGTGCCGGCCATGGGCAGTCACGGCGGCGGCACCGCTGCCGGCCAGCGGGAGGTGCTCCAGTCCTACGGCGTCACCGAGGAATTCTGTGGCTGTCCGATTCGAGCCAGCATGGAAACGGTGGTCGTCTGTCAGGCGGCCGAAGGCTTTCCCGTCCACTTCGATAAACATGCTTTCGGCGCGGACCACGTTGTCGTTTGCGGCCGAGTGAAGCCGCATACGAATTTCGTCGGCGATATCGAAAGCGGTCTCATGAAAATGATGCTCATCGGACTCGGCAAACATGCCGGAGCCAAGATCTACCATCGCGCGATCCTCGACTACAACTTCGGCCAAATCCTCCGCTCAGTCGCTCGCGAAGTGCTGTCCCGCTGCCGGATCGTCGCCGGCGTGGCGATTGTCGAGAACGCTTACGATGAAACCGGGCTCATCGAGGCCGTGGCCCCGCAGGATTTTGAAGCTCGGGAAAAAGAACTTCTCGTGCTCGCCCGCCAGTGGCTGCCGAAGCTTCCCTTCCCCGTCGCCGATTTTCTGCTCATCGATGAAATCGGGAAGAACATCAGCGGCACCGGCATGGATACCAATGTGATTGGTCGTAAATACAACGATCATGCGGCCGCCGAGCATGAGTTTCCGAAGGTGAAACGGATTGCGGTCCGCGGGCTCACCCACGAGACTCATGGAAATGCGACCGGGGTGGGGATCGCCGAATTCTGCCGTTCCCGCGTCGTCGAGCAGATGGATCAGCGGGTGACTCGCATTAACTCGTTGACCGGCGGTCATCCCACCGCCGCCATGCTGCCGCTGGATTACCCGAGCGATCGCGAGATATTCGATGTGGCGTTGCCCACCATTGGACTCACCGAACCGCCGCACGCACGGCTGCTCTGGATTCGCAATACGCTGGAAGTCGGTGAAGTGGAATGTGGCGAGGCGTATTGGGAAGCAGCTCGCACTCGTACCGATCTGGAAGTGATCGTGCCGCCGCGTCCACTACCGTTTGATGACGCCGGCAATTTGCCGCTGATCGGAGAGCTCAGTCCGACGCCCGCCAAACCCGCTCACGGGTAAAGTCCCGCGGGATGGTTGAGTTTCCGGTGTGCTGATTTGATTTCGGGGTGGTGGATTCGGGGTGGTGGATTGCGGAGCGGGAGAGTAAGCGGCATGCCAGTCCGTTGGTCGCAACAATTCGCCGCTCAACTGCACCTGGCCGTGCCTCCCGACTTGGCCGATTGGCTGGATTCCCAGCGCTGGCAGCAGCCAGGTGGCGGTGAATTCCATCAGCCGCTGTCGCCGACCGAGATCCTGCAGCCGTCCGCCGGTGCGTTTTGGTCGGGCTGCTTACTGCCGGACACGGTGCCAGTCATCGGGAATGACTATGGCGACTGGCTCTGTCTACGCGTCTCTGCCACCAACACGATTGCGGAATGGATCGCTTGGTCGCACGCCGGTGGGGATTGGATCGGAGCGGGCCCGAGTTTGGCGGCCGCGTTGCTCGCCGACGCTCGCCGCTACACGCGGAACCCCGAGCGTACCGGGCACGCGGCCTGGGCCGAACGCGACTCGGCCGCCGGAGCGGTCGATCAGCACGGCGACTGGGCCGAGTCATGGCTAGCGCAGGGCCGGGGGATGACCGGTGATTCGGCCAGTCCCGAGCGACCGACTCAGGTCAGCCAGCCGCTGCCGATCGATGCCGCGACCGCGCGCGAGCAGCTACTGGAGTGCCTCGATAACCCCCTGCGGCAACAGGCCGACTTTCGGTTCGCCCAGCGCTTGGGCGTGGCCTGGGAGCCGGAGATGGCCAGTTGGCTGTTCGACGGCGCGCTCATCCCCGACTCTTGGCAGACACCGCTCCGGCACAGCCTGAATGTCGCCCACGGTTTGCCAGAGTCGCCACTTCCCTGGGGGCAGGACTGGCATGGAGCTGAGCAGGTAGCTCGACGAGTGCTCGACCAGCGCCGTGATTTAAGTTGGCCGTTTGCGATTGCCGGGTGGGCGTGTGAGCGGCGTGGCGAACGGCAGGCGGCCTGCGAGCTGTATTATGCGGGGCTCCAAGCGTCAGCCTTCACCGACGAAACCGCTCGCCTGCATTCCCAGTGGGCCAGTGGCGGGCAGGGCAAGTTCGTCGCCGCTCGGCTGGCCCAGCTCCGCGACTGCTGGAACGAGTCGCTGCGGCAGGACGAATATCTGACGCTGCTGATCGCCGGCGCCGGAAAGGATGATCTGCCGGGTCAAGTGAGTGCCTACTGGTGGCTGCAAGGGCGGCGAGCGGAAGAGGCGGCCGAACGGCAGTCGGAGCCGCGGGCTTGGCAAGCTGCGTATCAGGCGTATTACCGAGCCGGCTGGGATCTGGGGCTCACGCGCCGCTCCGCCTATCCACCGATCCTCGAAGCACTCGTTCGTACCGCTCGCCAAGCGGGTTCACTCGCCCAAGCCGCGGTCGCACAGTGGCACTTGAACAACCTCCGCTAAGCGGCCGCGGGTTTTTGCGCACGGAGAACACGGGTTTTTGCGCACGGAGAACACGGGTTGTTTCGGGTTTTTGCGCACGGAGAACACGGGTTGTTGCGCACGGAGACACGAAGGCACGGAGATTTCGAAAATGGTGATGGTAGGTCTTTGATTACTTGATTACTTGATTACTTGATTACTTGATTACTTGATTACTTGATTACTT
>JBJSXJ010000034.1:0-3971 GCA_046086325.1 Planctomycetota bacterium | reverse complement strand
ACCAGGCAACACACAGCCCGCCCCGACGACCGCCACTCGAACAGGCGCGGGACGCGCCAGGACGGTCATAGCCGACTGCGAGGCAGCGCGAGCGGCTGCACCGGCTCGAACTGAAACCGTTTTCGGTTCGACCACGTTGCCCGACTGCAGCACAACGTGAGCGTTCAATCCGCCGATGCCAAAACTGTTCACCGCGCCCCACCGCTGACCCTGTTCATCTTCACCCCACGGACTGTTCTCGTCGGGTACAAAAATGGGAATCTGCTGCCAGGGTATTTTTTTATTCAACGTCTCGATGCGACGATGCGATGGAATGACCTGATGCTCCATGCAGAGCAGAACTTTTAGTAATCCGCAGAGACCAGCCGCTTCCAGCGTGTGACCAATGTTGGCTTTGACACTACCAATCGGCAAGCGACGCCCCAGGTCGCGCAGCTCCGCAAACGATTCGGCCAGCGCTTCGAGTTCCGTGGCATCACCAACCTGAGTGCTGGTGGCATGTGCCTCCAAGTACTGAATGCGTCGCCGAGAAACAGGCTCCCGATAAGCACGCTCAATCGCCAGACACTGGCCCTCTTTCCGTGGCGCCCAGAGACTCTTGCCTTTGCCATCCGATGCTAATCCAAGTCCGCGAATGACGCCGTGAATCCGATCACCATCGCGCACCGCATCCGTCAGTCGCTTAAGCAGCAAGACCACGATCCCTTCACCAATGATCAAACCATCGGCGCGATCATCAAAGGGCCGTGTATCCGTGCCACTGAGCGTGCCAGCCCGTGAAAATAACTGCAGCGAGTCGCTGTTGAACTGCGAGGCACCCGCCGCCACCGCTAGATCGATTTGGCCCGACTGCAATGCCAGTGCCGCCGCATGCAAGGCCTGCAACGACGAGGCACAAGCTGCATTAAACGCACATGCCGGACCGCTCCAGCCCAGTAGTTCCAGCATGGCTAGCGCGCCAACGGCGGCCCCCAACGTTGGCAACGGCTCCGCTCGCCGCCACGAATACTCGGCCCGTACGGAATCGATGAGTCGTTGCTTCCACCGGGCCACTCGAGCACGTTCCAGACCGCCTGCTGCGGCCACTTCATCTACAAACTTGGTGACCTGTTCAATCGCCATGGCGAAACTGATTTCACCGACAAGTGGCCCACCGCGAGTGTTGCCGATATAAACGCCACCGCGACGACCACTCAGAGCCTCCGCTTCGGTTCCCGCATCCTGACACGCCTCGCGCGTCACGGCCAGCAGATCTTGAAACATGAGCTCCGGATGCTGCTTCCACGCTGCTGGTAGATCTCGACGTCGATCACTCGACACATGCTCCACCAGACAAGCCCGCGCACAATAGCTTTTGAGCTCCGTTCCCGGCTGCGGGTCATACAGCAAATCACGATCAAAGCGCGCGAGCGGCACTTCACCAATCGTGGGCAGGTCGTTCTGGATCACTCCCCAGTATTCCGTGAGCGAGCCAGCTTGCGGCAGGTGACAGCCGCGACCAATAATCGCCAGCGGCAAAAACTCGGGTGAATTCATGACGTCACCTCGCCGTCCAGCAACCGCAGTAGCTGCCGCGCCGCCGCCAGTTTTTCCGGAGTGTGATTCGCCGGTACCCGCAGCGAGGCCCAGCCCGAATGAGCCAGTCGCTCGAACGACCGCACCGTTCGCCACTCATCCATCGACATCGTCCACTCGTAGCTCTCTCGATTCACTCCGGCCGAATACGCCACGACGCCGTCCGCACTGGGACCAAACACGAGACGCGCTCCTCCAGCTCCCACCAGATTGAGCGCTAGTTGCGGACGCAGATGGATGGCGTTAGGAATTCCACGTTGCTGCAAAATCGTCTCGATGGCAGGGGACAATTTTGGAGCCGGCTTTTTCGGCCAACCAAAACCATGCTTGATCGCGAAATCACAGAGTCGCTTGAGAACTGCCGCATCCAGTCGCGGGCAGGGCAGGTGCGGCAGCGCCGCTTGCAATGCACGGGTATCAAACACCGGATCGTCCCGCCAATACTCGCGATAGACGGACACCTGTTCGGCAAACGTCTGCGTTACCGCTGCCGACGATGAGAGCTCTGGCGCTTTGGCTGTCGCTCCGGCCGCCGTTTCACCGCGACGACGAAAGTCTTCCACCAGGCTCGCATGCATCGCCACCGCGACTTCGCGAGCGGTAACTTTCTTTTGCGGCGTGAGATGATAAGTCCGGCCATGGTAAGCGGGATTGTTGAGAATCTGGACGACGGCCTGCGATACCCACTCCACGGGAACAAAATTCTTGGTCTCCTCGCCGGCCAGTCCCAGCGCGCTTAACAGTCCCTCAATTGAAAGCCGAGGATCGTTTCGCGATGCCTCCGCGCTGGTGCGCTTAATCCACAAGCCCAGCAGCGCATGCAGCGATTTCAAGGGAGCGTAAAAACCGTGGTAGGTGCTGGTGTATCCCGTTTGCGAATCGCCCACGATGATGGCTGGCCGATAAATAGTCACTGGCCCCAGCCCCGCCGCTCGCCACGTTAATTCGCTGGCACACTTGCTGGCTTCATATTCATTGGCGAACTCCTGCCCGACATCGGTTTCCGTTTCCAGGATGGTGCCCTGTCGCAAGCCCGCGACGTAAGCGGTGGAGACATGGTGCACGGTGGCAATTCCGAGGCGTCGACAGAGCTCGATGGACCGCTCCGTGCCACCCAAATTCGACAACCAAGGCTCGCCATCCGCACGCTGCGGTTCGAACGTGAGCGACGCCGCGTTGTGCAGCCACGAATCGCAGTGGCGACTGAGCCACGCACAGTCGCTGTCGGTAAGTCCCAGGGCCGGGCGAGTCAAATCACCCTCGACCACCACCGGCCGCGGTAAGGCGCGACTGAGTTCATTCTCCCAGCGGCAAAATAGCTGCTCCACTCGATCGCGGGCTGAACCCTCCCGGTTCGAGCGCGCGATGAGCGCGAGAGGTCGATTGCGAACTGCCAAATCGCGCAGCAGGTATTCGCCCAGAAGCCCGGTTCCACCAGTCATCAACACATAAGCCATCGACGCGCCGCTCGCTTACCCCGTCCATCCCTGTTGAAGTCGCTCGCCTCACCGCCTCTCCAGTCACCCCGGCAGCAGCAAGTTCGCCTGACAGGATGGAGAAGATAGCAAAGATATAACGCCTTGTTAATCCAGATGCCGAGGTTTTATGGCTGGATTGCCGAAACGGAATGTAGGGAACTGGGCTTTCGTCGCACGTCGCACAGGCCAGTCGCCCCGCTTGGGGCTCACAACCGGTGCACGACCTGCGCCATGGAAATCAGCATGCAACCCAGATTGGATAGGCGCAACCGTCGTCCGTTAATCACTCGATCGCCGGTCGACTCCCCCGAACCTCTTCTCGATTTCTTTGATTCTCCCGCGGCAGTTACCACGCCCTTTGAGTGGTATTTTTTGTTGGATGAGACCGCCGACTGCCCGATGGTGTTTTCGTTTGTGATGGAGATTTCAGGAGCGATTGACTTGCCGCGCTGGCAGTCCGCACTCGACGAAGCCCTGCCACGACATCCACTGCTCAATGCCTGCTTAGATTCGACCGCTGGACGACAGCCGGGGCGCTGGCGACGCTGCCTGCAGCCGGAGCGCGTGCAGATCTTCGCACGTCCCGAGGAGCTGCCAGCGAATTGGCAGTCGTTTGATCTTTCCCAGGAGCGCGGCTTCAAACTGGCGATTATCCAGAGTGGAGCGAAGGGTGCTGTGGCCGCAAGTGAGCCTACGGCTAGTGCTGCCGACAGCCACTCGGAAGACCGTTCTGCCCGCGACCAACGTTGGCTCTTTGTACTCACCTTTCATCACGCCGTAACGGATGGTTTGGGAGCGCGTGCGTTTGTAGCTGATTTGATTTACGCCTACGGAAAACGCACGTCTCGCGGGGAGGTCGAAGCGGTAACGCAGCGCACCCGGCGCCGTCGCCAGAGTTCCAGTGAGCAGCAGATTCAG
>JBJSXJ010000033.1:0-13928 GCA_046086325.1 Planctomycetota bacterium | reverse complement strand
CCACCATCCAACCCTTGCCCGCGCTACCCCCCACCGGTCGCCGCTCGGCACTCGCCAACTGGCTCACGCAGCCCGACCAGCCGCTCACGCCACGCGTCGCCGTGAATCGCTTGTGGCAATATCACTTTGGACGTGGTCTTGTGAAAACAGCGAGCGACTTTGGTCGGTTGGGCGAACCACCCACTCATCCTGAATTGCTCGACTGGCTGGCCGGCCAGTTGCTCCAGCACAACTGGCAGTGGAAGCCTCTCCATCGCCAACTTGTTACCTCCGCTACCTACCGACAAGCCGCCGCCGAAGCCTCGACCGTCGCCAAACTGCGCGACCCCGACAATCGACTCTGGTGGCGCATGAATGTCCGACGATTGGACGCCGAGCAGATTCGTGATGCGCTGCTCCAAGCAACCGGCGAACTGGATTTAGCGATGGGTGGCCCCAGTGCGGAATGGTCACGACCGCGACGTTCAGTCTTTACTCGCGTGATCCGCAATCAGCGTGATCCGCTGCTCGATGTTTTCGATTCGCCCGACCACATCCTGAGCACGGCGGAGCGCAACGTGACGACGACGCCCAACCAAGCCCTGCTCATGATGAACGGCAAATATCTGCTCGATCGCGCCCAAGTGCTGGCACAGCAGGTAGCCCAAACGGCCGCACGGTCGACCGACAATTCTTCCGCGCAAGCCACGCCCCCAGACAACTCGTCCAATCCCACTGCTGCTGCGGAAGCCACGGCGGCTGGGGAGCGGCCCGAGGCACTGGTGCGAGCACTTTATCGGCGAGTACTCAGGCGAGAGCCGACGGCCGCGCAGTTGACCGTCGCAGTCGATTTTCTGCAGTCCGCCGGAACCGAGGCGCAATTGACCGCGCTCACCGACTTGGCTCACGTCCTGCTCAACACCAACGAGTTTTTATACATCGATTAGTGGTGGCGTAATTCATAGTGGCGTAATTCATAGTGGCGTTATTCGTGGTTCTGTAACCAGCATTCAGGAAAGTCGCATGTCGCACGCCTCGAACTCTCCGACGCCACAGCCGTCGCCGTCGCTGGCCGAGCTGCGCGATTTTTTGCTCCAGGGTGGTGCGGGCTTTGGTGCGTTGGCGCTGGCCGCTTTGGGAGCCTGGGGCGGGCCGGTCGCAGTACAAGCAGGGGCCATCTCCAGCCAGGAAGCTCGTCAACCCCATCATCGGCCACGGGCTAAGAGTGTAATTTTTGTGTTCTTAGAGGGTGGTCCGAGTCACCTCGATCTCTTTCAACCAAAGCCGAAACTGGTGGAACTGGCCGGTAAGCCGCTGCCAGAAAGCTTTGGGCCGGTGATCACACCGATGGGTGAGTACGACGCTCCACTGCTCGCCCCCAAGCGCACGTGGAAGCAGCATGGGCAGGCGGGGATTTGGGTGAGCGACTGGTTGCCCCACATCGCGCAGCAGGTCGACGACTTGTGCGTGATCAATTCCTGCTGGTCGGATGGGCTGAATCATTCCAACGGTGTGTGTCAGATGAACACCGGGTCGATCCTCGGTGGCCGCCCATCGCTCGGAGCGTGGGTCAGCTACGGACTCGGCACCGAGAACCAGAATCTTCCCGCGTTCGTGGTCCTCGAAGACAATCCCGGCAAAGTGATTAATGGTCCGCGTAACTGGAGTGCCGGGTTCATGCCGGCGGCCTATCAAGGGACGGCAATGCGCGGGGGAGCGGTCGAGCCGATTCAGAATCTGCGCGCTCCCAAAGAGATTTCGCCGCGTCGTCAACAGGACAAACTATCTCTGCTCGGACAACTCAATCGCGGACATGCGGCAGAGCGACCGGATCAAACCGAACTGGACGCTCGCATTCAAAGTTACGAGCTCGCGTTTCGCATGCAGTCGGAGGCTCCGGAAACAGTTGATCTGTCAACAGAGACAGCCGAAACACAGGCCCTCTACGGGATGGGCACCAAGGAAACAGCGGATTTCGGTCGCCAATGCCTGCTGGCGCGACGACTGGTGGAACGTGGAGTTCGCTTCGTGCAGCTCTATCACGGATCGGGCAGCCGCTGGGACGCGCATGCGAATATCGAAAACAATCACACGGAACTCTGCCGAGCATCCGATCGCCCGGTGGCGGGCCTACTGGCCGACCTGAAGCGTCGCGGGCTGCTCGACGAAACACTCGTAATCTGGGGCGGGGAGTTTGGGCGGACGCCGATGAGCGAGAAGGGGAACGGTCGCGACCACAATCCGTATGGGTTCACCATGTGGATGGCTGGTGGCGGAGTGCGTGGTGGTCGCGTGGTGGGGAAGACCGACGACTTAGGCTTGCATGCGATCGAACATCGCCTTCATGTACATGACATACATGCCACGATTCTCCACCTCCTGGGATTAGATCCCGTGCGCCTCGTCTATGCCCACAAGGGGCGTCCCGAGCGGGCGACGATGAACGAGGGCGAAGTCAGCTCGCTTATCGTATCCTGAACCTCTCCCTGATCCTCTCCGCGCCAGATCCCCCGTAGCCTCCGCGTCGTGGTGCGCGGCGCCCGCGTGCCTCTGCCCACTCCCGGGCTTTCGCCCCTTCACTCGCTTTGGCGCGGCTGGTACCTTGGGGAAAACTCCCACCCTGTATGGCTGCCCTCATGAAAAAAATCACCAAGCTGCTGGTTGCTAATCGAAGTGAAATTGCGATTCGCGTATTTCGAAGTGCCCACGAATTGGGGCTCCGGACGGTCGCGATCTACACCCACGAAGATCGCTACGCATTACATCGCTTTAAGGCTGAAGAGGCCTACCTGGTCGGGCAGCCGGGCGAGCCGATTCGGGCGTACCTGGACATTCCCAGCATCATTCAGTTAGCGCAGCGCGTGGGTGTGGACGGCATCCATCCCGGCTACGGCTTCATGTCCGAGAATCCGGAGCTGGCGCGTGCCTGTGCGGCGGCGGGTATTGTCTTCGTCGGTCCCCAAGTCGAAGCGCTCGAACAGCTCGGCGATAAAACATTCGCCCGCAACTTGGCCGCCAAGGTCGGCGTGCCGATTTTGGGAGGCAGCTTTGAAGCGATCCAGGACGTGGCCGATGGCCAGCGACTCGCGCGAGAACTCGGTTACCCCATCATCCTCAAAGCCGCCAAAGGTGGTGGCGGGCGTGGCATGCGCGTGGTACGGGAAGAAGCAGATTTTGTGAGTTCGTTCGAACAGGCTCAGCGCGAGTCGCTGACGGCGTTCGGTAGCCCCGATATTTTCGTCGAAAAGCTCGTAACCAAAGCCAGTCACATTGAAGTGCAGCTCCTCGGCGATAAGCACGGCAATTTGGTGCACCTGTGGGAGCGTGATTGTTCGATTCAGCGACGTCACCAAAAAGTGGTGGAAATCGCTCCCGCTCCCGATCTGCCCCAGAAAACTCGCCAAGCACTCTGCGATGCCGCGATCAAGATCGGTCAGGCGGTGAATTACCAAAATGCGGGGACCGTGGAGTTCCTCGTTGATCGACAGACCAATGAGTTTTATTTCATCGAGGTCAATCCGCGTATTCAAGTCGAGCATACGGTGACCGAAGAGGTGACGGGAGTCGACATCGTCAAGTCGCAGCTCTTGATCGCTCAAGGTGCCAAGTTAGCGGACCCCGAAATCGGTTTAGGAGCTCAGGAAGAGATTCGCACCAGTGGATTTGCGGTGCAGTGCCGCGTGACTACCGAAGATCCGACGAGCAACTTCATGCCGGATTATGGACGAGTGTCGCATTATCGCTCGGCCGGTGGCCTCGGAATTCGCCTTGACGCTGGCAGCGCCTTCTCCGGGGCGGTGGTGAATCCGTTTTACGATTCGCTGCTCGTAAAAGTAACGGCTCGCGGCCGGCGCTTCATCGATGCCGCTCGACGCATGGAACGCTGTTTGCAAGAGTTTCGTATTCGGGGCGTGAAGAGCAACATTCCGTTTTTAATCAAAGTGGTCACGCATCCGAGTTTCATTGAGGGTCGCTGTACCACTCGATTTATCGATGAAACCCCCGAGCTCTTTCACCTGCCCACTCGACGCGATCGCGCGACCAAGATTTTGTCTTACTTGGGTGACACGATCGTCAATGGCAATGCGCTGGTGAAAGACCGTCCCAAGGCCACTCGCCGCGAGCCCGCTCCGCTGCCCGCGATCGATCGCCTGTCCCCCATTCCGCCAGGGCTGCGTGACAAGCTGCTGACGATGGGTCCCCAGAAATTCTGTCAGTGGGTACGTCACGAGAAGCAGTTATTTGTCACGGACACCACGTTCCGTGATGCGCATCAGTCGCTCCTGGCAACTCGCCTGCGCACCTTCGACATGCTGCGGATTGCCGATGCCTACGCGCGCCGTTGCCCAGAACTTTTTTCGCTCGAGATGTGGGGGGGAGCGACCTTTGACACGTCGATGCGATTCCTCAAGGAATGTCCTTGGCAGCGCTTAGCGGATATGCGTGAGCGAGTGCCCAATATTCCGTTTCAGATGCTGCTGCGGGCGTCGAACGCCGTGGGCTACACGAACTATCCAGATAACATTGTGCAGGAGTTTGTGAAGGAAGCTGCCGCCACCGGCATGGACATTTTTCGCATCTTCGACGCTCTGAACTGGGTCCCGAATATGCGCGTAGCGATGGAGGCGGTGCTGCAGACCACGGGCATCTGCGAGGCGGCTATCTGCTATTCGGGCGACATCCTGAATCCGCGCCGCGACAAATACACGCTGGCTTATTACGTGAACCTGGCGAAAGAACTGGAAAAGATGGGCGCGCACATGCTAGCCATTAAAGATATGGCGGGGCTTTGCAAACCCTACGCTGCTCAGCGCTTGGTACAGGCGTTACGGCAAGAGATCGGTATCCCGATTCACTTCCACACGCATGACACCGCCGGCATTCAAGCGGCCTCGCTGCTGAAAGCCAACGACGAAGGAGTCGATATTATCGACGGAGCGATGGCGCCGATGTCGGGCGGGACGTCGCAGCCCAATCTCAACACGCTTGTCGAGTCCGTTAAATACACACCGCGGGATACTGGTCTTGATACGCAGTCCCTCGACTCCATCGCTATTTACTGGCAAGCGGTGCGCGAATTCTATCGCCCGTTTGACTGTGAAATGGTGCCTGCGACCACCGATCTTTACAACCATGAAATGCCC
Organism: Planctomycetota bacterium; assembly: GCA_046086325.1. Classification (GTDB taxonomy): domain Bacteria; phylum Planctomycetota; class Planctomycetia; order Pirellulales; family Pirellulaceae; genus JBJSXJ01. The sequence continues at coordinate 8,805 of JBJSXJ010000033.1, read as the reverse complement.
GGCGGTCAATACACGAATTTGCAGCAGCAGGCCGCTTCCCTCGGACTCGCCGATCGCTGGGTCGAAGTCTGTCAGAAGTATGCCGAGGTGAACGATCTGTTCGGCGATATCGTAAAAGTCACTCCGACTTCCAAAGCGGTCGGAGACATGGCGCTCTTCATGGTCGCCAACAATTTGTCGGCGAATGATATTTTGAATGGTGAGCGAGAGCTGGCGTATCCCGAGTCGGTGGTCGACTTGATCGGCGGACGCATGGGCCAGCCACCCGGTGGATTTCCAACCGCTGTCGTCCAGCGTGTCATGCGTGGACAAGCCGTGTTTTCGGGACGGCCGGGAGAGACGTTGCCGCCCGCTGACTTCGATAAAGCGACCAGCGATGTAAAAACTCTGTTGGGTCGCGAGCCATCCCGGCGCGACGTCTTATCACATCTGCTCTATCCGAAAGTCTATAAAGATTTTGTCGCTCATCTCACTCGGTATTCCGATACCAGTGATCTTTCCACACCCGTTTTCTTTTATGGACAACAGCCGGGTGAAGAGATTGCCATCAACATCGAAGAAGGCAAGACACTCATCATCAAGTATCTGATGACCGGTGAACCGCGAGCGGATGGCGCTCGCACCGTGTTCTTCGAACTCAACGGTCAACCGCGCGATGTGAGTGTGGTGGACACCAGCTTGAAGATCGACGCCAAGACGAACGCCAAGGCTGACCCTGCCAATCCGTTGCAGGTTGGAGCCGGCATGCCAGGCATGGTGGTGACCGTCGCGGTGCAAGCTGGTGATCAAGTTGCCAAGGGCCAAAAGCTCATGACGCTCGAAGCGATGAAGATGGAGGCGACGATCTACGCCGAACGTGATGGTCGCATCGGGCAAGTGCTCGTCAAAGCTGGCACGCCGGTCCAAACGGGCGACCTGCTCGTGCAATTCGAAGCTTGAATTCCCGTCTCGACGGCTCTGCTGGAACGCGGGGCGGCTGAAGTCTTGCGACTTCAGCTACAAGGCGGTAGCTGAACCTGTACGCTGAACCTAAACCTGTACGCTGTAGCTGAACTCGCAAGAGTTCAGTCGATCGACGGCTCTGCTGGAACGCGGGGCGGCTGAAGTCTTGCGACTTCAGCTACGAGGCGGTAGCTGAACTTGCAAGAGTTCAGTCGCTAACTTACCTACCCGAGCCCGGCTGGGCTGGGCGATCGGACGAGCCAAAAAACTTGATTTAGCGCGGGTCAGCGGCCATGATCACACGCGTGTCGAGCTACCGCTAATTCCTTCGCCGGGCCCGAGATTCATCATGCTGCGCCGTCGCCTATCTCGCTTGCTTTCTGCTCACTCGACCAATTCCAGCCACCAGCATCACTCGCCGCTCCAGCGCCGACGTCGGCTCGCGGCTGAAAAACTGGAGCAGCGACAGCTTCTCGCTGTAACCGTACTCGATCACTACGAGGGACTCTCCTTCGGTGATTCGGGTTATGCACCTCCCGATACCAGCGGCGCAATTGGTGTGAGCTCCTATATCGAGACGGTCAACCAAGTGATTCGCATCACGAGTACCGATGGAGCCACGATCTCGACACGGTCCCTAACCGACTTCTTTTTCTCGCAAGGTAATTTGCCTCGCGCGGATGCTCGTTCGTTTCTCTCGGATCCCGTGGTTACATTCCATGAACCCACGCAGCGCTTCATCATCGGTGATCAGGACGTGAATTTTGATACGCATGTGAGCAACTTTGATTTAGCAATTTCCAAGAGTTCGAATCCGCGAACCTTAACTACCGCCGACTGGTATTTTTTGCGAATGAGCACCACAGAAGCCGGATATGACGCGGACTATCCGGGTAATTTCGGCTGGAATCGTGACGCCCTCGTGTTCACGCTCAACATGTTTGGCGTGACCAGCAGTAACTCGCTTTACACACAGGTCAATGCGGTCAAGATTTCCGACTTAGTCAACGGCACGCTGACCTCGTATCGCACTCGACTAGATGACTTCAGTGTGCGACCAGCGGTGATGCATGGAGCCGCGGCGGGCGATCCGATGTGGCTCGTGTCGGAAGGGAACGACAATCAGTCGCTCAAGCTATTCAAACTGTCCAACGTGACGACAAATTTTGCGTCGTACACGACGACCACTCTGCGGGTTAATTCCTATTCAACGGCCAAGGCCCCTCTGCAGCCTTCTGGCCAAACCGTGACGACGAATATTGATTCGCGGATGATGAACGCTGCCGTTCGCAACGGACGGCTCGTCACCGCTCACACCGTGTCCACTGCTTCCAATAACGACGTGGCGCGCTGGTATGAAATCAGTGTTACGGGTTCGTCGCCCAGTTTATTGCAGCAAGGAAATGTGGGTGGAGAAGCGAATAATTACTACACCTATCCGACGATTGATCTCAACGAACAGAACACGATGGGTCTGACCTTTATGAAGTCAGGGACAGCGGCTGGTCAGTTTGTGTCGATGTATGTGACCGGTCGTCTGGCCGGCGATGCCGCCGGCACCATGCAAACACCAGTGCTGGTTCGCGCCGGCGAAAAGAATCAAAACTTCGGTCGCCAAGGCGATTTAAGCGGTATCAGTGTGGCGGCGGACGGAACCTTCTGGGCGGCGAATGAATACGCCAATTCGGAACTGTGGAATTGGAGCACCGCGATTGCGCATTTTCGAGTGGGCGACAGTGCGACGACTCCCGGCAATGATGCGTTTTCCAGCAGTTCAACAGTTATTGGAAAAACGGTGCGCGCCACCGGCAGTAACGTCGGCGCGTCGAAGGAAGCTGGAGAACCGAATCATGCGGGCGGCAGCGGTGGGAAATCAATTTGGTATCGCTGGACGGCGCCCAGTAGTGGATTCGTAACCATCAACACGCAAGGTAGCAGCTTTGACACTCTCCTCGGCGTCTACACCGGTGCTGCGGTCAACGCTCTGAGTTCCCTTGCCAGTAACGACAATACCGGTACCGGGCTGACCAGTTCCGTTTCCTTCAATGCGGTAGCGAATACGGTCTACCGAATTGCGATCGACGGCAACTTCGCAGCCACCGGTAGCGTGAACCTGAACATCGACATGAATTCCAGTGGCCCCGTCAATGATTCTTTCGCGGCCGCGTCGGCTCTCGCGGGATACACCGTCAGTGTGACGGGATCCAATATGGGTGCCACCAAGGAACTCAACGAACCGAACCACGCTGGCCTAGTCGGTGGCCGCTCAGTTTGGTGGACGTGGACCGCCCCCGCCGCTGGCAGCGTGACTCTGTCGACCGCCGGCAGCGCCTTCAATACGCTGCTCGCCGTCTACACGGGCAGTACCGTAGCCAGCCTCACGACGATTGCCGCCAATAACGACTTCGGCTCTGCTACCACCAGCCAGCTCTCCTTCATTGCAATCGCCGGCACGACCTATCAGATCGCAGTCGATGGTCTTCAAGGTGCTGCTGGCAATATTGCGCTAGCGCTGACTCTGGCCGCCACGGGCCCAGAGAACGATCTGTTTGCGAATTCGATTCTCATTACAGGTCTCACCGCCACCGTGACCGGCAATTCCAGCGGTGGCTCGAAAGAACCAGGCGAACCCAATCACAGTGGTCGCAGCGGTGGCAGTTCCATCTGGTACAACTGGGTCGCACCTCACACCGGACGCTTCGCATTTGACACCAACGGGAGCGCGTTCGACACGGTAATCGGTGTCTATACCGGCGATGCCGTCAATAATCTGACCATCATCGCCAGCGATGACGATTCCGGAATGAACTTACGCAGTCGAGTGATGTTTCGAGCGATCAGCGGCACTAACTATCGCATCGCGATCGACGGCTATGCGGGCGCCAGTGGTGCCGTCACCTTGCATGTAAACCCGATTGCCCCGAGTAACGATCGTTTGGCGGACGCACTCTTGCTGGGCGAAGCCGATCAAGCGGCCACCTTGTCAGTCGGGACGAATGTCGCCGCCAGTGTGGAAACCGGCGAACCGCTGCATGCGGGAGTGGTCGGCGGCCATTCGGTCTGGTGGCGCTGGACTGCCACCGAAGCCTTGCCCGTAATCGTCGACACCGTGGGGAGCTCCTTCGACACGCTACTGGCCGTCTACCAAGGCAGCTCGATCACGGACCTGCAACCGATTGCTGCCGACAATGACTCGGGAGGCAACGGGATCAGTCGACTGCAGTTCACACCGACGACCGGAACCACTTACTTTTTCGCAGTCGATGGAGTCGCCGGCGCCACGGGTGACATCCTCATGACACTCCAGCCCGTCGCGGAAGGAAACGACAACTTTGCCGACGCCCAAGTCCTCACAGGCTCAACAGCCGCGGCCGAATGCAACAGCTTGGGTGCCACGCGAGAAACGGGGGAACCAAATCACGCCGGCGCTCTCGGTGGCAAGTCTGTCTGGTATTCCTGGACTGCCCCGTTCTCCGGCACCGTTATGATGGATACGACGGGCACTAACTTTGACACCTTACTGGCCGCTTACACGGGCAACTCCGTGGATAATCTCGCGGTGGTGGCAGCCAACGACGATGCAAATAGCAGACTCACAAGCAACATCGTGTTTAACGCCACCGCCGGCGTCGTTTATCGGATCGCGGTCGACGGCTATCGCAACGCCGGTGGCGAAGTGCGTTTTCATTTAGCATTTCAGCAAGGCCCACCACCGAACGATTCTTTCCTAGCTGCCACCACCATCACTGGCACGACGATCTCCATCACCGATTCCAATATCAATGCTACTCGAGAAAACCGTGAGCCATTGCACGCCAACCAGCTCGGCGGAGCTTCCGTTTGGTATGCGTGGCGAGCTCCGGAAACAGGTCGCTTCAGCATCGATACGCTGGGGAGTAGCTTCGATACCCTCTTAGCCGTTTATACGGGCTCGTCGCTACGATCGCTGCGGCGAGTGGCCGCGAACGACGACTCTGGTTCGTCGACCACCAGCCGACTGACGTTCAACGCCAAGCGTGGCACGACCTACTGGATCGCCGTAGACGGATACCTGGGTGCGCAGGGAATCATCAACCTCCATCTCGAGCGTGCGTTGTTCGCTCCTCAAATCACCCCGACCAAAACCTTCCCCGGAAGCACGAACTTTAAGTTACGCTCCCAGCAGCTGCAGTGCGATTAGCAGCTGCAGCGCGGCTAGCAGCTGCAGTGCGACTAGCAGCTGCAGCGCGGCTAGCTACGGCAGCTGATCGATCGCTACAAAATCGCGTTGCAGGGATCGATAGAGTTGCTGGTAGAGCGGAAAACTGCGCTCGTACGTGGTTGCCGCTCGAGGTAAGCAGCGAGTTTCACTCACCACTCGAATGGTCGCCGCACACGCTTCCTGGATGTTCTTGTATCCACCTGCTCCCACCGCCGCCAGCAAGGCCACTCCATACGCCGGCCCTTGCTCGGCGTTGATCGATACCACGTGCTGATTGAACACGGCAGCTTGAATCTGTCGCCACAGCAGACTGCGCGATCCACCGCCGGACGCTCGAATTTGCCCCACGGGCACTCCCAGCCCACGGATGATCTGCAAGCTGTCGTTCATCGCAAAGGAGACTCCTTCCATGATCGCGCGCGCCATGTGCCCGCGCCGATGCTTCAGGGTGAGTCCAATAAAACAGCCGCGTGCATGGGGATCGGCATGCGGAGTTCGTTCGCCCGCCAGGTAGGGCAAGAAAAACAATCCCTCGCAGCCCGCTGGTACCTGCGCCGCTTCCTCATTGAGCCGCTGCAGAATTTCGTCCGTCGACTTCCCCAGCTCCTGGCACAACGATTCGCGAAACCACTGCATCGCTCCGCCACCCGTCAAACTCACCCCCATCATGTGCCACTTGCCATCCACGGCGTGACAGAACGTATGCAGCCGTCCCTGCGGATCAAACTCCATCGAATCACTGTGCACGAACATGATGCCCGACGTGCCAATCGAGGTCGACAGAATGCCACGTTCGACCACTCCAGTTCCTACCGCATTCGCAGCGCAGTCACCGGCACCGCCCACCACCACGCAGTCGGTCGACAAACCAAGGTCCTGAGCAACCTCGGGCAATAGCCGACCCGTGACCTCGTGCGATTCATAGCAGCTAGGCAGCAGGCTGGCATCAAGTTCCAACTTGGACAGCAGATTCTTGGACCAGGTGCGGCGTGCCACGTCGAGTAGCAACGTGCCGCTGGCATCACTCACATCCGTAGCAAACTCACCGGTGAGCCGGCGACGAACGTCATCTTTGGGTAGCAATACCTGCGCTGTGCGAGCGAAGATTTTGGGTTCGTGATTGCGCAGCCAGAGCACCTTCGGAGCGGTAAATCCGGTGAGCGCCGGATTGGCAACCATTTTAATCAGTGCCTTGCGGCCTCCCGCGCGACGCTCAATCTCCGCACACTCCGCCGCCGTCCGCTGATCGTTCCAGAGCAGTGCTTTGCGTAATACTTTGCCTCGTTTGTCGAGGAACACCGAACCGTGCATCTGGCCCGACAAACCAATCGCCCGCACATCGGCTTTCTTGAGCTTCGCAGCGCGCACCACTTGGCGAATGGTCGTGCGCGTGGCTTGCCACCAATCCTCCGGATCCTGCTCACTCCAGAGCGGCTTGGGATGGTAAGACGGATAGGCGACCGTCGCCTCAGCCAAGATCGCCCCTTGCTCGTTGATGGCTAAAGTCTTCGTGGCAGACGTTCCAATATCAATCCCGAGATAGGCAGCCATGTCGTGGTGATTCCTGTTGGTGAGCGAGCTGAAGCCGAGTGATTGTCGACCAGTTTGGCAGGAAACTCAACCAGTAATCGACCGCTCCATGGTTCCAGAGCACTCGCCCGGATTCAACTCTTCCAGTGGACGTCTCCTGCCCAGCGAAACGAACCGATCCTTCCACGGCAGGCTGTCGCCAGAGTCCTGGAAAGGTAGAATCAGGGCTCACAGCCTCATCTGACCGCGCCGAGTTGATCGGCGTTTTTCCTGTTCGTTTCCATGAGAAGGAGTGACGTCATGGGTCGTCACCTGGGATCCATCCAACGAGTTCTACTCGGCTGCGGGCTACTGAGCATCCTGCTCTTCACCGGCTGCCCCGCTCCGAAAGCCAAGCCCCCCGCCGAGAACTCGGCCGATTCCCCCAACTCAAACAATTCCGCCGCTGCCGCTGCCAGTAAAAGCCAGTCGCCAGGAGAAGAGCCGGCCAGTAGCTCGCTGCGAGTGCTCGTTGTTGATGATCCCAGCCTGGCCGAAGCGATTGAGAACCAATGGCAGGCCGTTGCCGAACAGACCATTCGCGTGAAAACAATCACCGCCGAACAACTGGAGGCCACCACCAAGACACTCGCAGCCGATGTCATTCTCTTTCCTCATGATGCCCTGGGAACATTGGTGGAACGGCGTCAAATTGTGCCAGTAGCAGATGAAGTCTGGAACGGAACTCGCTGGAACCGTCGGGACCTGCTCGAACTACCGCGGCAGCGTGAGTCGACATGGGGACAAACCGTCTACGCCCTCCCACTCGGCTCTCGACAATTAATGCTCTGGTATCGACGCGATCTGTTCGACAAGTTGGGCCTGTCCGTTCCCCGCACTTGGTCCGATTATCAAACGCTCGCCGAGCAGCTCGGGAACCGTGAGCTCCTGCGTCAGAAGGCCGAGAACCTCGCTCCGGCCGCCGATCAACCCTGGACGGGTGCCCTGGAGCCGTTAGGCGGAGGCTTCAGTGGCTCGCTGCTTACCGTCCGAGCAGCGGCCTATCTGCGGCATCGCAGTCAGTATTCGACCTTTTTGGATTTCTCGTCGCTCGAACCGTTACTCGCGACGCCGCCCTTCACGCGCGCACTTGAGGAACTCACGACGGTCGCCAAACTTACTCCGAACGAATTAAGGTCTCTCTCGCCGGATGAAGTTCGCCAAGCGTTTCTAGCAGGACGTGCTGCGATGGCCATCACATGGGCGAGTGCTACAGATGAAGCGGCAGCAGCCGTCGTGGACGGAAATGCCATCGGAGTCGCCATCGTGCCAGGCTCCACTCAAATGTACAACTTGCGCCAAGGCAAATGGGAAGAACGTGTCGCTGAAGAATCCCTCACCGTACCCGTTGTCGGACTCGCCGGTCGCCTCGGCGCTACCACGCGCGAATGCCGTCGTTCGCAAGCCGCTTGGAATTTCTTGCTGCTCCTGAGCTGCTCGGAATGGAGTTCCGCCGTGCTCTCGCAAAGCTCGGCTACCGGAATCGTACGCCGCGAGCAGCTGCGAGACGCACAAGCGTGGCTTGGCAGTTCGCTGGCCGGTGATGGTCGTCGCGACTACCTGCAGGCGGTCGAGGAAACCTCGCGTCAGACGAATTGGCTGACGATCCTGCGAATCCCCGGCCAGAGCGGCTTTCGAGCGGCGCTTTCCACAGCCGTCGACGACTCGATCGCCGACCGCACTGCAGCCGCCGCCGCGCTGGAACAAGCCGCCGACGCCTGGCGTAAAATCATCGCTGACCGCGACCCGCAGCAACTCAAAGCCGCCTATCGCCGCGACCTCGGCCTGGAAAAATAGGGTTAAGCGTGCGGTTTGTTGTTCGTTACCCGCAACCTGTAGCTGACCCCAAACTGTAGCTGAACTCGCAAGAGTTCAGGCCCCCGCCGCTACCTTCCGCAGGGCGTCTGAAGTCTTGCGACTTCAGCTACAAAGCAGCGACTTAACCCCAAACTTTAGCTGACCCGCAAACTGTAGCTGAACTCGCAAACTGTAGCTGAACTCGCAAGAGTTCAGTCCCCCACCGCTACCTTCCGCGGCGCGTCTGAAGTCTTGCGACTTCAGCTACTGAATAGGCGCACTGAATAGGCGTACCA
>JBJSXJ010000032.1:0-8125 GCA_046086325.1 Planctomycetota bacterium | reverse complement strand
CCGCCAATCGCCAGCGTCACCCGCGCACCAACACCCGCCACACTCTCACGCACGACGGACTGGAAGTCCGTCGTACTATCCGCCGCACTCTCACGTACGACGGACTTCCAGTCCGTCGCTCCGAGTCTCACCCGCGCACCGACTCCCACGGCCCACGCCTGCTGCACCGACTCGGGATCGTAGATCACGACCAGCGAACGCGGGATCCGCCGCTCCACGATCGCCTGCGCTAAAAACGTACTATCGCCCGGCGAACCGCCACCGACGTTATCGCCCATGTCCAGCAGTCCGACGGGGCCCGCTATCCGCTCCGCTCGCTCCAACGCCGCTTCAATCGAAATTAACTGGCCGACAAAATTCTGACGATGTTGCCACAGCCAAGCGGCTAAGTCATCCGCCAATTGCTGCGCCCGTGCGCGATCATCATTCGTCACCACAATGAACGACGATCCCATCTCCGGTACATCGGCGTAAGGAAAACCGAGCAGTACGCTATTGCTGAGCACACCGGGCAGTTGCAGCTGCAGATCCGCTTGACGGTAAAGCTCCACGCAGTGCGGCTCGGTGGTCAGTTGCCGTTCGATATTGATCGCCAGTGGCGGAAACGCCGCCGCCATCGTCGGTCGTACCTCACCGCGCAGTTGTCGAGCCAGCAGCCGAGCGGCTTCCATCCCGCGCTCACGCTGATCCAAGTGCGGATTCGATCGATACGCAATCAAAGCATCGCAAGCACTCACCATGCGCGGTGACAAATTGGCATGCGCATCCAAAGTGCCGATGATCGGCAACTCCTTGCCAACCCAGCCACGGACTTTTTCCAGCCAGTAGCCATCCGCATCCAGCTCTCGCTCGCTGACCGTCGCTCCGTGAGGTGCAACCAGTAAACCATCCAGTGGACCGGCGGCCGCCAACTGCTCGCGTATCATCCGCAGCAGCGTCTCCATCGTCTCCGCCGTGATCGCGCCATAGGGCATGGTACGAGCGGCGAACAGCGGTACCGCCTCCAGCCCCTGCTCTTCCAGCCCAGCAAAAAAACCACCGACTTCATGAAACGTGCCCGCGAAGACATCTCGCACGGCGTTACCGGTGACCAGCGTCGACTGTTGAAATAACTCCAACGTTGTCGGCTGACTTAAAAAAGTGTTGGACTCATGCAGCAAAGCGATGATACCGACACGGGCAGCCATAGGATCATTCCTTCGGGCTGATGTTTTTCAATTGCGTGCGAATCTCCGCTTCCGGGATCGCTCGCACCGGCAGAATCGCTTGCAGCAAGGAACGATAATCGTGCGTCGACAAGGGATTGCGTACCTGTTCGACTTCCTCTGCCAGCGCCAACAGCCACTGCGGAACATCCAGTCCCACGCCGGAGGGCTGCAAGGTCAACAGGTCCGCTTCTTTCTCCAGTTCATTGAACGTCGGATGAGGACCGCCCTGCTCCGCTTCACGAATCGCCGGCTCCACAAACGCTCGAATGCGATCAATCGACAGCGGCCGCAGAAATCGTTCCGACAACCGATCGGCAATCGTTGGCAGTCGCATCGCATACCGGCGCTGCAGCTCGGCCAGCGACTTCATGAACTGATCCGCTTCCAAATCAATGCGTTCACTGAGTGCTCGACGCCAGACCAGCGCGGCATGTTCCTGACGCCGTCGCACTAGCACGTCATGCACCCAGACCACCGGCTTCAAGTTCCAGGCAATGCGATCGTATTTGGTTCGCAGTCGCAGGAAATCCATGAGCGTATACAGCATTTCGCCCCGATCGGATTGCGTCGTCGTGCTGTTGTAGTCGCGATACTCGGCATAGTTCTCGTGGATCGCTTCCAGGACCAGCGTTAGCTGTTCGACCGCATCATCCATCGGGATCTGAGTGTCCAATTCATCCAGCAAACGGAAGGAAACTCGCGACGATTCATCCGCCAGAATATCGTTGAGCCAGTTCTCGACGCCGTGATGCAATATCGAACGAATGTTGCCGATGCCCAGGAAATACTGCACAAACAGATCACTGCCATAACGCTCGATAAACTCCACACACCGTTTCCACGAACGACGATCGTGGATCTTTTCGAGCACCGACAGGCGTAACGTTTTGCTGTGTGAGAGCCAAACCAAGAGCATCGATTCAGTCAGTTGCTCCAGGCATTCCACCAGCGCATGACTGGGCGTGTCTTCAGCCGGTCCACGAGTGGCGGGGCGTTCTTCCCATGCCAGCATCGTGTCGACTAAACAGCCGACCATCGACTTGAAGCCCACCTTGAACAACTCATCGAATTCCGTCACCGCGCCCGGCATCACCGTATGCCGACTCTCCATCGCCCGCGCACATTCGATTAACTGAGTCGTCGACTCGTACATCCCCAGTCGCGGGAAACAGATGAGTAGATCTTGCAGGGTACGCTGTCGCAGACGCGCGGCCACGATCGATCGCGGTTGCCCCCCACGACTCAGCGGTACATACAGCAGCGGCAACCGATCCAGCACGATTTTCAGAGCGATCCAGCGAGCGAGAGTGAGCGGAAGATTGCCACAGAAAATTGAGGCTAATACCAGCGTCGCCAGTTGCTGGTCTGGCTCCAGCGCCACCATGGCCGCCCTCACCGCTCGCTTGGCTTCCGGCACCGGTAGAGCTGCGCCGCTCGGTCGCACATCCTCTTCCGCCACTTCGCAGTTGGCACAGGCACTCGCCAGCAGCAGACGACGCGCGTCGACCGTCTCGATCGCGGTATCCACCAACTGCTCCATCAACGTTTCCTTCGTATAACGTCGCTGGTCATATTCGACCATCGAGTCATGATCGGTCGCCGGTGCGGGGATGGAATAACCACGGATCTGGTCGAGCAGATTCAGGAGCGCGTCATAATTGTGGGACGCTTGATCCGCCAACCGCGTCAGCACATGGGCACAATCTTCCCGCGCTCGCTGCTCGGCCTGCCGCGCCGCTTCGTCACCGCCGCTCGCATCCCGAGCCCCAGAGGTACCGCCACCGCTTCCACTGGCCTGCACGCTGCCAGCTTCGCCACTGCTTGCTTCACGACGCGCCGTTTGAGCGCTGTAGATACCGATGAGCTTAAACAGGTGAGCCAAGCAGGAGAGAAAATCGAGTCGCTGCGAGATGCGTTTCGCTTCGCGATTCAGTTCATCATAAGTGGCATCATGATTGTCATAGATCGGTGCATCGATGCCATCGTCGGTGGAATCCTTATACACCATGTCCTGATAGGCTTCGTTAAAACGCTCCGACTCATTCCCTTCCGCGCCCTCATCCCCCTCCTCTTCCGACCAAGGCTCCGGTGACAACTCGTCGCCCTCGCCCCCACGACTCGGCTCGCTCCGCAATTCAAACGACGGCACTTGCCAATGATCACCCGCATTGGCTTCGAGGTAATCGAGAAATTTACGAGCCAGTTGCCAGCGCTGCGCGGGGCCCAGAGTAGCCGCCTTGGCACCACCACCCGCTGTCGCACCACCACCCGCTGTCGCACCACCACCCGCTGTCGCACCACCACTCGCTGTCGGCACGCTGGCATGCAGGCCAGCCATCGTTTGCGGTGTGCGTTCCGAACCAAAGAGCAACTGCGACATCCACTCGCTGGCTAATCGATGAAACGAGATCTCGCCCATGAACAGCCCCACCGGCTCGGCTTGATTGAGCCAGTGGATGAGCAGCCCCATCGCCGCCACGAAATCTTGTTTTTTAAGCAAGATTTCCAGGACTAAAGAGTAGGCTTGTGGGGAGCTGAACATGTCGGCGTAGGGCGACCAAAAGGCGATATCGCCGGTCGCCGCACCGCCCTTGTGCCACAAATTGATCGCTTCGACCACGTGCTGCGCGCCACGATAAGCTTCGATCGTGTTCACCGACTCCACACTGGTCACTTCGTGCGTGGCGAACTGAAACCACCACTCCGCAAATATCGAAAATTCACGAGCGAGTTCTCGGCAGAGCGGCTTATCGTCTCGCACCGCCGCTTCACTCCAGGTATGCGAAAACAGTTCACAGATCTGTTCGATGAGCAGGCACAAGTTATCGGCTCGCTCATCATGCACACTGTTTTCAATCGCGGGAAACAAGCTGTAGTGAGCGTCAAAGCCGAGGATGTTCCACGGATCAATGATCGCTCCACACTGAATGCCGCGATGCAGTTGATCGACGATCGCGGTGATGAGTTCTCGAGCACGCGCGAGTTCGCCCGCCGCAGCGGCGCGATTTCCTTCCGTCAGCCAGCAGTCGATGCGGCAGAGCATGCGGGCTGAAGCGGTGGGCACGACAGCAGCCTGTTTCAAGGCCGCATCGGGGAAGCCCATGCGTGCAAACAGCTTCGCTAGTTGCACATGTTCCAGCTGCGTCGCTCGACAGCGCGCCAGCTCGCCATTGAGATGCTGACGAGCACCCCCGAACGGCTGCTGTCGCTCCTTCGCCTCTTCCCGCAGCCGCTTGGCATGCGAGCCCTTCACGCGACGGATCAATTGCTCATAGAACTCATCGCGATACCGGGCAATCGCCGGCAGAATAGTCGCCAGCGACATTGTCGAATCATGAGCCTCCGGCCCATAGCCACTCACTCCCGACGACATCAGCAAGATGCCCGCCAGCACCGCTGCGGCCTCCAGCGTAATCTCTTCCCGCATCTCGGCACTCGCCTCACGCGGCCGCCGCATGAGGGATTCGAGGGCCAGCTGCTGTACCACAAAGCGGCGGTAAAAACCGTGCTGGTCAATCTGATGCGAGTCCCACTGGCCGAAATGATGATTCGGCCGCTTGTTCGCCGGATGATCAAAATCATAAGCCCGCGGATCGAATGCCAGTTCATCCAGTCGGCTGAGGTCGAACTGTGCCTCCTGCATGATGCTGGGATGCGTATCCTCGAGCAGTCGCAGCGCCAGCTCAACCACCTGCTTCATCGGCCCCGCCACAACCCCGGCACCACGCACATAGAGCGGCACCGGGCGCAGCCATTCATGCGCATGCGCCTCGATCTTGCGAGTTTCGAGCTGCGGCACCGGGCGATGGCCAATGTAGTCGTTGAGTGTCTTGAGGGCGCCTTTGACCAGCCGGTCGGTTTCATCCCACGGACCGCCCTGTCGCAGCAGCGCCTCACAAAACCGCCCCACCATAAAGGCATTGAAAATTGCCGCCTGACTCTGGTGAAACAATAAGTCGCGATGAAAATTCCAATAGGCAGGAATGAGATCCTGTTCGAGTCGCTGGAGTACTCCGACCGCTTGCTCGGCATCACGAAACGCCGTCGAGCCGCTCTGCTGTAAATCGTGCAGCTTCTGCCGCAACATCGCCACCATGATCTTCCAGGGCGGATCGGTGGCCGTGATCGCAGCAGGGTTGGTCGCGGCAGAAGTAGTCGCGGCAGAGTTGGTCGCGGCAGAAGTAGCTCCGGCGGCAGCCACTGCGGACGCTACGGTCGACAGGGAAGTGACGGGCTGAATTGAGTTACCGAGCGGCCCCAGGATGCGCTCGTAAATGCGATTCAAATTGGCCAGGAACTGCGGGTCAGGAGAGCCGGCGGAAAAGTTGAGGTAACCAAGGGCCTGCTCGAGCGCCAGCTCCAGTTCTCGATCGGGTTGCGGTGCGGCAGCTTCAGCAGCGGCAGCGACTTCAGCAGCGGCAGCGACTTCAGCAGCGGCAGCGGCAGCGACTTCAGCTTCGGCCGCTGCAGGTTCGGGCGTGGCGCCAGAGGCAACCGTATCGGCGCCTGAGCTGGCGGCGTCCGTCGAGACCGCGTCGGCGCTTGGCGAGGAGGCTGCGTCGGCGTTGGCGGCCGGCGGCTGCGCAGACTTGCCAGGCCCCCGCTTCCGGGGAGATTCGCCCGACGGATCCTGACGACGCCTCGCCATCTGCTGTCACCCTTTCCTGTCGCTCGCTGGCAACATGAGCTCACTCGAAACGGCCACCCCTCACCAGCAAAAAAAGCGCCCGATTTGAGCGACAGATCACCGGTAGAATGCGTCAATGTAGGGTTGCGGGGCAAGCTGGTCCAGGGTGTCAAACGCCGCTGAGTTGACGGGGGTGGGGCGGCTCGCCAAGATTAAGCCCCATGACACACGCATCCATCCCCGAATTACTCGCCAAAAAATGCCTCCCCTGCGAGGGCGGTGTGCCCCGTTATTCATCCGCGGAGGCCGCGGAGCAGCTCACGCGCCTCCCCGGCTGGCGACTCGTCGCCGACGGCCAGCGCATCCGCAAAGACTGGAAATGCAAGGACTTCCTGGCTGGGATGAGTTTTTTTCAGCAGGTTGCCGCCTTGGCCGAAGCGGAAGCTCACCACCCCGATCTGCACCTTGAAGGCTACCGCCACCTCAGCATCGAAATCTGGACTCATGCCATTGGCGGTCTGAGCGAAAATGATTTCATCCTGGCGGCCAAGATTGATCAATTGCCGATCGATGGTCGGCCGCAGAGCAGCTCGTGATGACGTACGTCTGGGGATTCCTGCTCGTCGTCTGCCTGCTCGCCGGCTGGATCGTTCAGCTCCTCGGCTGGCCCGGCAACTGGCTCATGGTCGTCGCCGCCGCCGCTTACGCCTGGCTGGTGCCGAGTGACCAGACGGGCGGAATCGGCTGGCCGGTAGTTGTCTGTTGCCTCGTGGTGGCCACGATTGGAGAAGTAGCGGAACTGATCGCCGGTGCCTTGGGAGTCCGTGGACTGGGTGGCAGCCGCCGCACCGCCACGCTCGCCATCGTCGGCAGCGTCGTCGGCAGCCTCGTTGGACTATTCATCGGTCTGCCCATTCCCGTCATCGGTTCCGTGGTCGCCGCCTTGGTGTTTGCAGCAGTGGGAGCAGCCGTTGGAGCACTTGCGGGTGAATACTTCGACGGTCGGCTGTCACGCCAAAGTATCGCCGTCGGCGTCGGTGCGCTGATCGCTCGACTCCTGGGAACCGCCGGTAAACTCCTGGGCGCTACAGTCATCGCCATCATCCTGCTCGTCGCACTCCTGGTGTGACGACCGATCATGATAATGATTGATCTTTCCAAGTTTCTTAAGGGTCGAAGTCGAGCAACGACTCCGTGTGGCTGTCACCACAAGAAACCCGGATGAGCCAAAAAATTTTTATACCATTTTCTTTCTTTTCTTTGCGCTGAGTAATTAGGCTACTCAGTGGACTTTTCAGCGGATCGAAACTTTTCTTTCTTCGAATCGCAGAGCGGAGGAACCGTCATGTCCACTTGTCTTCGAGCCCCGTCGTGGGCTGAGATGTCGTCGCGCTGGCAGTCGTCGTGCAGTTCGTCTCGGATCTTCCGGACACTCGCTTCGGTGACCGCCTCGTGCTTGCTACTGCTCACAGCCGTGAGCTTCGCACAAACTCCACCGGACGCGCCGTCCAATGCGCCGTCCAATGCGCCGTCCAATGCGCCACCCAATGCGCCGTCCAATGCGCCGTCCAATGCGCCGTCCAATGCGCCGCAGCCGGCTCCGCCCTCCGCGTCGCCAGCCTGGCAGGTGCTGGGAACCGAGACGGAAGGCTTGGTCAAAACGGGAGCACCTCAAGACCCGTGGCGCACCGCGGCGCCGCAAGAACGACTGCCGGCGAACTGGCAGTGGCGCGGCGGCTTACAAGGCGTCGATCGACTCACCCGATCCGGCACACTGCTCGAACTGTCGCCGGTCACTCATCTCGAAGGCCGCGGTGCCAGCCTCGCGCTCTTGCAAGGCGACCTCTTCGCAACAACGGCGAAAGATCAGTCGCTCGTGGTGATCGTGGATCAAGTCGAGGTGACAGTGCCCGCCGAGAGTGAAGTGCTGCTGCAGAGCAGCGGGCCAGGACGTCACTGGGCGCTGCTGGTCGTAAAAGGAAAAGCCACGATTGCGGTCGCCAAGCAATCGCAAGCTGTCGCCGCCCAGGAACTACTCCAGCGCACGAATGCTCAAGCGAACGAATTCAAAAAACGCGTACTGGAAGCCGAGGAACTGCAAGCGTCGATTGCTTGGCGTCAGCAGAAACGGACTCGCAAACTTGGCGAGCTTACGATTGCACCAGCATTTGGCGGAAAACCACAGCCTTTACCGCTCGTGCGCTATCACATGAATGTGGTGGTCCGTCCGCCACTCGCCCTCGTGCAGCTCGACCAAGCTTTTTTTAATCCTGATCAGACCGTGCAAGAG
>JBJSXJ010000031.1:0-7675 GCA_046086325.1 Planctomycetota bacterium | reverse complement strand
GGGGGGGGGGGGGGGGGAAGTGGGAAACCAAGCAGGGTCCTCGTGCGCAATCTCCGTGCGCAAGCTCCGTGCACAACCTCGGTGCGCAAAAAAACACCTGCCGGGATAACGAATCCAGGCAGGCGCTGAACGGTTCTTAGTGCGCGACCTTCTCGGTCAAGCTTACGACTTCTTCGGCGTGAACTCGGGATAACCAACCGTGCCCATTTCGGGAATATCGAGCCCTTCGGACTCCCATTCCTTTGGCACTCGGATTGGCGTGATGAGGTTACTGATCTTGAAGAAGACGTACCCCACCACTCCACCGAAGATCACCACGGTCACGACGGCCAGCAGCTGCGCCATGAACTGCGAGCTGTCACCGAATAGAATCCCGCGGACGCCATCCGACCCGAATTTGTCAACCATTTCCTGCCGCACGACACCGTTCCAACCAGCTCCGTACTTGCCGTTGGAGAAGATGCCGACGCTGAGCACACCCCAGATACCATTGACGCCGTGAACCGACACGGCACCCACCGGATCATCGATTCCGATGCGATCCCAGAAGAAGACGCTGAACACCACCAGCACACCAGCGACTGCTCCAATTACCACAGCAGCCCAAGAGTCGACGAAGGCACAGGGCGATGTGATGGCGACCAGGCCCGCGAGCATACCGTTACATAGCATGGTGGGGTCAGGCTTGAGGCCCTTGGCGAAGAGTACCAGCATGGTAGCGATCGCCGCGGCAACTCCGGCGAGCATCGTGTTGACCACCACGATACTGATGCGCAGATCGGTTCCCGACAGCGTCGAACCGGGGTTAAACCCGAACCAGCCGAAGGCCAGGATGAACGTTCCGATGATCACCATCGGCACGTGGTGACCGGGAATCGCTTGCGGCTTTCCATCCACATACTTGCCCACTCGCGGACCAATAATGTAGGCGCCGACGAGTGCCAGCACGCCGCCCATCGAATGGACGACGGCCGAGCCGGCGAAGTCGACCGCACCGTGGCCCAGTCCCCAGTTCTTGCCGGCCTGAGCGAGCCAGCCACCGCCCCACACCCAGTTGGCATACACGCAGTACGGGAGCGCGACCCACAAACCGAACAGACAGAAGTTCTTCCAGCTCCAACGTTCGCACATCGAGCCTGTCGGAATCGTCGCCGTCGTATCCATGAATACCATCATGAAGAAGAACATCGCCATGACGCTGACATCATCGCAGCCGTTGAGGAAGAATCCCTTGAGGCCGAGCAAGCCGTAGGTGAAGACGCCGGGCGTCGCCGGATCGCCGCCGATCCCGATGCCTTCGTTGAGCACCGAGAGACCAGGGCCGAGCGATGCATACCAGCCGGGTGGCACGGGGCCGTTAAACCAATTTCCCCAGCCCAGCGCGAAGCCGTAAGCCCAGAAAGCGATACAGCCGAGCGGGTAAACCATGAAATTCATCGCGACCGTGTGAGCCGAGTTCTTGGCTCGAGTTAAACCGGTTTCCACCATCGCAAAACCGGCTTGCATAAACATCACCAGGAAGCCCGCTAGCATCACCCAAACCATGTTGATCGAGAACATGTTATGCGCGATGCGGTCGTACAAGTCGGTGGTCTTGAGCTCTTCCGGCTTGTCCCCCGCTCCATCACCGGCGGGAGTGATCCAGACGCCAGCCCCACCGCCGGTCGCATCGGGCCAAATCGGCTTGGCGGGGTCGGGATTCGCACCGGAGAAATAGGGGGGCAACACGGGTGGAGCCGCCGCGGGTGCCGCCGCTTCTCCTCCCGCTGCGGGTGCTTCTCCTGTCGCTGCGGGTGCCGCGGCTTCCGCAGCCGCTGGCGCCGCTTCCGGCTTCGCCGGCGCATCCTGCGCACTGGCGATCGCTGTCCAACTGGTGGCCATCATGACCACCGATAACGCCGCGATTCGACGCAGCCCACTACACTCCAAATTAAACCACTTCATTTGTTACTACTCCGCCTTTCCTTTGCCCTGGTTCCGCTTGCTGAAGAGCGTCGCACTGCAAGACGCTTACATCGCCCGCTGCAACAGCAATGCAGATCTAGTGCCAGAGCTGAAAATGAAATGGCGGAAAAAGGCGAGAGAGCATTGATGGATAAGGAGTTAATCATTACGAAAAAATCGTAAAGACTTCGTCACTCGCCGTAATTTAGGCAGCCACTGCCTAGAGTTTGAACAATTGCGCGAGCCGTGCGCGGCAAGTAGGCGTCTACGCAGCGTCGCCAGTTTTGGGCAAATTTCGTTGACGCCACTGGTCCCGGCTTTTACATTCATGCTTATCTATGCGTGGGTTCTGTCAGTCGTCCTACTTTTCTGGCTGGCGGGATTCGCGAAGTCGTGGCAATTACACGTTGGTTCGCGGAAGTGCAGAGGATTGTGCGTCCGCGAGCTGAATTCGATGGCAGTGGTGATGGCATGGCGGATCAGCACCCTGAACTTCCACTTAACGATGCGACGGTGCTTAGCCAGCGCCCGCCGGGCAGTGATTTGCCTCCCCCAGCGCTTCTGGTGGGGGTACGCGAACTGGGTGCAAATCTAGAAGGCACCACGCTCGGCCATTTTCATCTCGAAAAGTTCGTGGGCGGCGGCGGCATGGGAGCCGTCTTTCGCGGCGTGGACACCAAACTGGGCCGTATCGTGGCGGTGAAAGTGCTGCCCGCCACCGCGACCAGCTTCGATTCCGCTGCCCAAGACACCATACGTCGGTTCCAGAATGAAGCCCAAAGCGCCGCCCGACTCGATCATCCCAATATCGCTCGAGTCTACTATGTCGGCGAACAAGAGAGCCTGAACTACATCGTCTTTGAATATATCGACGGTGAGAATCTCCGCGACCTCGTCGCGAACCAAGGACCGCTGTCGCTGGCCGACGTGATCGACTTCACCACTCAGTTAGCCCAAGCCTTGGATCATGCGGCGCAGCGCGGAGTTGTCCATCGGGACATCAAGCCTTCCAACGTCCTCGTGACGGCAGATCAGCGGATCAAACTGGTCGACATGGGCCTGGCGCGTTTGCATCAGATCGAGGCACCGCAGGGGGATTTGACCGCCACGGGCGTGACGCTGGGCACATTCGATTACGTATCCCCCGAACAAGCTCGCGATCCGCGCAGTGCCGACGTACGCAGCGACCTCTACTCGCTCGGCTGTACGCTGTTTTACATGCTGACGGGGCGGCCACCGTTTCCCGACGGTACGGTCCTGCAGAAGCTCTTGAGTCACAGCAGTGATCCACCGCCCGATGTGCGCACGTTTCGCCCCGACTTGCCCGCTGAAGTCAACGCCCTCGTCCAGCGATTGCTCGCCAAGCAGCCTGGACGACGCGTGCAGACGCCCGCCGAACTCTGCCACTCACTCAGCGAATTGTCGCGGCAACTGGGCCTTTCGCCGACCGCCAGTCCGTCGTCGGCTTGGCTGCCGGAACCGTCCGCGGCGCAGGCTTGGTGGCAGCGTCATGGCCCGTGGATCGCCGTGGCGATCGCCTTAGCATCCGTCGTCGCCTGGATCGAATACCGCGGAGCGAACGGACGAGATCGCAGCACCGTACCAGCTCGGCCCGAGTACCCGACGGCTGCCGAAACGGCGCGCCAGTCCAGTTCCTCGAACCGCACTTCGCCGAACGTCGATTCGTCTTCGCGCTGGATGACGGATCCCTGGCAGCAGCCCACACGACGCCCCTCCAGCGAAGAGCAAAATTCCGCGACAACAACTGCGACGGAAGAAGGCCGCTCACCACCAACCAGCGACGACGCGGGGCGCAGCGGTGCAAATTCCCCCATCGCTGCCGATAAAACAGTCAATTCCAGCGTGACCTCCGAAGACAGCGGCAGCGAGCCCGCTGGTCGCACAGCTCCAACAGGAGCAACCACGACCACGAACGCAAATGCAAATTCCTCAGGAACCGCCACGGCCACGCCCCCGAGGAGTGCGGCGGATACGGCCTCCGGCAATGCCGTCACCACCAACGTCGACACCAAATCGCCGGAGAAAATCTCGGATAAAAACAATCCCGAGCGAACCGCCAACGACAATAACGTCCCAGGACGAGAAGCGCGTTCCAGTGATAACAGCGCAGCCAGCGGCAACACTCCCAGTAGCAACATCCCCAGCGGCTCGCCCCCCAGCGGCAACACCGGGAACACCGGCAGCAGCATCGGCAACAACTCCAGCGGCAGCCGCCCTGAACCGAGCGATTCACGAGCCTCCGAGGCCTCGACTCGTGAGCCCGCATCACGAGACGCCGCCGATCGAAACTCGCCACCGACCGATGACGAACCAGCGAGCGGCAACAACACCGGCGCTGGCGGCACATCCCCAAGTAACACAGGCGCTAGCGCACTCAAGATTCGACGGCTGATTGTCGGGGCCCCCGAGACTCTTTCCAGCGCCGATCGCGATGCTCGACGTTTTGATTCGCTACGGGCAGCCTTCCGGCAAGCTGTCAACTTGCCCGACGTGGAGTTGATCGAATTGCGGTTTGATGGTGAGCGAACCGAGCAGCCGTGTGACGTCTCGCTGGCCGCTCGTCACGTGACTGTTCGAGCGGGAGCGGGCTATGAGCCGATCGTGCGTTTTGCTCCCGGCAACTCCACCTCCGTCGTCGATCATCGGTTGATCCGTATCGTGCGCAGTTCGCTGACTTGGGATCGAGTGCCGGTCGAGTTGGTCTTGCCACCGGATCCATCGAATGACTGGTCGCTCTTTGAACTCGATCACCCCGGCCAAGTGGAGTGGCATGATTGTTCGCTGACCATTCGCAATGTGGTGAAAGGTGGTTTGCCGCTGCATCGAGCGGCTTTTTTCCAGTTCGTGGAGCCGCCACCAACCGAAACGATGATGGACATGAAGGGTGCGCGCGACGTGACCACACCGCTGATCACCCTGCGCAACTGCGTTGTGCGCGGCCAAGCCACGCTGGTGCGATCCCTGCGAGGAGTGCCCTTTCGGTTGACTTGGCAACAGGGACTGTTTGCTTCTTCGGAAGGTCTGATTGAAACGAGTGGAGCTCGCGGACAACCGTTGCCGTCGCAAGGTATTTCGCTCCAGCTTTCGCACGTGACGGCGGTCCTGGGACAACCGCTCTGCCTCATGACGCTCGATACCCAAACTCGTTTTCCGCTGGACCTGGTCAGCGAGTTGACGAATTGCATTTTCCTGTCACCCCACAGTTCGCTGACATCCTCCGCCCCACTCACCTTGTTTGAAATGCAATGGGCCGCTGGTCTGGAACCAACTCGAAAACGGCCACATTTATCAGGTGCTGGAAACTTCTATCCCAACGATGCCGTGCTCTTGAAAGTTACCGCTGCGGGGCAGACCAATCCCGTAACCGAGTACACGCTTCGTGATCGCGATCAAGCGCGTCAGGAAAACTGGTTACTGGAACAACCGTCGGTGGGTATGGTGATGTGGAAACAGTTGCGACACGATCGTTCCCCGCTCGATCAACTCACCAAACACGATTTTCAAGTGGACGATCAAGCCAACAATCCCGCGCGCAGCGCTGGGTTCGATCCCGAATCGCTGCCGGAAATTCCTACTTCGGCAGAAACCACGAAACCGGCCGAATCGTCCTCGCGGGAACTGCCGGACGACGATCCGGAAGAGCGGCCGTAAGCGGACTGCGCGGTGAGTTGTTTTTTTGTGGCTCGGCTGACACTAGTTTGCGCGGCTCCAGGCGACTCTCGAGAAAAAACTCGCGATCCGTCGGCTCCTCAATATCGCGACCGGGTAATGATTTGAGCGGCAGCGGTTGACGAGCAGTCAGCAGCACGGGACTAACCAAAACCAGCAGTTCCTTCTCCACTCGCCGATGACTCGTGTTCGTAAAGAGCGACCCGATGTAGGGCAAGTCGCTCATCAGCGGCAGGCGCTGCGAGCGCCCATCCAGTTCGCTTTGCAGGAGGCCCGCCAAGGCGAGTGTCTCACCCTGTCGCAGCTCCACGGTGGTCGCGACTTTGCGAGTGATCAGTCCGGGCACAGGATCTCCACCGGTGACCAGCGTCGTACCAATCGACCGATCAATCGTACTCACCTCCGGCGCAACCTTCAGACGTAGCGAGTCTTGATCGAGTATCTGGGCGAGAAACTCCAGTTGAACGCCAAATTCCTTGAACTGAATGGAATTGGCACTGGTGGCTCCACCGCCCTGCGGGATCGGCACCGGAAACTGACCACCCGCCAAAAAACTGGCTCGCTCACCATCCAGCGCCACCAGATTTGGTTCCGCCATCACTTGCAACAGCCCGCGATCCGTGAGTGCTCGCAGCACGACCTCCACATGCGGCGTGGGAAAGATGCCGAAGGCGGTCGCTCGCTGACCAATTCCCTGAAACCCCTGCAGAGTTTGCTCGGCGCCGGCGATCCGAGCCCCGGCCAAATTCCGCTGACTCCAACGTACAAACCAGTCAGCTCCGATTTCACGCAGCGCCGAGCGGTTCAGTTCTCCGATGCGAACCTGCAGCATCACCTGTCGCTGGCCCGGTATCTGCAGCAGATTGATGATGCGGGGATCACCGCTCGCCACAGTCGCGCCGCCCACCACTCCCACTCCGCCCGGCGCACTCCCGTCACCCGCCAGCCCGGCACCGGCTGGCAACCCCGCTCCGCCTGGCATCACAGCACCTGAAACAACAGCACCCGGCACAACAGCACCCGGTAATAGCGCCAGCAACGCTCGTTCGATGAGCTGAGCTTGTCGTGCATACTGCACTTGCCCTTCCAGAATCAGCACTCCGCGCACTTGAGAAACCTTCACTTTGGCTTCCGGAAACACTCGCTGCAGTCGCTCCATCATCGCTTCGACATCGTAGCCCACGGTGAGTGCATACGTGGTCGGCGCCTCAGCGCTCGTCCGCAGCGACAAATCGGTGGCACCGGCTTGCAGTCCAATAAGGCGCAGCGTGCGTCCATCAGGCAATAGATCGATATGGGCCACGGCCGGATCGCCCAGGGCAATGATCGGCAACGTCGCTGCGGGTAACGGTCGACGCAAAGTTAGCAGGCGAGACTGGCCCACCACCAGTTCCAGTCGCCCCGCCCTCACCGGCCGCTCCAGCGGATCCAGCGGCCACGTTCCACTCGCCGGTAACGAAGGCTCGCCCGCGTCCCCCTCGCGGCCAACAACCGGCAGCGGCACGGGAAGACGACTCGGCTCCCAATCCACCGTCGGTGCCGGCGGCTGCAAGAGCGGCGGCTGATCACGTGTGGGCTCAGCCACGACGGTCTGGGCCTGCAGTGGCACGGGAACGGTCAGCTCCCAGAGCAAGTAGAGTGACAGCGACAGTACGATGGCTAACCACCACCGCAGCTCACCAGGAAACCGCCAGAAACTCGCGCGCAGTAGCCCACAAGGCCACGAAAGATGAGACATGCTAACGACTCCGCGAAAAGCATGAAACGAACGAAACACCAACCGTGCCGCGAACCGCTGCACAAGGCCTCATCCATGAAGCCTCACCTACTTATTCGTTGGCGGAGTCGAAATGTTTGGATCGGCAGCGAAGTTTTTGTGAAAAAACCAGAAATCAGCGGGGCGGGGGAGGGCACGGAGGAGACGGAGACACGGATTTGTTTCGCACGGAAACACGGAGGGGACGGAGACACGGGTGGGTTTCGCACGGAAACACGGAGGGGACGGAGACACGGGTGGGTTTCGCACGGAAACACGGAGGGG
>JBJSXJ010000030.1:0-17612 GCA_046086325.1 Planctomycetota bacterium | reverse complement strand
CCGCCGTGGTGATGAGGGCACTGAGGCCCGCGCAGGCGATGATCGGGCATCGACTTCCGCACGCACGGATGTCGCTCTTCCCGACGACGACCATGGGGAACTCGTCCCCGAACGCGAAGAACTTCCCGAAACGTCGGCCAGCGAAACGCGGGGCGGCTTCGGTGATCGTAGCCGCCGTGGAGAACGTGGAGATCGTGGCCGGCGCGATGATCGTCCCGCCCGCGATGACCGCCGTGGACGTGACGAACGTGCGCCCCGCGAAGAGCGTGCGCCCCGTGAAGAGCGTGCTCGCGATGACCGGAGTCTGCGAGATGAACGAGCTCCGCGCGAAGAACGAGTGGTGGCTCGCGACGACCGCAGCCCGCGCGACGAACGAGGTCTGCGAGACGAACGGATTGCCCGAGATGATCGCGGTCCACGAGATGATCGCGGCGCGCGTGATGATCGAGCCGCGCGTGATGATCGCGGCAGCCGTGATGCTCGTGGCTCACGAGACATTCGCCCCGCTCGCGATGACCGCTCGGGACGTGATGATCGCCCCGCTCGCGATGACCGTTCCAGCCGCGAAGACCGACCAGCCCGAGAAGACCGCAGTTCGCGCCCCACCACCGCCCGCGATGAACGGACCGCACGCGACGACCGCGCCCCGGGCCGTGATCGCTGGTCACGGGATGAACGCGAGCCGGCCGCCGAACGTGGCAGCAGCAGCGGTGGTGAACGACGTGAACGCGGCGAGCGAGTGGAACGCAGTGAGCGCACCGAGCGCACGGATCGCACCGAACGCACGGATCGTCGTGAACGGAGCGAGCGACCTGAGCGGAACGAGCGTGGTGAACGACTCGACCGTGGCGACCGTGGGCGCCGTAGCGAAGCGGTGGATGACCACTGGGATGATGAACGCTTAAGTGCCAACGATGAGTTGCTGGAAGTCGGCCCGGACGACGTGGAGTCGCCGGATTTGGGTCCCCCAGCGTCCGACGAAGGCGAGGGTGGTGGTCGTCGACGTCGACGGCGCCGAGGCCGTCGTGGTCGACGCGACTCGGATCGCGATCGTGCCACGGGCGCTTCCGCCTCTGATGGACGCCGGCCCGCCGCACGTGGTGGTCAGCCCACGCGCCGCGCGGACGATCACGCCGACGACCTGCATGATGAACTTCACGACGATTTGCCTGAGGAACATGACGACGACTTGCTCGATGTCGCCCATGAGCCTCAAACGGTCGGCGCCGAACGCGAATTCACTCCCGAAGATGACATTCTCGACGCGAGCATCGAAAGCGAAATCCATAGTCCGCTCCCCTCTTGGGAAGAGACGATCGGCATCATGGTCACCGCCAACTTGGAAAACCATGCACGGGGCCCTCAAGGCGGCCATCGTGGTGGCTATCGAGGCGGCGGACCACGCGGTGGTCGTGGCGGACGTGACCGTGATGCCGGTGGACCACGGCAGCAGTCCTCAGGCCATCAGTCCTCAAGCCATCATTCCTCAGGTCCGCCAGCATCAGGCTCCCGCGAGGGTGGCAGCCGCGACCGAGGCCGCGAAGGCGGTGGCGGTCGTGACCAGCAGGGTGGCCGCGATGGCGGTCGCTCGCGCGGTCGTGATGGAGGTCGTGATGGAGGTCGTGATGGCGGACGCGGGCGATCCGAACCCCGTCGCGACGCCTAACGCACGACCGGCAGACCAAGCCCGGTGCGATCCCACAGTCGGCTACTTCGACAACGTTTTTTCACCTCGAAAACCTCGGCGACACCTCACCTCGGTGTCGCCGATACACCATCGCTGATCGCTGGCAGCAGGAGTGAGACCCCATGAAGATGCGCGCCCGGATGTGGCTGAAAACCAGGAATTCCCTGATGAGCTGGCCTGCGATGATGACCTGGAGCACGATCACGAGCGTAGGCTGGATGATCGGCCTCTCTGCACTCCTGGTCGGCTGCAAGCCGTCGAGCGTCGCCGACTCGGCCGGCTCCAACGCTAACTCGACAAACACCGCCGCTGGCCCAGCGAACAGCAAAGATCAGCCGGGAGTCATCCTGCTGCGATACACACCCGGCAGTGAAAGCACGCATCAGCGTGAAGAGGGATTCCTCGCGGCCCTGAATGAGCAATCCGCTTGGCCGGTCCTGTCATCGGATCAGTATGCCGGCACGACGCCGGAAGAATCGCTGGCCAAGGCGCAGCAGATGATTCAAAAGTATGGACCACGACTGGCGGGTATCTTTGCGGTTTGCGAGCCGAATGCGAACGGAACACTCACCGCTCTGGAAGAAGCCTCACTGGCTGGCCAAGTGCGCTTCGTCGGTTTTGACCCCAACGAGCGTATGGTGGCGGCACTTAAGGAAGGCAAGATGCACGGGATTGTGCTGCAAGATCCCGTGACCATGGGCAACTTGGCGGTCAAAGCGATGGTCGCTCATCTCGATCCCAAAAAGATTTTGGCGGAGGATCGTGCACGACTGCTCGACGGTGACCAGGTCAAAAAGCGAATACCGACCGGCGAATATGTGGCCACTCCGGAAAACATGAACGAGCCCCGCATGGCTCAACTGCTCAATCCACCTCAAGCCACCGGATCCGAGAAAGCCCCCGAAAACGCGAAGCTCCGCCTGGCGGTGATTCCGAAGGGGACGACGCACGAATTCTGGAAATCGGTGCATTACGGTGCGCTGCAAGCCGCTGAACAATTGGGGGACATCGAGATTCTCTGGCAAGGACCGCCGCAGGAAAGTGATCGCGCCGAGCAGATCAAACTGGTGCAAAACTTCATCACCAAAAAAGTGCATGGCATCGTCCTCGCTCCACTCGATTCTCAGGCACTCATCGAAGTCGTGCGCGAGGCCCGTACCAACGGGATTCCAACGGTGATTTTCGATAGTGGCTTGGAGACCTCCGAGGAGGACTACGTGAGCTACGTGGCGACGGACAACTTGAACGGTGGAAAACTGGCCGGCCAGCGGCTCTTGGAAAGTCTCCGACCAAACCCGTAATGCCTCACCCACACGTCAGGCCTTAAACGGTCCCGGCGACGGTCCGGGGCCAAGGTGGCTGTCATGAGTGAACCGCTGCTGAGCATGCGCGACGTGAGTCGCTCTTTCGGCGCCACCCAAGCACTCGATCAGGTCTCGCTTGACGTGCGCGCCGGCGAAGTGCTGGCACTCATCGGTGAAAACGGAGCCGGCAAAAGTACGCTCATGAAAATCTTGAGCGGTGCGATTCTGGCGGATCGCGGCACCCTCACCCTGCTCGGCCAACCTTTTCAGCCGCGTAGTCCGCAAGCGGCTCGGGCCGCTGGTGTCGCCATGATTTATCAAGAGCTCACGCTGGCGCCCGACTTGTCGGTCGAAGACAACGTGATGCTGGGCCAAGAAACAACCACACTCGGAGTCGTGCGGCGTCGTTCTCAGCGCGCTCGCGTCCGTGCCGCCCTGGAACTGCTCGGTCATCCCGAACTGCGGCTGGATGCGCCCGTGCGTTCCTTGTCCGTTGGTGCTCAGCAGTTGGTGGAGATTGCCCGCGCCCTCGTGTCACAAGCGCGCCTGATTGTCTTCGATGAGCCCACCAGTTCCTTGACACTGCGTGACGTGCAGCATCTGTTCACCGTCATTCGGCGGCTGCAGGCTGAAGGACTGGGCATCGTCTACATCAGTCACTTCCTCGAAGAAATCCGTCAGGTCTGCGATCGCTATGCGGTGCTACGCGATGGCCGGTCGGTAGGCACGGGCGTGGTCGCCACCGAAAGTGATGAACGGATTGTTTCGCTCATGGTGGGACGCGATGTGCAAGATCTCTTCCCCACGGTCCCGCACCAGCCGGGTGAACCACTGCTGGAAGTTTCCCACCTCTCAGGACGACTGCTACCGACCGACGTCAGCTTTTCGCTGCGACGTGGCGAGATCCTGGGACTCGCCGGCCTCGTCGGTGCTGGCCGCACCGAAACACTCCGCACACTCTTCGGCCTGGAACCAACTCGCGGCGGCGAAATTCTGGTCGCGGGCCAGCGGACTCCAGCAACACCGCGTGGGCGCATTCGAGCGGGCCTGGGCCTGCTGTCCGAGGATCGCAAAGGCGAAGGGCTCGCGCAAACACGTTCCCTAAACGACAACATCACCTACAGCCACCTCGCCCCTTACAGCCGCTGGGGTTGGCTGAATTTGAAACAGCGTCGAGCGGCGGTGGACGACTGGATGCGGCGACTGGAAATCAAAGCTCGCTCGGCCGAACAGCCCGCCCAGTCGCTCTCCGGCGGTAACCAGCAAAAAGTCGCGCTCGCTCGCGTGCTCCACCAAGACGCCGCCATCTTGCTGCTCGACGAACCCACACGCGGGATCGACGTCGGTACCAAAGCCGAAATCTACCGACTGCTCGGACAACTAGCCGCCGACGGCAAAGCGATCATCTTCGTCAGTGGCTACCTGCCGGAACTACTGGCAGTTTGCGATCGCATCGGCGTCATGTCACGCGGACGATTGCGGGAACTGCGAGCGACAAAGGACTGGACGGAAGCGTCCATCATGGCTTGCGCGGTGCGCGGCGGATAACAATGAGGGAACAACGATGAGCGAGCCAGCGAAAACGACAAGCAGCCCTGCCCCACCGCGGCGTTCTCTCGGGACCGTGCTGCGACCGCTGTTCGCACTGGCCGGTCCGCTCCTGGCGCTCGTCGCCGTCATCATACTGTTTGCGGTCGTCGATCAGCAGTTCGCCGACGGGACTTTCTGCACCGTCCGGAATCTGCGGACGGTCACGGTGCAAACCTGTGTGGTGGCAGTCGCCGCGCTGGGCATGACCGTCATCATCATCAGCGGTGGGATCGATTTGTCGACCGGCACCGCGCTGGCCCTGTGCGCGACAACGCTCGCCTGGGGACTCCGCGAAGACGTCGGTTATCTAGCGTTTCAGCGCGATAACTTTGCTCGAGCGTCGACGCGGTTCGAGGAGGCGCAGAAGCGGCAAGCGGCAGTGCGTAATGCCGCCAATAACCAGCGTTCCCAGGAATCGTCGGCCGTAGGGATTCAGCCCGGTTTTCCCATCCCCGAAGATGCGGTCGTCAATCAGGAGCGCGGCCGACTACACCTGATTCTGCTCCAAAAAATCGCCCAGCTCCCCGAGGGGCCGGAACGACAAGCCCTGCAATCCAAAGCCGATGCACTGCAGGATCTGAACTTTCGTTTGACCGTGAATCCCAAGTGGCTCGAAGGAATCCCCAACTCACCCTGGACGGCGCCGCTGAGCGTCTGGCTGGGGATTGCCACCGGAGTGCTGGCGGGGCTGGTGAACGGAATCCTGATTGGACTGCTCAAACTCAAGCCGTTCGTCGTCTCGCTGGGCACGATGACGATCTTCCTGGGACTCGGCAACCTGCTCTCCAATAACGTCCCGATCCGACCGTCGCTGAATCGCATTCCCAGTTGGCTTGCCGACCTCGATGGCAACACGCCCGACGCGCTATGGGGTGGCTTTCCCACCGGCGTCTGGCTTGCCCTGGCGCTCGCACTCACGGTCGCGGCAGTCCTGCGGTACACCGTCTTTGGGAGGTATGTGTTCGCACTCGGTTCCAACGAATCAACCGCTCGTCTGTGTGGCATTAACGTGACCGGCTGGAAGATCGCCATCTACGCCATTGGTGGTTTGTTCTTCGGCATCGCGGGCGTTTATCAGTTCACGCGATTGTCGACCGGTGCGCCGATGAGTGGTGTGGGGCTGGAACTAGAAATCATCGCCGCCGTGGTGATCGGAGGTGGCAGTTTAAGTGGTGGGCGTGGCACAATTTTGGGAACTCTGGCGGGTGCGGCGATGACGGCCGTCATCAAAAGCGGCTGCACGCAACTGGGATTGGCGGATGCCTTGCAACGCATCATCATTGGAGCGATCATTATCGGAGCGGTGTCGATCGATCAATATCGCCAGCAACGCTTGGATGCCTCGTAGGCCCCGGTGATCTGCCGTCTTACAGGCCATCGCGTGCGCTCAGGAGTGCCCTTTTATGTTCGCTTTTCAGCGCACGTTCTGGCTGAGTTCCCCGACCAGTTTCTCGGCGCGGTTCGCTGGCCACGGTCGGCGCGTACTTGCTCCTCCCAGCTCACTCCGGCTCGCCCTATCCTGCTCGCTCCTACTGGCCATCAGCGGCTCGAGCTGGTGCATCGGGTCCCGCGCCACAGCGACCGAACCGCCACCAGTCAGCAAGCCGGCCACCACCCCTGAGCCGGCCACCTCGGCAGAGCCGGCCGCGCGCCGCGCAGCGATGGTGGCGCTGATCGATGCCGAGCTCGCCCAAGGCTGGCGCGAGCAGGGAACTCAACCGGCTAAGCGAGCGGACGATGCCGAGTTTCTGCGCCGCGTCTCACTCGACTTGACCGGCATCATTCCCCGCCTCTCGGAAGCGCGCGAGTTCCTGGAAGATCCACGGGCCGACAAGCGAACGCGTAAAATCGATCAGCTACTCGCTGCCCCGCGACATGCCACGCATCAAGCCAATCTCTGGCGCCAGATTCTGCTGCCCAACGGCTTTGATGCCGAGCAGATTGGGAGTGCGGCTGGCGTGCAAAACTGGCTCCGCGATCAATTCGCAGACGGCGTGCGGTACGATCGCCTCGTCTCCGATTTCCTGGTAGCGACGACCGGGAACGAAGCCGGACCGGCACTCTTCTACACCTCACTGGAGACGAAGCCCGAGAAACTGGCTGCTGCCACGGCACGTATTTTTTTGGGACTGCAAATTGAATGTGCCGAGTGTCATCATCATCCGTTCGATGCTTGGAAGCAGGAACAGTTCTGGGGTTATGCCGCCTTCTTCGCTCGAGTTCGCCAGCCGGCGGGTCGCGGTGCGATGCGGGCGATTCGGCTGGAAGATGTGGAGCAAGGCGAAGTGTCGCTTCCCGGCACCCAGCGCACTATCGCTCCCGCCTTCCCGGATGGCAGTCGCCCCGTCGACGAATCAATCGGGACTCGTCGTGAGCAACTGGCGATCTGGATGGCGTCGCGTGACAACCCCTACTTGGCGAAAGCGGCGGTGAATCGAGTCTGGGCGCAGCTGTTTGGACGCGGTTTGGTGGAACCGGTTGACGATTTAAGTACACGGAACCTGCCGAGTCACCCGGAGCTATTCAACTCGCTGACTGCTTATTTTGTCGAGAGCGGGTTTGATCTGGTGGAGCTGCAGCGCACGCTGGCGGCCACCGAGGGCTATCAATTGTCCAGTCACTGGGAAAGCAAGGAGAGTCCGCCGCTGGAACAATTCGCTCGCTCCACTCCGCGACCGCTCACGGGCGACCAGTTGTATGACAGCCTGGTGCGACTGATCGGCCTGCCCGCGACACCCTCCGCTCCCGGTGCGCTGCCGCTGCTGGACGAACGGCGGCGAGCGTTCTTATCGCGGTGGCCAGCGCCGGGTCGAGCGGCTCACGAGTATCAAGCGGGGGTGCTGCAGGCACTGCAGCTGATGAACGGCAGCGATGCCAACTTGCTCACGACGCCCAGCGTTTCCAGCCTGCTCACCGGCCTCAACTCGCCCCTCTTTAGCGACCAGCAGCGTGTGGAATCGCTGTTTCTGGCCACCCTCACGCGCTTGCCGAACGACGACGAATCGCGTCAGTTCAGTCGGCACTTGGAACAGGCCACGGATAAGTCGACGGCCCTGGGTGACCTGCTCTGGGCCCTCGTGAACTCCGCCGAATTTGGCTTCAACCATTAGGAGTGCCGTGAGGATGAATCGCCCACCACTCGACCGACCGCGTTCACCGGGAGTGCGAATTGCGGCAGCAAGGGCAGCGAAAAAAGCAGCCAGAATTGCAGCCCGAATGGCAGCACCATTCGCGCCGCAGTTCCTGTTGACGCTGCTGCTGGGGCTCCTGGTTAGTGGCGCCTGTCGCCGTCGTGAAGACGCACCGCAGCAGACGTCGGAACCAACCGCTGCGGCAGAAACGCCAGCGATTGGGAATCACGAGGCGGCGGAAAACGCGGCGAGCACAACGCCAACCAGTCCCGACGTTCCTGCCGATTCGAGTCCAAGTGAGGCGAGTGCTAATCAGGCGAGTGCTAATCAGGCGAGTGCTGGCACGTCGCAGAACCACGAAGCGGCGACGAATGAGCAGAATGCGAATCCGCGCCTGCTGCTGCTCACGCCGCGCGGACCATGGCTGCTGGAATTTCAGATTCGAGTCGCCGGTAAAACTCAGCTCGAGCAACTCCAAGAGGCCGCTCAGCAGCTGCTACCCAGCTACGACACCAACCAAGATGGCGTCATCACCTGGGATGAACTCACGCTAGCGGAACGTTTTCGAGCGGGCGAACTGGGCGGTGAACAGCCTCGCTCGGAAGATGATCGCCTCGCCTACATCCAGGCGCGCGATCGTAATCGCAATAAACGCGTGGATGTGGAGGAAGTGGCCAGTTTGTTTGCGCGGGGCAACATGAGTTTGCAGCCGTTTTCGCTGGTGGGCGTGCGCGAGGATTCGCAGCCACTCCGCCTGACGTCGTCGCTGTTCCGACTGCTGGATGTGGACGAAGACGGACGCTTAACCGACTCCGACTGGCAGCAGGCACCGGGGCGTTTAGCGAGTCGCGATGCGAATGAGGACGAGGTGCTGGATCCGGCGGAGATTCGGCGTACGGTGACGGGGCGCGAGATGATGAGTCGTCCGGAGGGCAACGGCGCCGACCTGGCGTGGCTCATCGACGCCAATACCGACTGGAACGCGCTGCTCCGCACACTGCGCGAGAAGTATTCGCAAGGTCAGCCGCTGGCACCGCAGCATCTCGACCAAACACCGCAGCTCTTTCAGTACTTAGACGAAAATCAAAATGAACGGCTGAGTGTGACGGAGTTGCCACGGCTGCGAACGGCCGCGGCATCGGGCATCTGGCAGGTTGAATTGGGGTTAGCTGAAGGCGACCCCAAACGTCGACTCACCTTCACTCGTCGCTCTGCAGAACCAGCGAAAGCAGAACCAGCGGCAGTGGAACCGGCGAAAAAGGAGCCGGGGGAAGTGGAGCCAGAACAACCGCAGCCGGGGACGCCGAGTGCCGGATACTGGGAGCTGCTGCAGCCGGGACTGCGCACCTCCTGGCAGCTGCTGGAGAGAACTGGCAGCGCAGAGGCCCCAGAGCTCGCCGCTCCGCTGCAACTACGACTGCTGGCGGCCGAGGATCTGCTGTGGGAAGCGTTGGACCAGGATCAAGATGGTCGTTTGAGCGCGATCGAGATGCGGTTGGCCGACCAGCAGCTCGCCGCCCTCGATGCCGATCGCTCGGGAGACATCACGGAGCTGGATTTGCCGCTGGTGTGGCACGCGGTTCTGCAGCGGGGAGCGGTGGAGGAAGCGATGTCAGCGGCGTTCTTACCGCGTCGCCCCGCAAAGCGACGCCATTCAGCCGCTGATCCGCAGACTGCTGCCGAGGCACCCGCAGAGCTGCCGGCGTGGTTTGTGCGTATGGACCTCGATGGTGACGGGCAGATCAGCCGCCGCGAATGGTTCGGCGGCACCGCCCAATTCAAACAGCTCGACCAAAACCAAGATGATCATCTGAGCTGGCCCGAAGTCCAGTCGACGCTGCGCCGCTGAGCGACTGTTGCCAATCCGTGCCTGACGTCCTACGGCGTTACTTGCGCGGTGGAACCGACGACACGGCAGCGCGAAACTGGACCAGTGTGACCATGGCGAGGATGCCGAAGAGGGCGAGGATCTGAATCGCGGAGACATGTTCCTTGTCGAGCCAGCCGAAGAGCACGGCACCAAGTGGCACGATGTTGGTCGTCATGCCGGCGAAGAGCGGCCCTTGCTCGCGAATCAGCTTGTTGAAGAAAAACGTGGCAATCCCCGTGCCGACGATGCTTAAAAAGGCGAGTGCCGCGTAAGCTTTTACTTCGTCCGCGGACGTGCCACCGTCGGGGCCGGGCGCAAAGCTGGCGACCGGTCCCAACAACAACCCCGACAGGGCAAAGCCCAAAAGAGTCACCAGCAGCGGCGCCAGATGCGATAGCCACTTGCGGATCACCACGTTGGCGGTGGCGTAGCAGAGCGGCACGGTGAGCGCCAGGAAAATATCTCGGAGTGGCACTGATCGACGCTGGCCATCCCACATCAAACAGGCCAAGCATACCAGCGCTCCACAAACACCCACCGTTTGCCGGACACTCGGAGTCACTCGCAGCAGCGGCACCGAAATCAGGATCGTCAGCAGCGGCACAAAGCTCACCATCAAGGCCATGAAGGCGCTGCCATTGCGGGCAATGAGCCAGGGCTGGATGTAATAGGGCCAGCCACAACCGGCGCCGGCCACGACCAGCAGCCCGAGCCAGTCTCGGGGCCGCACATTCCAGCAGCGATCGCGCCCCAGCCAGAGGAGTCCCAACACAGCACCTCCCCCAATCACACGCCACGCCGCGATGGCTGCCGGAGAGAGCACAAGGCCAGCCTTCTTCATCAAGATGAAACTGATGCTCCAGACAAAACAGATACTGAGGAAGATCAGGTAGGGCATCGGATGACGGGGCTTAGCGGGGGATGACGGAGGAGGCTGCGGTGGATCGGTAGTGCCGCCGATCGTCGGTGCGGGGCGCGTGGCCCGCAGAGTTGCCACCTTACACGGACGACGGGCGGATGTCACGACGTCGAGGGCGGTAGCGATACCGTTTGAAAACACGGGCTCGCGGGTGGGGTTTAGATCACCCTCAAAGGGCACCGAGGAAATGCTGACAGCAAGGGACCAATTGGCAAGGGAAGACTGGTTGCGAGATGATTTTCGCCGCTGCCGGTAATTACCGTTGACGCGTGTCAGCAGACTGCGTATCTTTCTTAGACTATGAGTCGGCCGCGTCATCCAGACAAGCACATCGAATCTGCCGTTGCCTATGCCGAGAATCAAGGCTGGATCGCTTCTTTGTCGAATGGCCATGCTTGGGGCAGATTGCGTTGTCCTCACCGTGCTCGAAATGGGTGCCTGATTAGCGTCTGGTCGACACCCAGGGTGCCTGAAAACCATGCACGCCAAATTCGAAGGGAAGTAGACAGTTGCCCTCACTCGCGAAATAGCGAGAGATCTGAAGGTGAAGTATGAAAACGTGTCACAATTGTGAATATGAGTTTTCGCTTGTTCTATTCGGGATTACGCCAGACTCCACTGGGGTTGAAGATGCATTGTTTGAAGCCGGTTGCGATGACGCCACTCTGGCATTTCGTAGTGGACGCCCGATTCTCACGTTCTCTCGCAGCGGTAATTCCATTAAAGATGCAATTGTTTCCGCAATAAATGACGTGCGAAAGGCAGGAATCGGAGCAGACGTACTTCGAGTGGACGTTTGCCATCTGGTGACGATTTCAGAGATAGCTCGGCGGATCGGGCGAACCAGGCAGGTTGTTCATCAGTACATGCGAGGACAGAGAGGGCCAGGCGGTTTTCCTGGACCAGTGTGCGAGATAGGCAACGGGATAATGGCATGGCACTGGTGTGAGGTTGCTTACTGGCTTTGGGAAAACGACATGATTAAGGAAGATCTGCTGCGAGATGCGTGAGAAGTCGAGGCAATCAATAGCATTTTGGAAATTGAGTGCCTCAAGAAACGGGACTCTGTCTTAATCGAAAGCGTCCGCCGTTCCATTGGGACGTTCTGCGAATCTTGCTCATAGATAGGCGCGCCGGCCATGCGACGAAAAATCCTCGTGGGAACACGGGGATTTTTCATGCGCAGCTCGCTGCTTTGTGATGATTTGCATCTCAATCGCTGTTTTTTTTCAAGGTCTTTCCGGGTTTCCCATGGGTCGACGTCGAGCAACGACTCAGTGTGGCTGTCGCCACAGGAAACCCGGATGGACCTGTTTCAAGCGGTATCACTACCGGCGAGGGCGGTCCGTTGACCCGCTTCCTGCGCCATGATACAAGGATGAACTTCACTGATCTCCCGCGAGATCATGACAATCCATTACCAGCAGTCATTTAGTTAAACGCAGTTTGAAGGAGCGGATCGCAATGGGTGGAATTCAAGAACGCCACAAGGAAATTCGTCGTCGTCGTCATCGCCGCAAGAAATTGCAGGTGATCAAGCGCAAGCTGGTGAAGGCGAGTTCGTCCGAGAAGGCGGTGATTGCTGCGAAGCTCCGCAAGCTCTCCGTGGGTGGCGAACAGTTGGTCGAGAACTTGGGCTTGGCTGAACGCTAAACGCGGCGTTAAACGTCGTGTTGCACGCTACGATTCTACGCCCGATCGAGCGATCGCTCGGGCGCCGCAAATTCGGTTGATCGGATCGGGGCTGCCGCACCTAACGCGGTCGCCCGACGATGACGCTCAACCCCTCTCACCTTTCCTCTTGCAGGTGCCTCATGCCCCGTGTTGCTCAAATTTACGGTGGATTTGTCCTCGGTCTCGGTCGCCGCCTTCAAGCGGTCCTCCGTGCGCCCGGCCGCGTTCGCGCTCGGCGACTCCTCACCGCCAGTTCCCTGCTGCTCGCCGCCAGCGCCCTCACGGGCCACTCGTTCGCGGTACAGGCGCAAACTGCGGCTCCTCCCACAGCCGCTGCTCAATCCACCGCTGCTCAAACTACCGCACCTCCCACCACCGCCTCGCCAACCAGTCCGCTGGAACTCCGCGATGGCGATCGCGTGGTGCTGCTGGGTGGCACGATGGTTGAGCGTCTGCAGGTGTACGGGCATCTGGAAACACTTCTTACCGCTGCTCACTACGATCGCGCGATTGGCTTTCGCAATTTGGGCTGGAGCGGCGATACGGTGCAGGGTGATGCGCGGGCCGTCTTTGGCGGCCCGGCCGACGGCTTCAAGCGACTCGTCAAAGACACGCTCGACGCCAAGCCCACCATCATCGTGCTCAACTACGGCGCGAACGAAGCGTATGCCGGCCCCGCTGGTATTGCTCCCTTCATCGCCGGACTGGGACGACTGGTCGACGCGCTGCAGCCTGCCAATGCCAAGATTGTGATCTGGTCGCCCGCCGAACGCGAAAAGCTTCCCGCGCCGCTGCCTGATCCCACGACCTACAACCAGCAGTTACGGCAGTATTGCGACGCCCTGCAGCAGTTTGCCGCCGAGCGGAAGCTGGCTTATTACGATCTGCTGGACACCATCACTCGCCCGTTCAGCCTGTCCGCCCCGGGCGCGACAGAAGCTCGAACGCAGCTGCTTACCGAAAACGGACTGCACCTGTCGGAGCTGGGCCAAGCGGTCGTCGCGCAGCGTCTGGCCGAGCGGCTGGGCGTCGCTTTGCCCGAGTGGAATGTGGCGATTGATTTGGGAAAAGAGACGAACCGCACGGCCGGCGTGGCGGTCGAGAATTTAAAGAAGACGGAGCGGGGCGTGACGTTCCGCGCGACCGCTCGGCAACTGCCTCTGCCGCCCGTCTATGAAAATCGCCAACCCGGCCCGCAGGGGCTGAAGGGCGCGACGGCTCGAGTGCTCACGCTTCCTCAACAAGATGCCGTGCTCCAGATTGCCGGCCTACCCCGCGGCACGTATGAGCTGCGGATCGACGACCAACTGGTGAAGACGGCCGAGCATGACGCGTGGGCGAAGGGCGTCCGATTCGAACTAGCCGCGGATCGCGACCAGGCCGAACAGCTGCGCCGCGAGATCTATGACAAGAATGTGCTCTACTTCCATCGCTATCGTCCACAGAATGAAACCTATCTGTTTTTGTTCCGCAAACATGAACAGGGAAATAATGCCGTGGAGATTCCCCAGTTCGATCCGCTCGTGGCCGCTCGCGAACAGAAAATTGCGGAGCTGCGCCGGCCCGTTGCGCGGGGTTTCGAACTACGGGCCAAACGGTAGGGACGCAGCTAGCAACGTGGGACTCAGCGCCACCGCCGACACCCGCCGACATCCGCCAAAAGACCGTCCGCTAGCCTGTTCCGCCTGTTTTCCTGCACCGATCATTCAACAATCCTTGCCTGTCGAATTCCTTGCTCATTTCAAACCTTAATTTCCCCCGCGATGGTTGGGGGCTAAGAGTTGACATTATGCTACTGATTGCCTGCTCACGCTCGGTTTTTGCTGGTCGCTCCCTGCTGCTCACCATGACGCTCGGCCTGCTGCTGGCTCCCACGGCACTCTGGGCTCAGCGCGATCTCAAAAACATTCCCGATCCCGATCCGGAACTCGAACGCAAAACGTTTATTGTCCCGGAGGGGTTCGAGGTGAATTTGTGGGCTGGCGATCCGCTCATGGCCAAGCCGATCGGCATGAACTTTGATGAGCGCGGACGATTGTGGGTGGCGAGTAGCGAGGTCTATCCGCAGATCAAGCCGGGTCAGGAAGCGACCGACAAAGTGCTGGTGCTGGAAGATACGGATGGCGATGGCAAGGCGGATAAGACGACGGTGTTTGCCGACGGGCTGTTGATCCCGACCGGAGTGCTTCCGGGTGATGGCGGCGTCTACGTGGTGAACAGCACCGAACTCTTGCATCTGAAGGACACGGATGGAGATGGAAAAGCGGATACCTCACGCATCGTGTTGTCGGGTTTCGGTACCGAGGACACGCATCACCTGTTGCACTCGCTGCGCTGGGGTCATGACGGCTGCATTTACATGAACCAGTCGATCTACATTCACAGTCACGTGGAAACTCCCTACGGCGTGAAGCATCTCAACGGCGGCGGCATCTGGCGTTTCCGTCCCGAGACTCTGCAGCTCGATATTCTCTGCTACGGTTTCGTCAACGCCTGGGGGCATCACTTTGATCGCTGGGGCCAGAGCTTTGCCACCGATGGCGCCTATGGTGAAGGAATCAATTACGTTTTCCCCGGCTCGGTGTTTTTCACCGCCGTCGGGGCGAAGCGAATTATCAACGGGCTCAATCCCGGCAGTCCCAAACATTGCGGTCTGGAGATTGTCGGCGGCAGCCACCTGCCAGCGGATTGGCAAGGCAACATGATCACGAACGACTTCCGCGCTCATCGCGTCTGTCGTTTTGTCGTGACCGAGGATGGTTCGGGCTATTCGTCGCGGCAGGAAGTGGAAGTGATTAAGTCGACCCATCCCGCGTTTCGCCCCATCGATGTGAAGATGGGACCGGATGGCGCGATCTATATCGCCGACTGGTACAACCCGATCATTCAGCATGGTGAAGTTGATTTTCGAGATCCACGGCGTGATCACGTACATGGTCGTATTTGGCGAGTTACGGCGAAGGGACGACCAACGTCCAAACTGCCCAAGCTGGCCGATGCGGCGGTTCCCGAGTTGCTGAATCAGTTGAAGGCGGAAGAAGAATGGGTGCGTTTGCATGCCAAACTGCAGCTTAAGCAGCGCGGCCCGGCCGCCGTCGTGCCAGCCCTGAAAGCCTGGGTCGCGGCTCTGCCGCCAGACGATCCCAACCGTGAACATCATCGGCTGGAAGCGCTCTGGACGTATCAAAACTTAGAGGTGGTGGAACCGGGATTGCTGGAAGAGCTCTGTCATTCGCCCGACCATCGCGTGCGCGCTGCGGCGATACGCGTCACGTCGCTCTGGTTACCGCGACTGACCGCTCCGCTGGAACTGCTGCGAGCGGGTGTGGCGGACAGTCATCCGCGCGTGCGTTTGGAAGCGGTGCGAGCACTCGCGCTGGTCCCCACGGTGGAAGCGGCGACGCTGGCACTGCGAGTGCTCGATCAGCCGCTCGACCGGTTCCTCGATTTCGCCGTCTGGCAGACGATGCGCGATCTGGAACCGATCTGGTTGCCAGCCGTCCGGGATGGACGCACCGACCTGGGTGGCAACGTCGATCATTTGACGTTCGCGCTCAAGGCGGTGGAGTCGCCAGGCGTGGTAGCACCGCTGCTCGATTTGATTCGCAAGAACAAGATTTCCGCCGATCGAGTCGACAGCATTCTGTCGCTCATCGCCTCTCTGGGCGGCCCGAAGGAACTGGGCAATGTGTTCGAACTGGTGGTGAACAAGGATTCGATGCTCGCCCCGGCAGCGAAAGCCTCGCTGCTCAATGCACTCGTCGAAACTTCGCTGCGGCGCAAGACCAACCCCGAGGGTGATCTGAATCGCGTCGCGGAATTGTTTGGCAGTCCGGATGGTGCCGTGCGTGCAGCGGCAGCACGAGCAGTGGGAGCCTGGAAACTGGCCGCTCATCGAGAACAGCTCCAGCAGTGGGCTCTGGGAGCGCCGCAGGACGCCACCGCCGAACAGATCGCCCTGTCGCAAGCCGCGATGGAAGGTATCGCTCAGCTAGGTGGAGCCGCTAGCATCGAACTGCTCACGCAGCTCACCGATGCCGCCCGGCCAGCCACCGAACGCGTGAAGGCGATTGCGATGCTCGTGAATTTAGATGTGCCGCGAGCGGCTCAGCGAGCGGCTGTGCTGCTGGCCGAGGGGCGCAAGGATGTGGATCCCATCGACGTCGTCAGTAACCTGCTCGCTCAAAAGAACGGAGCCACGGCGCTGGGAAGCGCGGTGAGTGCCGTGAAGTTGTCTCCCGATGTCGCTCGACTGGCCGTGCGCGCCGCTCAGGCTGCCGCCGTCCCGTCACCCGAACTCGTCGAGTCGCTGCGGAAGGCAGGCGGGTTAACGGCTGGCGGCTGGAAGCTCACACCGGAACTGTCGCAAGCCTTGGTGGCCGAGGCGGCGACGAGTGGCAATCCGGCGCGTGGTGAAGCGGTGTTCCGCCGCAAAGATCTGCAGTGCCTGAAGTGCCATGCGGTGGGCGGAGCGGGCGGTAAAGTGGGTCCCGACTTGGTCAGTATCGGAGCCAGTGCTCCGGTTGATTACCTCGTCGAATCGCTGCTCGAACCGAACAAGAAGGTCAAAGAAAACTATCACTCGGTGCTGGTCGAAACCGACGAGGGAAAAGTGATTACGGGTATTGTGGCGCGCGAATCGAAAACGGAACTCGTAGTCCGCGATGCCGAAGATCGCTTGATTACGATTCCCACGGCGTCGATCGAGCAGAAGCGCGACGGTCGCTCGCTGATGCCCGATGGCGCGATCGATGCCCTCACGCGCCAGGAACTGGTGGACCTCGTCCGGTTCCTGTCGGAGCTCGGCAAGGTCGGTGGCGAGTATGCGGTGGGGCGAGCCCGAGTTGTGCGTCGCTGGCAAACGCTGGTCTTCACTCGCGATGCACATCATTTGCTGGATCGTACCAGCCATGATTCGGCCGCTCAGGATCGTCCGGAGCTTGTGTGGGAACCGGCATACAGTCGAGTGCAAGGTGATCTGCCGCTCGGCGATCTACCCAAGTTCCATATTCACACGAACAATAATCCGACGACGTTCGTGCGGTTCCAGGTGGACGTGTCGCAGCCTGGCGTGGCGACGCTGCGATTGGGCGAATTTAAGGGATTGTCGTTGTGGCTGGATGGCAAGCCGACGCCCATTTCTGCCGCTGACCTGCCGCTGGAGCTAACCACCGGCTTGCACACGATCACGCTGGCCGTGAATCAAGCGGTTTATACGCAGCCTCTGCGAGTGGAATTGGTGGAGTCGGCCAGCAGCCCCGTGAAGCTCGATTTCGTCACCGGTAAGTAGCGGTACGGCGTCAGCCGTCCGGCCGAGAAGGTAGCGGCACGGCGTGAGCCGTCCGGATCGAGAAGTAGCGGCACGGCGTCAGCCGTCCAGCCGAGAAGGTAGCGGCACGGCGTGAGCCGTCCGGATCGAGCGTTAGCCGCGCTCGAA
>JBJSXJ010000029.1:0-8353 GCA_046086325.1 Planctomycetota bacterium | reverse complement strand
TGCAAGGGCTGGCGGTTCGCACCAGGTGTGGGGCGGGGCTCAGAGGTGAGCCACTTATACCAAGCCTCCGCCGCTGCTCGGAGCGTAACCGGTGTGGCCAGCGGTAGGCCAGTTGGCGCTTGTTGTTCGGCCAGCAACCGCGCGAATTCGGGATCGATCAGCGGAGCTCGTCCCAGGAGCAGCTCCAAGGCCCGCGCCGCCTCCTGCTGCACGGTTCTCTGCTGCACGGGTCCCTGCTGCACGGTTCCCTGCTGCACAGCTTGCTGGTTCCTGGGACTGGAACCGGCGTCCAGGAGTGCGACGAGCTGCTGGGGGCCGCTGGGATGGCCGCGTCGAGTCCAGTTGATAGCGGCGGCGAGGCGGCAGTTGTCGGTGTCGGGGTCGCGCGGAGGCAGGGCGGCCAGTGCCGCCGCTAATCCTGCGTGATCGGCGGTGGCAGCCCAGGCCGCTGCTACGGCTGCTAGAGACGCCGGCGCGGACAACTTCCAGCCGGCGGGGCCAGCCAAGTTGGCAGCGATTTCAGCGGGAGTGATTTCAGCGGGAGTGAATTCAGCTGCCGTCGCGGCCGCGAAAGATGTGTGCCAGAGCTGGTGAGTGAGTTGGCGATCCTGGACGAGCGCGGCGAGCGGCACTAATAGCGCCAGCGTAGCGCGCGCTGGCTCGCGCGGCTGCTCCCCAGCCGAAGACTCCGGTGAATCGAACGCGCGTCTGAGCTGATTCAAAATACAGCTCAGCAGATACCGCTGCCGAGCGCCGACGTCCTGTCGCACTTCGGCCAGTCGCCACGTAGCTTCGGTGGAAAGGCCGTCGAGTTGTTCGGGGATGAAGAGGGTTTGTCGCAGCTGGCGACTGGCCGCTTCACGCTGCGTGAACTGTGGATCGTCGAGTTGCTTCAGGGCGGCTCGAGTCGCTCGATCACGTTCGCCGTCTGGCAGGAGGCTGGCGACTATTTTCCGCAGCTCGGCTGGTTCGTGGCTGAGCTGATGTCGGGCGAGTGCGGCACGTTCTTGCTGGCTTGCGAATTCTTCAGCTGGGATGGAATCACGACTCTGGGCTGCGGCGGGGTCAGCGGCGGCGGTGAAAGA
This sequence comes from Planctomycetota bacterium, assembly GCA_046086325.1. Lineage (GTDB taxonomy): Bacteria > Planctomycetota > Planctomycetia > Pirellulales > Pirellulaceae > JBJSXJ01. Next base: position 7,268 of record JBJSXJ010000029.1, on the reverse strand, counting down.
AGCGTGCTCCGCTGCAGATCCCCCGAGCGCGATCAGGAAGCCGATGAGCCAGCGTGGAGGTTGCATGAGGGGGATCGATTCGTTCGTGGCGCGAGATTTATTGAGTCTGGTGGTGAGAAACGGTAGTGATTGGTGAATTTATGGAGTGCCGTGGTCCGATTCAACAAGTGGGGAAGTGGCGAAAGCGTTGTTGCCGCCGTCGATTGTTCCTATAATTCGCCAAGACCATCTATTTTACATAACTGGGAGATTCGGGTTTGTCCGCGACTCCACCAACTTTCTGCGATGTTGGCTCAGGCGCTTCGTCCGCGCCCGTCGAGCGGGAGCAGCCCGGGAGGTTGCTGCAGTTGGAACGCATTCTGGAACACGTTCCGGATGGCGTGGTGGTGCTTTCTGCGGAGCAGACGATTCAGTGGGCGAACCGGCAATTCTGTGGCTGGGCGCAGCGTGACAACGTCGAGCGGCTGGATTTTTACGATTCGCTGAATCGTCCTGAAATCCTGGGCCCCGATTACTGCCCCTTCAACACCGCTCTAAAAACGCAGCAGGCCTGTACGACGGTTCTGCGCACGGAGCTGGGGCGCTTCTACCACGTGCATGTGGTGCCGGTTCGCTTGGAGCTGTCCCATTCCGCCGAACTCATCGTCACCGTGCGCGACGTCACCGAGCAGCGACAGCAGCAGCAAAAGCTCGAGGCCATTCACAAGGCGGGGATTGAACTGGCGAGTTTGAAGCCGGGTGAAGTGGGCGAGCTCACGATGGAAGACCGAGTCGACCTGCTACGTTCCAACATTCTGCATTACACGCAGGATTTGTTGAAATTCGATGTGGTCGAGATCCGCCTGCTGGACCAGGTCTCCGGCAGCCTCACGCCGCTGCTCTCCGTCGGACTGGACCGAGAAGCGTCGGAGCGTCCCTTGTGGGCGCGACCCAACGGCAATGGTGTGACCGGCTACGTCGCCTCGACGGGCAAAAGCTACTTGTGCGAAGACACGACCCACGATCCGCTCTACATCACCGGCTTTCAGGGGGCAAAAAGTTCGATGACGGTCCCGCTACTGCTGCATGAGCAGGTGATTGGGACGTTTAACGTGGAGAGTCCGCAGACTCGAGCGTTCACCGAGAATGATTTGCAGTTCGTGGAAATTTTTTCGCGCGATGTGGCGGCCGCGCTGAACACTTTGGATCTGCTGGTCGCACAGACGGCCAACACGGCGCAGCAAAGTGTGACGGCGATTCACCAAGCGGTTGCTCAGCCGGTCGACGAGATTCTGCATGAGGCGGTGAGTGTGCTGGAGCGGCTGTTGCAGGACGAGTCGCAGGTGAAGGAGGGACTGCAGCGCATCACGACGTTAGCGCGCGACATTAAGCAAGTCATTCAAAGTGTGGGACAAACGATTGCTCCCGCTCCGGTCGCGCCGGTGCCGCAAGGGTTGGCCGAGCGTCCCAAGCTGGTGGGCGTGCGCGTACTGGTGGTGGATGAAGCGGACGAAGTGCGGCTGGACGCTCATCGGCTGCTGGAACGCTATGGCTGTGTCGTTGAGACGGCGCGCGATGGCGAAGCGGCGGCGGGCATGGTGCGACTGGGTGGCAAGTATGACGCAGTGATTTCCGATATCCGCTTGCCGGATATGTCCGGCTTTGGACTGATGTGTAAGCTGCGCGAACTCATTAATCCCTTGCCACTGATCCTGATGACGGGTTTTGGCTGGGATAGCGGTCACGTGATTGTGAAGGCGCGGCAAGCGGGCTTGCATCCCAAAGGAATTCTTTACAAGCCGTTCCGTTTGGAACAGCTTTTGACCACCGTGGAAACGATCGTCGATTGGACTCGAGCGGGTTCGCCGACCGGCATCGTGGGGCCGGGAGCCAGTAACGGTGCGGGCCCGAGTGCTCCGGGGACACCGGAAGCGGACGCGGCGGGTATGGGCTCCTGATGATGGTCGGAGCGAGCGGCCTGCTGGCCGTGCTGGAGGCGACGTTATTCGCCGCCGAGTTGGGCGCACGGTTCGCTGCTGTGTTTTCCGCCCTGTTCGCTGCCCTGTTTGCCGCCGTGGTGCTCGGTCAGCTGATGGCGAGCGTCGTGCTTTACAATCGACTGCATGCGCTGGCGTGGCCGCGCTGGTTCATCAAGTCGCTCGATGTCGTGCTCGCGGTCATGACGTTCGCGCTCCCGGTGCTGAGCTGGCAGTGGTGGGACGGCGGGCAGTTGTGGGACGGCGGGCAGTTGTGGGACGGCGGGCAGTTGTGGGGGGGCGGGCGGTGGTGGGCGTCGGTCTATGCGGCGCTGTGTGGTGGTGTCGTGGTGTCGGTCGTTACTCGCTGGCTGCGGCGGCGTCGCCGGCCGCCGGCGGCTGCGCTGGTGAAATGCGAATCGCACCGGTTTGATGTCGCTCGCGAACTGAACATGCCGCTCACGGGCAGTCGCCGTAGCCGCTGGTTTCAGCGTCTGCCCGGCAATGAGCAGTGGCAACTCGAGCTCTCGTGTAAGACTCTGCGTGTTCCCGAGCTCCCCGCCGCGCTTGACGGTCTGACGATCGCTCATCTTTCAGACTGGCATTTCACCGGGCATGTAGCGGTGGAGTACTTTGAGTATTTGGTGACGGTGGTGAACGAGCGACGGCCCGACTTGGTCGTCATCACCGGTGACATCGTGGATCGTGTGGAGTGTCTGGAGTGGTTGCCGAGTACGCTGGGGCGTTTACGAGCGACCGAGGGGGTTTGGTTCCTGCTCGGAAATCATGAGCGGCGGCTAGCGTGTCCGGACGAGGTGCGACGCCGCTTAACGGAGTTGGGGCTAGTCGACTGGGGAGGCCGCTGTCGACGCGTCACGATGCGCGGCGTCGAGTTGCTGGTGGCGGGCAATGAACTTCCCTGGTTCGGCTGGCACGATCCGGAGCCGCGCTTGGAGCCAGAGCTGGGAATAGATTCGGAGCTGGGAATAGATTTGGAACTGGGGCCGGCCGAGTTTCGGTTATTGCTCGCCCATTCGCCGGACCAGTGGCGCTGGGCGCGGGAGCACCAGTTTCAGTTAGTACTGGCGGGGCACACGCATGGTGGCCAGATCGTGTTTCCGGGAATCGGTCCCGTGATCGCTCCCAGTCTCGACGGAGTGGAATATGCGGGTGGAGTGTATGAGGTGGCGGGACGAGTGATGCATGTCAGTCGCGGCATCTCGGGGAAAACGCCTGTGCGCTGGCACTGTCCCCCCGAAGTCACGCTGCTGACGTTGGTGAGCGACCGAGCTACGAAGTGGTAGCTGAACTCGCGCCCCGTAGCTGAACTCGCAACCCGTAGCTGAACTCGCAAGAGTTCAGTCGATCGACGTCTGAGCCGGAACGCGGGGCAACTGAAGTCTTGCGACTTCAGCTACGAAGTGGTAGCTGAACTCGCGCCCCGTAGCTGAGCTCGCGCCCCGTAGCTGAACTCGCGCCCCGTAGCTGAGCTCGCAAGAGTTCAGTCGATCGGCCCCTGAGCGAGCCGGAACCCCGGGGAATCTGATGTCTTGCGACTTCAGCTACTTCTGTTCGTAGCCTTGCCACATCCAGACCAGGGTATCGGCCAGCGTGTGCTCGAAGACATTACGATCGCAATGCCGCGTGGCTTTGCTGAACAGGTAGCGATAGTCGTAACCTTTTTCTTTCAGAGCGGCGGCGGTGCGTTCGTTGGCCATCACCCAGTTGTGATAGGTCTCCTCGGGGTCCTTCGCGCGCAGATCATTTTCGGCCACGTGCGTGAAGATGCGGAGCGGCTTCTTGTCGGTGGTCTGAATGAGCTTCAAACTGGAATGGTATTCCCACGCTCCGAGCGGATACTTTGCTTCTTCCGGAGCGTCGTCATCTTGCTGATCAACGAAGGTTCCGGAGTAGGTAATTAAACGTCGGAAGAGGTCGGGACGAAACCAGCCCATGGTCAGCGCCGCGGCGCCGCCCGAACTGCAGCCCATGACCGCTCGGCCCCAAGGATCCTCGGTAAAGGCAAGCTTGGGATAGGCCGCTTTGATATCGGGTCGAGCGAGTACGGCAGGCAGTACTTCCTCGTGAATGAAGCGGGCGTGACGGTCCGACATCGTGTCGTATTCCAAGCCCCGCTGGCTACCCTTGCCATCGTTACCGCCATTTTCCACGGAGATGACGATGAAGGCCGGCAGCTTTCGCATCGGGTCCTGGGAAACGGTGAGGTTATCCAGGGCGTGGCGGATCAGATTCAAGTGGCTGGGACCATCGAGCGTCACCAGAAGCGGTGCTTTCACTCCATCTTGATAAGCAGCGGGAATGTACACGAAGATCTTTCGCTCTTTGCGCACCGGCTTGGCAGGATCGAGGGTCGAGTCCGTACCCGGGAAGATCTTGCTTTCGGCCAGTTTCATCGAGAATTCAAAACTCTTGCCTTTCGGCTGACCGCGATCGGTCAGGTCGACATCGAGTTTGTAGTCGGGACCAATCACGAAACTGCCGTTGGCGGTCGGTCCGGGCGATTCCGCTCGCAGATCATTCCTGCCGCCCAAGTCACTCCCTAAACTACCGCTGAGCAGCAGCAGACAAGCCAGGCCCAGTGGGCGCGCAAAAATCGAGGAACGCAGTTGGAATGCGAACATGCAGAATATCTTTCTAGCTGGGTGCGATGAACGGCCGGTCGGCACACTCGGGATCGTCCCGAACTGCACCGACTGACCGCTAGTTGACGACGTCCGTCTTCAACCGTTTGACGATGGTGTCTTGACCATCGACCGCCCAGATCCAGTTGGTACCCGCGTTCGCGGTCAATGTGTCGGCCGCATTGTCGGCGAGAATGGTGTTGGATTTCAAGACGTTCGTGCCATTACGTCCACCACCATTGCGTAAGTTAGAAATGCGTTTGCTGGCCGAGACGTCCGTGCGACTCCATTCGCTGAGCAGGGAGAGCAGGGCACTGATGTTGGCATCGTGAGTGGTCGCACCACCGATGAGCAAGTCATCGAGTTTCTGACCGGCGATGTCATCGGCACCGGCGCCACCAATTAGCACGTTGCGTTTGGTGCCGCCGATGAGCGTATCGTTGCCATCGCCGCCCACCAGCACCGCGTTGCCACCGCCAGCTTGCAGCCGATCATTACCTTCGCCACCCAGCACCAGAGCTTGCTTGGTGACGCCCGTGGCGATCGTCACGTTGTCGTCGCCTTTGGCCGCCACGACGATCACTTGGTCAATGCCCGTGGTGGGGAACATGCGCGATCCCGAGGTCGCGCCAGCCGCTGCCAGAAAATTGGCCGTGACAACGGTATTTTTGGATTGCAGCCCGATGCTAATGACATCATTGGAATCAGTGCCGACGGCGTAGAGCGTGCGGCCGACCAAGCCCGCACCGGTGACGAAGACCGTCAGCGAAGTTTTGGACGTGCCGGTGTCTTGATCGGTGAGCGTGATGGTGGCGTTAAAAATTCCACCGCCCAGATAGACGTGATTCGCCGTCAATCCCGTGCCACTCAGGTTGCCCGTAACGGGAATGACGAAATTGGTACCATCGCCCCAGTCAATCCGAGCGGTAACCGAATCGAGCATGCCAGCATCTTTCACGATGGCGGTGAACGACGCGGTTTGACCCGCTGACAGCATGCCGATGGCGCTACCAGGGTTCACTAAGTCGCTCAGCTCGGGAGCTCGATTGCGCACCGTGGCCGTCGCGGTTCGATTCAGGGCCGTACTGCCGGTGGTGCTCGATTCCAGCTTGGCAGTGATGTTAGTCGAGTTCGTGGGCAGTTTGTCCGTACTGGCCAAACCATCATTGAAGTAGAAGTGACTGGCGCGGAACGTGACATCTCCCTTGACCTTATCGAGAGTGTCGATGGTGAGTGTCGCACCGTCGGCCGCTGAATTGATCACTTGGCCAACGCTCAAGGTGTTCGTGGCGGGAATCACAAAAGTGGAAGCGGTGGAGCTGTGCCAGTCGCCCCAGGTGACGGTGAGCGTGTGGGTGGCGTCCGTGTAGCTATCCAAAAAGCGGCCGGTAAGGTTCGCCGTTTGGCCTTCCTGAGTGTCGATCGGGTTGATGGAGAACTGAGCGGCTGCCGGGACCACATTGATGGTCGTTCCCAGATAGTCAATGTCGCTCGTCGCGACCGGTAAGTCGCTCCCGTAAAGCAGCGTGTCGTGGACTGGCAGCAGGTCGGCGGGATTGAGGGTGAAGCTGGCCGGTCCGAGCGCCAGCGCTTTCACGCGGATTTGAAAGAGCGTTTTGGTTGTGGGTGCGGACGCGGCAATCCCATCAAACGCTCCCACTTCATCCATGACACCAGGCGTTTGCACATCGCCGGTCTGCTGGTTTAAGGCCCGGGGACCAAATTCAATCGAACCGGTGACCGCCACATCTGCCGGGTCATATTCGACATCGACCCATGACGCAAACACCCCCTTAGGAGTGGCACGCAAGTCTTTCATTTCGACTTTGAGCAGAAACTCATCGCCGGGTGTCACGGAGCTGATGGGGGCACCCGTGAGGCTCAGTGCCGTGGCCTTAAACTGCACCAAGCTCGCCAGTGCCAAACGATCTTCCAGCGATTCCAAACGCAAGGAGCGGCCAGCCGATCGGCGGGAAAGAGGGCGGTGGTGGTGAGTGGCCGAATGCTGGGGGGAGCGTCGACCGAAGAACAGGTTTTTCCAATTCCAGGCCATGATGTTAGTCCTCAAAAATGCCGATCTATCAGGAAACACCGATCCATGTGTTCCAATCGCTGTAGCCGCTTACCGACTGTGCCGCTCGCCAACTGTGCCGCTTGCCGACTGTGGCGCTCGCCAACTCTCGGCGCGCGTCAGCTTTGTCGGGCGGTTGCCGAACAAGCGGGCTCGTGAATTCTTGTTGAACATTACGAAAACTGCAAGTTTTTTGTTCGCGGCTATTCAATTCTCTTGCCTTCCCTGTCAGTCGACCGTTATTCTGCTGGCGTTCAACACGGTTTGAAAACGCGGAATGTATCGAGGCGTTGACGCTCTTGCGGTGATTTTAGGAGTCCTGAAGATGAGTTTTTCTGCTTGGCTGCGGCATCGCTTGACTCAAAAAATCCGTCGGCGAGTTGCTCGCCGGCTGAGGGTTCGAGGCGCCCTTGAACGCCGTCTCCTACTCGCCGAGTCCCTGGAAGCTCGGTTGCCGATGGCGGCTGATTTCCCGGTCCATACCTTGCCGGTGTGTGAGCTACCGGCGCCGGAGGATCCCACCTTCTCTGCCCGCTGGGGAGGCGCCGCCGAAATCGCTCGACAGGCCGAACGTCGTCTGGGAGTCGATTTCAGCCGCCA
>JBJSXJ010000028.1:0-8219 GCA_046086325.1 Planctomycetota bacterium | reverse complement strand
TCGCACCCCAAGCCAGGGCTGGATAACTAGTTACAGCCCAGAAACTCGTAAGCTTTTAATTGGCAACAGTTTGATTTTTCGCTTACCGACTTGGAAAGTCGGGCGACATTTTGGGCGACATGAAAAAAACACGTGGCTGGTACTAGTGGGATTCCTGGGCGATTTGAACTGGCCTCGATAACCGGTCGCTGGCTTTCTACAATCGCTCGGATGAATTCACCTCTTAATCAATCGAAACCGGATCAAACGAACGACAGTTCCCCTTCGGCCGCTCGACAGCGAGACTGGGCGCAGTACATCCAGTCCGCCGAGACGGTCGTGGTCAAAGTGGGGACACGCGCCCTGACGAACGAACTGGGCTACCTTGACCCGGAACGGATGCGGAACCTTTCCGACCAGCTCGTGGCACTCCGTCGCCAACGGCGCGTGGTACTGGTGAGTTCCGGAGCGGTGGCGGCTGGCATGAGCACCTTGGGATATACCAAACGGCCAGCCGATTTGGCCGAACTGCAAGCCGTGGCTGCCATCGGCCAAACCAAACTGATTCAGGCTTACGATCATGAATTTCGCCGCCATCAGTTCGACGGGGCTTCGACACCTCAGCCCTTTCACGCCGCGCAAGTGCTGCTGGGAGCCGATGATCTGCAAAATCGAGTCGGCTATCTGAACGTTCGGAACACGCTGTTGCGTCTCATGGACTACGCGCATGTGATTCCGGTCATCAATGAGAACGATACGGTGAGCGTGGAGGAGTTGCAGACGACGTTCGGAGATAACGATCAACTGGCGGCTCTGGTCACGAATCTCTTGCGTGCCAACCTGCTCATCATGTTGTCCACCGTCGCCGGACTCAACGACCACCAAGGCACACGCCTCTCGTTGGTGCCGCAAATTGATGAGCGGATTCGGTCGTATGTTTGCGATCAGAAGACGGGGCTGAGTAAGGGTGGCATGGCGAGCAAGCTGAAGGCGGCACAGCTCTGCACGAGCTGCGGCGAGGCGGTGATGATTGCGGACGGGCGTCAACCCGATATCCTCACACGCATCATCCGCGATGGCGACGATCTGGGGACGCTCTTCTTGCCCCAAGGAAAAGCGCTCTCGCCACTCAAACGCTGGATCGGCTTTCCCGCTCGTACTCGTGGCAAAGTGGTGGTCGATGCGGGTGCACGCGGCGCGATTGCGAATCACGGCAGTTTGCTGGCGGTCGGCATGACGTCGGTAGAGGGTGAGTTTCAAAAAGGCGACGTCGTCAGCGTGCTGTCTGTCGATGCGACGGGCCAGCCTCAGGAATTCGCCCGCGGACTCACCAACTACTCGGCGGCCGACCTACGCCGCATCTGCGGGCTCAAGTCCAGCCAAATTGTCGCCGTGCTGGGGCATCGCCCGTACGAAGAAGTGATCCACTGCGACAATATGATCGTGCTGGGTGAGCGCGCTGGTTGAGCGAGCTTGCTGAGCGTGCTGGTTGAGCGGCGAGTTAGCGGCGAGTTAGCGGCGGTGGGGGGAACGCCCGTTGATTTCGTCGCGTAGCTTGGCCGCTAGTTCATACTTTTCGTTCTCGATCGCATCCGCCAGTTGCTCTTCGAGCGTGCGGGCGATGGAGTAATCGGCGCGGACCGTTTCCCGAGTTTCAATGAGCCGCTGCACGAGTTCGTCATTCTCAAAATGCTCGTCAGCCTCATACCGTTCGAACAGCGCCCGCATGGTGGTCAGGCCAGCGTTAATCTCTTGGATCGCCGCTTCCGGCTGCTTGTCCGCCAGCATGGCGAGTGCGGAGGCTTGGGTGCGGTGGAACAAAACGAAGGGGCGATATTGTTCGTGGGAAATCGTCCACTGCTCATCCGGGGAATGGTCGCGGCAGAGGTCCATCAGGCGCAGAGTGTGGTCGGCATCGCGGACGGCGTTGGCAAACTGCTTCAGGGCTAACCAGCAAATGCGGCGATGGTAGAACTGCACGAATTCACGATCGGCTTCTTCGCAGTCCTCTTCGGTCATCCGATAGTCGCTGCCTTGTTCAGCGACGGTATCCAGGAGATACGCCGTGACGGTTTCGTGGCCGTGGGGCTGAGTGCCATCGGGACGCCCGGTGATTTCGAGCTGTAACACCCCTAAGTCAACTCGCATTTGCAGCACTTCGCGCCCGTCCGCGCCGCTCGACAGGCGCACGCTGATTCCCTGAGGATCATAAGGCCAGTCGCGCAGAATGTGATCGATATTCCCGCTTCGTTTCGATTTACGCGCCATACTTTTTATTGCGACAAACTCAACCGCGACCGTCGGAGCCCCGCTGCCACTCGAAGCGCCCGATGCACGATCGTCAGCCGAGATAGTGAATTAGGAACGAACTCGAAAGATTATACCAACGACCAACTCACCGAGAAACTGGAGGCGGCGCGGCGACGATGAGAATCAACGGTCGCCGTTAGTCTGGCCGATGGGGACGTTGACGTAGCGACTTCACTTCTGAGCGACCGCGTTTGGCTTCCAAGCGCCGTTCCTGTGAACCGCGCGAGCGCTTCGTGGGGCGACGTTTTTTGGGGGCGACGGCGATCGCCGCCAAGAGTTCCTGCAGCTTCTCTAAACAGAGTTGCCGGTTACGTTCTTGATCCCGCGATTCTTGACTGCTGATCAGCAATTCGCCTTCCGTGGTCAGCCGGCTGCCAAATCGAGTTTGAAAGCGGGTGAGTGCCCCGGGCAGCCAGCTGGGAGAATGGACCGCCGCCCAGCGCAGCGTCGCCCGAGAACTTACCTTGTTCACATTCTGACCGCCCGGCCCCGAACTGCGACTGTAGGTAAATTCGAATTCGCTGAGCGGGATCTGCCAGTGTTCAGTGATCTTCAAGACAGACATGTTGATAAACCTGCTTCCGCTCGTTGCCACGGCCTTTCAGTTGATATATTAACAACTTCCATTTGACTTGCGGCAAGAGGTTCCTGGTTTGCTCCAGGCGTCACTCAGCGCACTCGCAGGAGTTCCGTCGTGAAGAATTGTATCCGCTCAGTGCTTGTTCGTTCTCTTCGGTTCGTCAGGATTGGTCTGTTCGCTCTGCTGGCCAGCGGCTGCTCGCCACCACCAGCCACCGAGAGCACGCCGCGCTCGAGTGATGCGGCGATGAGCATCAGCGAGGACACTGCGGATAGCAATCAATCCACTGCCAATCAATCCACTGCCAATCCAGCGGATCCCCCAAGCAACTCAAATCCCTCCACATCAACTTCAACTCCGGGGGCAGCGGCGGCAACCCCCGCAGTCCCCACCACCCCCGCTGAATCGTTGGAGCCTTCCAGTGCGGCAAACAGCAAATCAAACCGTGCGGAACTCGACGCTGCCGTGCCGAATCTGGCGCAGCGCCGGCAAGGCTTTGATTGGCCCCAATTCCTGGGTCCCACGGGTGACAGCAAGTCACGTGAAAAGGGTCTGCTGACGGACTGGCCGGAAGCGGGTCCGCGGCTCGTCTGGCAACGGAAAATTGGCGAAGGCTACGGCATTGGATCCGTCAGTCGCGGTCGGTTCTTGCAGTTCGATCGCTATGGCGATCTGGCTCGCCTGATTTGCCTGAATGCGGAAACCGGCGAACAGCTCTGGCAGTTTGAATATCCCACCGACTACACCGATCTCTACAGCTACAACGGCGGTCCTCGAGCGTCACCGGTGATCGATGACGAGCGTGTTTATATTTACGGGGTGGAGGGGCAACTGCACTGTCTGCAGGTGACGGATGGCAAGGTGTTGTGGAAACATGACCTGTCGCGCCGCTTTGGTGTGATCCAGAATTTTTTTGGAGTGGGCAGCACGCCGGTCATCGAGGGTGATTTGCTGCTGGTAATGGTGGGAGGCAGTCCCGCCGACGATCAGCTCCTGCCGCCAGGGCAACTGGATCGAGTCTCCGGTAACGGCTCGGCGGTGGTTGCGTTCGACAAACGTACGGGCGAAGTGCGGTATCAAATCAGCGATGAACTGGCCAGTTACGCCTCGATGAAGGTGGCGACAATCGGTGATCGCCGCTACGGATTGGCATTCTGCCGTGGTGGGCTGCTCGCCTTCGAACCCAGCTCCGGCAAAATCGATTTTCACTTTCCGTGGCGCTCGCGAATCCTGGAAAGTGTGAATGCCAGTACTCCGGTGGTGGTGGGTGACGAGGTCTTCATTTCGGAGACCTACGGAATCGGGAGCGCGTTACTACAAGTCGCTGCTGGGAAATCCGCAGTGCTCTGGCAGGACTCGGCCAATCGTCGCGAAAAATCCTTCAAAGCGCACTGGAACACTCCTGTCTTCATTGATGGCTACCTGTACGGCTGCAGTGGTCGCAATCCACCCGATGCGGAACTGCGATGTATTGAATGGAAAACGGGGAAGGTGCAGTGGTCGATTCCCAATCAAGTGCGGACTTCGTTGCTGTACGTCGACGGACATTTTCTCTGCCTGGGTGAGTTTGGCACGCTGGAACTGATTAAGGTCAATCCGCAGAAATATGAACCGATCGCGGAGGTGACACTCCGCGACACCAGTGGCGGCCCGCTACCCGACGGCCTGGCTCCCAGGCAACTCCTGCGCGCCCCGTGCTGGGCCGCTCCGATCCTGTCTCACGGCCTGCTCTACCTGCGCGGGGACGATCGACTGGTCTGTCTGGAACTGATTCCTGAGAACAACCGTCGCTAGGTTACGAGACGGTCGACAGCAGTTGCCGAGCAGTTGAGAGCGAGGCGGAGATGAGCGCGTCGTAGCGCACCGCTTCAAACTCTTCACCCATCAGTTCGATTTCATAGTATCCGCGGTACCCTGCCCCCTGCAGGATTTGCAGCATCGGCGCGAGTGGCAGACTCCCCTGCCCCAGCGGGCAGCGGTTCTGCTCGCCACACGGTGGCTGGTGCGCATCACCCAGATGTACAAGTGCGATGCGCGGGACGAAAGCCGCGAGACGCTCCAGGATGTCCGCGTCATGTCCGCCGTGATACGTGTCAAACACCAGCGCGGTTCCTGCTTCGCCCACGGAGTCGAGCAGCGCGAGTGTATCTTCGAGCGTCGTCAAAAATTTCCATTCGGCGGCACAGCCCACGTGCATCGGCTCGACCGCCAGCCGGATGCCAAGTTCCGCGGCTTCGGGTGCTAATTCCTGCAAAGCCGATTTGAGCAGTCGCCGAGCATGATTCAGGGTGTGACCGGCCCGCGCGCCACTGTACATCACCACGCAATCGGTATTGATCAATCGCGCCAGGCGCAGCGCATCGCGAGCATCCTCGAGGCTTTCCTTGAAACTGCGACCATCGCTACCGGTAAACCCGCCTGCCCACGACAAGCTGGAGACTGGAAGCCCCACCTCCGCGAGCAGTTCTGCCCCTTTCTCCTCCCCGTAATCGGAAATCTTCTGACGCCAGATGCCGATGGATGAGTAGCCCGCAGCGCGGTACTGCCGCACATCCTCCTCGAAGGACCAGCGAAAGGTCGAAACCTCGTGGAGCGAAATTCGATCCATCCCCCTGCACTCCTCAAAAAACTACGCCGCTGGATCGTCTTAAGCAGAATACCTAGATCGGGTGTATTAGCGGTCTCGTAAGAAGTGGCAAGTATGCCCTCGGGGTCGGAGTCTGAAAAGGGGTGATGAGACGGTAGGTTTAGGGTTTTGCTTCCAGTGACCAAGCGGTGAGCCACTGATCGCCGACGCGCTTCAAGCCAAATTCCTTTTCGAGTCGCTCGGCCATGTCAACCATGTGCCCAGCACCATAAAAAATGGCAATCTGCTTTTTGCCATTTTTGATTTCTCGATCGAGTACTTGCAGTGCTTTTTTATTGCGTTCAGTGATCAACGTGGAACCATTAGGACCTTGGAGGGCAGCCATGTTGGCATCCATGTCATCGAATTGCTGAGCGGCCAGACGACGCAGTCGCAGAGCGCGATCTTTGGCGAAAAAGGCCATCAAAAGTTGTCCGTTGTTGGCGGGCTGCCCTTTTTTGTCGCCCGACTGCTGCGCGATGCCCTGTTGAGCCATCGACTGTCCAATGGAACGGAAGATCATGCCCATCCAGCTCTCTTGTCGCTCCGTCATCGATTTCGACATCTCTTCTGGCGTCATATCGGCATGAATGAAATTGTCACGCGCGTAATCGACTTGTTCGAGTTGGAATTCCAGGGCGAGCATGTTTTGCATCGTACGCTGCATGGCGGAGACGGGATGGGCACTGGTCACTCGCTTCTGGCCGCTGCTGGCAGAAGGTGGTCGAGTGCCCTCGGGAGCCACGAGCTCATATAGCACGGCGTCATATTTTTTGAAGAGTTCATTGAGCGAGTCGTAGTAGCTCTTCTCGCCAATATGGATGACGCTGACAAGGTCTACCTGCAGCGCTGGTTGTCCGTCGACGAGACGTTCAAAACGAGTGACGGCCGTTTCCACCGCTACGGGATTTTGATCATTGCCGCGGCGCAGTCGCATGTAATTCGCACCCGCTGTGGCCGGCTTTTCTGCGGTGGGCTTTTCTGCGGCAGGTTTTTCCGTTGCAGGTTTATCGGTGACCGTCGTGTCAGCAGCAGGTTTCTCCTGCGCGGCTGCGGGACGAGGAACCGCAATGATCAGGCTGAGCAACAGAGGGAGACTGCACAGGAGGGCGGCGTGACGCATGGCGATGATTCCCTGAAATCGAGAAACAAGAAAAGCTTCCACACGGCCCGCTATCATAACGCAGCGCGGGCTGGGGATGCCAACCGGGGTCAGGCCAAAATCTCCGACACCAGTTCGCCGTGCACATCCGTCAAACGAAAATCACGACCCGCAAAGCGGTAGGTGAGTCGTTTATGGTCCAGGCCGAGCAGGTGCAACATAGTGGCATGTAAGTCGTGCAGATGGACTTTATTCTCTACGGCGTAATAGCCATAGTCGTCGGTCGCACCATGACGAATTCCCGGCTTGATTCCGCCGCCGGCGAGCCACATGGTATAGCCGTGAGGGTTGTGGTCACGTCCGTCATTGCCTTGCGCCACCGGCGTGCGCCCGAATTCACCTCCCCACAGAACCAACGTGTCTTCGAGGAGTCCCCGCTGCTTGAGGTCCTGCAGGAGTGCGGCGATGGGCTGATCCACTTCGCGAGCATTGCGCGCATGATCATTTTTCAGCCCACCATGCTGATCCCATTTATAGCTATGAGATATCTGGACAAAGCGCACGCCTCGTTCGGCAAACCGGCGCGCCATGAGGCACTGCTGACCAAAATTACGAGTGGCGGGCTGATCGAGTCCATAGGCCCGCTTAGTGGCGGCTGTTTCATCTGCCACACTTTGTAATTCCGGAGCGGCCGTCTGGAGCTGAAATGCGAGTTCAAAAGAACGAATGCGTGCTTCCAGTGCTGAATCAGGCCCCGTCGTATCGCGATGCTGTTCGTTGAACGAACGCACCAGATCCAGTTCTAACCGTTGCAGATCGCGCGGAGTTCGATCGGTTGATGCAATAAAAGGAATCTGGGCCTGATCCGCAGGAATACTAGCATTACCCAGGGGAGTGCCTTGGTAGATGGCTGGTAGGAAGGCTGAGCTGTAGGCGTTTACGCCACCATGAGTGAGTGTGGGGCAGACGGTAATAAAACCTGGTAGGTTTTGATTCTCTGTTCCCAATCCATAGTTGATCCAGGAACCCATGCTGGGGCGGACAAACGTGTCACTGCCAGTATGCAATTCCAGCAGTGCCGCCCCGTGGCGAGAATTGCTGCCCCACATGCCATTGATAATACAGAGATCATCAACCTGTTGAGCGATGTGAGGAAATAGTTCACTCACCCAGGCTCCACTTTGACCATACTGCTGAAATTTCCAGGGAGATCGCAGTAGGTTGCCTGTTTGTGAGGAGACCACACGTGGCTTGTCAAAAGGTAACGGTTTACCGTGATCACGCTCCAAGAGCGGCTTGTAATCGAACGTATCAACTTGACTAGGACCACCATGCATGAAGACAAAAATGACCCGTTTGGCGCGTGCGGGAAAATGTGGAGCACGAGGGGCCAGCGGCGATTCGGCTGCCGCTTCCTGCTCGGCGGCCTTCACGCCCTCGGCCGACAGCAAACCGCGTAGCGCAAGCGCGCCGAAGCCGGCTGCCGTGCCACTCAGCATCTGACGGCGATCAAGCACTCGATCGAATCGATGACAAGCTGCTGACATCAATGCTTACTCCACATAAATGAATTCATTCGCCGCCATCACAGCTCGACTGAGCGCTCGCCAAGCCAGTTGACT
>JBJSXJ010000027.1:0-7510 GCA_046086325.1 Planctomycetota bacterium | reverse complement strand
GCTCACGTGCTTTATTTCCGTTTGGTAGCTGATCGAGCCAAGGGCCAATACAACGCTGAACGTTTTCTGGCCTATTTAAAATTGCCACGACCGCTGCCTTACGTGTCGCGTAAATTCCTGGAAACGGAAGATAGTCGCCGTCATCCAGTCGATTTAAATACCGATTTCAATTCCGCCACGTTGCTGCCGGCGATCGGCAATGATGAGCCGCTGGTTCAGGATTATCTGGCACATTTCTTAGTTGGGGCGGCCAACTATCAAGCCTATACGCCCTACATCGAAGAAGAGTATCTCAAGCAGCTCTACGCCGTGACCAAAATCGTCAATGGCCTGGGCGAATCCGAGCAGTGGGCATCGTTTCTGCCGCCCGAAGCCTTCCAGCGACTAAAAGAACGTGTGGATATCGATTTCACACCGACGAATAAATCTCAGTTCGGTGCCGATGAGCCGGTGACGCTCGATCTGCATGTCAAGAATGTGTCGACCTTGATCGTCAAGGTATTCGAGATCAACACCAGTAGTTTTTACCGGGATAATCTGCGCGAGATCGATACCGATATTAATCTCGACGGCCTAGTGGCCAATGATGAAAAGACCTATCAATACCAGGATCCACCGCTGCGGCGAGTGGCCCGGAAATTCGAGTTCCCACAACTCAAAAAGCCCGGCGTTTACGTCGTGGATTTCATTGGCAATGGCCGTAGCAGCCGAGCACTCATTCGGAAGGGTAAGTTGAGCCAAGTAGTGCGTACCACGCCGTCCGGTCAGCGTTTTACGATTATCGATGAGAAGAACAAACCGGTAAATGATGCGCGACTTTGGCTTGCCGGTCGCGAATACCAGGCTGATAAAGATGGTTCGATTCTAGTGCCCTTCAGCACGGATCCCGAACGTCGCTCGATCGTGATCAGCCGCGGTGATCTCTCCAGTTTAGATTCGTTTCAACATGAAGGCGAAAACTACTCACTCTCGGCCGGCATCTACGTTGATCGCGAATCACTGCTGACGCGCAAGAAGGCCCGTGTTGTCATTCGCACCGGACTGTCGCTCAACGGTACCCCCGTAACCATTAAACGCTTAGAAGAAGTTTCGCTCATCATCACCACGACTGATTTAGACGGCGTCGCGACGACTCAGGAAATTCCTAACCTCCCGCTGTTCGAAGATCGCGAGACGGAACATGAGTTTCAAGTGCCGGCACGTACGGCGGCGATCCAATTCGTGCTACGTACGAAAATTCAGAACAAGAGTCAGGGCCGTAAGAATGATCTGGTGGTCCAGGAATCATTCACGCTCAATGAAATCAATCGCACCGAAAAGATCGAGGATCTGTATTTGGTGCGGGCGGCAGGCAAGTATTTTGTCGAACTGCTGGGGCGAACCGGCGAGCCGAAAGTTTCCCGCGCGGTGAATTTCGTTTTCAAGCATCGAGACTTTCAAGAGCCGATCCAGGTGACACTCAAGACGGATGCTTTGGGTAGAGTGCAGTTGGGCGAACTGACCGACATCGTCACGCTGGCGGCGACAGGCCCCGAGGGCACGGTCCACAACTGGCCGTTGCACTCCGACTCTTACAGCTATCCAGCGACCATTCATGGTCGAGTGGGTGAGGCGGTTACGCTGCCGTATCTGGGTGGCAAACCGGAAGCCTCCCGCGACGAGTTGTCGCTGTTGGAGCTGCGAGGAGAAAACTATGTTGCTGATCGCTTCGCCGCTCTCACCGTGAAGAACGGGCTCGTCGTTATCGATAAGCTTCCAGCGGGCGATTACGACCTCTGGTTCAAGGGTGTGAATCAGCGGGTTCGAGTTCGTTTGGTGGCTGGTGATCAGATTGGCAATTACATCGTCGGCTCGCTGCGACAATTGGAAACACGACCGCTGGCACCCTTGGCGATTGCCTCCGTAACGGCTGAAGCGGATCGCGTTCAAGTCTCCTTGAGTAACGTCTCCAACGTGGCTCGCGTACATGTGTTTGCCAGTCGGTATGTACCTGCCTTTCACGCGTACGGTCATTTGGCGAGAGTTCGTGACGCCGAACCGTATTTGTTCACCGCTGGCAGCGCTGCCTCGGTCTACGTAACGGGCCGGAGCATCGGTGATGAATACCGTTACATCATTGATCGCAAGTATGCGAAGAAGTATCCGGGTAACACGCTGGAACGTCCCTCCTTGCTGTTGAATCCTTGGGCAGTGCGTTCGACGGAAACCGGTGAAGTTGTCGCGCAGCGCGGTGAAGCGTTTCGAGGCAAGGGTGAAGCGCAAATGGGTGACGCATCGCGGAAGGCCGCCGAGGACACGCGGCTCGCCGCCCAAGGTGGTTTTTCCGACCTGGATTTTCTCGCTGAAGCCTCCGCCGTACTCGTCAATTTGACACCAGATGAAAAAGGTGTCGTGACGATTCCCAAAGCAGCGATCGGATCTCATCAGCATCTGCATATCGTGGCGGTCGATCCGCTGCATACGACCTATCGCTCGCTGACGATCGAGGAGCCGAAAACGCAGTTGCTCGATTTGCGACTCACCTCGGGACTTGATCCGGCCAAGCACTTCACACAGCAAAAACAGACGTCGCTCGTCGCGTCCGGCGCTGTGTTTGAATTGGCGGACATCACCACCACTCGCTTTGATAACTACGACAGTCTGGCCCGCGTCTACTCGCTTTACACCACTCTGTCAAAGGATCCCAAGCTGGCCGAATTTCGGTTCATCCTGCAGTGGCCGACCATGAAGATCGAGGAGAAGCGAGCTCAGTATTCCAAATATGCCTGCCACGAACTGAACTTTTTCCTGGCCAAGAAAGACCCAGAGTTTTTTAACACTGTGGTCAAGCCTTACTTGGCGAACAAGAAAGAAAAAACGTATTTGGATCGGTGGCTGCTGGGTGACAACATCCAGGATTTCACGCGACCGTGGAGTCACGGGCAGCTCAACATTGCAGAGCGAATTCTGATTGCCCAGCGAGTCGCCAACGAGCGTGCCAGTGAAGCTCGACATGTCTCCGATCTATTTGAAATGTTGCCGCCGAATGTGGATGAATTCATTCGCTTGTTCGATACTGCCGTGAAAGGGCGATCGCTGGAGGCGAGTGATCAGTTGGGGCTGGCTAATGCTCAGGCCGACGCGCAGGCAGCTAAATTGGGCGCAGTGCTGGAAAAGGCGGCTGAACGCGGAGTCGATGGGAAAGGAAACGGTGCCCCGGGCATGGCGGGCAAGCCTCGTTCGGCTGCTGCCGCTGCTCCCGGCGCCCCACCGCCACCTCAGGCAGCTGCGCCCGCCGGTGGCGCTGGCTTCGGTGCTGCGAAAAAGGATGTGGGCCGCGAAGCGGTCGAAAACGAACAGCTCAAGCGCAAGATGTCTGACAAAAACGGCGCTCGAGATGAAGCGGCCAAATCGCTCCAGGCCCGCGACGGGAACGCGCTGCGACGCTCCACGGCAGGTGAAGCCAAGGCGGCGGATCGCGAATTAGCGGAAGGTCGCAAGCAGCAGCAGTTCTTCGATGAGGAAACAGATCGACTCGCGGAACGCCAGCTCTATCGCAAGCTGGATCCGACGCGCGAGTGGGCTGAGAACAACTATTATCAGCAGCCGCTTGATCAACGTGTACCGGGCTTGATCACCGTCAACGCTTTTTGGCGCGACTACGCGCAGCATGATCCGGCACAGCCCTTCTTGTCCAAGAACTTTGCCGCTGCATCGCGCAACTTTAGCGAAATGATGCTGGCACTCGCCGTCCTCGACCTACCGTTTACGACACCGCAGCATGAGGTGAAATTCGACGGTCGGAAGATGACGCTCAAAGCGGCCGGCCCAATGATCGTCTTCCACGAAGAGGTGAAGCTGGCGCAGGAAGCGGCGGCCGCGACACCCATCCTGGTCAGTCAGAATTTCTTCCGCCATGGCGATCGGCAGCGAGTGGAGAATGGCGAGACGGTTGATAAATATGTGACCGATGAGTTCGTGGTTCAGACCGTTTATGGTTGTCAGGTCGTGGTTACCAATCCCACGTCCTCACGCCAGAAACTCACGGTCCTGATTCAAGTACCGATCGGCGCCATTCCGGTACTCAACAGTCAGTTCACGCGCACGATGCACATGACTCTGGAGCCGTACCACACGCAAACGGTCGAATACCATTTCTATTTCCCGGCTGCGGGCAAGTTCGCTCATTTTCCGGTCCATGTGGCCAAGAACGAGCAGATGATTGCTGCCGCCAAGCCGATGGAATTTCCCGTCGTCGATAAACCTTCGAAGATCGATACCGGTTCGTGGGATCATGTTTCACAGCACGGGTCGAACGAAGAGGTTTTAGCTTTTCTATCGAAGCAGAACATTCAGCGTTTGAACTTAGAAAAGATCGCTTTCCGCATGCGCGACAAAGCGTTCTTCGAAGCGACGATCAGTCTGCTGTCGGCTCGACGTGTCTATCATCCCACCTTGTGGTCGTATGCCTTGATGCATAACGTCGCCCCGGCGGTTCAGGAATTCCTGCGGCACACGGACGCTCTGGTGAATGAAACCGGTGGTCGCTTGACGAGCCCGCTGCTGGTCGTTGATCCCGTGGAACGACGGACCTACGAACACTTGGAGTACAAACCGCTGGTTAATGCCCGCGCTCATGCTTTGGGTAAACGACGACAGATCGTGAATAATCGTCTGCAAGAACAATATCATCGGTTGCTCAAGCAGCTGTCTTATCAGCGCGAACTCACCGACGAAGATTGGCTGGCGATCACCTACTACTTTGTGTTGCAAGATCGAGTCGAAGAGGCGCTGACGGCGTTTGGGAAAGTACGAGTGGAGAAGATCGCGACACGCATGCAGTACGACTACTGTGCCGCATATCTCGACTTCTTCACCGCCGATCTCGCCGGTGCTCGTGCGATTGCGACGAAGTACGTCAATCATCCGGTCGATCGCTGGCGCAACACCTTCGCAGCCGTGATCGCTCAACTGGATGAGGCGGAAGGGAAACTGGCAGCGACTGTCGACGCCGAGGATCGCACTCAGCAGCAAACCGCTCTGGCGGCAACCGAGCCAACCTTCGACTTCACCGTCGAAGCCAAACAGGTCTCGATCAATTATCAAAATCTGAAGACCGTCCGAGTGAATTACTATGTGATGGATGTGGAGTTGCTGTTCAGTCGCAATCCATTCGTACAGCAATTTGGTGGGCAATTCTCGGCGATTCGCCCCAATCAAACGCAAGAGATCACGTTGCCAGAAAAGGCTAACAGCCACAAGTTTGCTCTGCCCGAATCGCTGCACAACAAGAACGTGCTGGTGGAAATCGTCGGTGGAAGCCAAACGAAAAACCAGCCTTACTATTCGAACTCACTTTCCGTGCAAGTGGTCGAAAACTACGGTCAGGTTAAGGTGACTCATAGCACGACCGGAAAGCCGGTAGCAAAAGCCTACGTGAAAGTGTACGCTCGCACCGATAGTGGCGACGTGAAGTTCTACAAAGATGGTTACACGGATATCCGTGGACGTTTTGAGTATGCTTCGCTGAGCACGAATGACTTAGAAACAGCGGGTCGTTTTTCCATTCTGATTCTGAGCGACGAGTTTGGCGCGATCGTCCGTGAGGCGGCACCACCCACTCGGTAGCTCGCGTCAGCGACAAACTGAGAAAGGGTGCGGTATGCGGAGAATTGCAGGCCATGATTCGCGGCGCGAGTTCTTATATCAACTTCCCGCCGCCGCAGCCGCTACCTGGCTGGCCATCGGCAGCGCGGGTACAACCTCAAGTGAGTCGTCGTGTGGTGTAGTCGGAGCGGTACCGCTGTGTGCCGCCGACGAACCTCGCCCCGCCGCGCCTCCAAGAAAACGACTCGCCATCATCACCACCGAATGGCGTTATCGCTCACACGCCTGGCACATGGGGGAGCGATTTTTGGTGGGCTATCCACGCGATGGACGCTGGTACCGGCCTCCCTTTGATGTCGTCTCCGCCTACGTCGATCAGCGTCCAGAAAATGACCTCAGTCGACAGCGATCGGAGGAGTTCAAATTTCCCATTTACGGTTCGATTGCGGAAACTTTGCGCTGCGGCGGTAAGAGTCTAGCGGTCGATGCCGTGCTGATTATCGGTGAGCACGGTGACTATCCTCAAAACGAGTTTAAGCAGACCAAATATCCACGCTACGAATTCTTCAAACAGACGACGGATGTCTTTCGACAGGATGGACGATCGGTGCCTGTGTTCAACGACAAGCATTTGTCTTGGAAGTGGGACTGGGCGAAAGAGATGGTAGAGCTGTCTCGCGAACTGAAGTTTGGATTCGCAGCCGGTTCATCACTACCTGTGACCTGGCGCATGCCCTCCATCGATATGCCTTACGGAGCGGAAGTTGAAGAGCTACTGTGTGTCGCCATCGGTGGCCTCGATAGTTATGACTTTCACGCTCTGGAAGTCATTCAGTGCATGGCGGAGCGGCGTAAAGGTGGCGAAACCGGTGTCGTGGCCGTACAGGGATTGCGCGGCGACGCGGTCTGGCGAGCACTCGAGGCTGGCAATTGGCAGGCGGGCGGCTGGGATCCTAAATTATTCGAGGCTTGTTTGTCGCGGAGTCACACGCTGCAGCAGCCCGAGACTTTCAGTCACCGTTATCCCACCACGGCGCAGATGCGAGCTTGGGTGAAAGAGCCCATCGCCTATCGCATCGAATATGCCGATGGAGTCAAGGCGACGATGCTATTGATGAACGGACTCGTCGGTGATTTCACCTTTGCCGCTCGTTTGAAAGGTCAACCCGAACCGCTCTCGACACTCTTTCATCTGCCACCCAACCCGAATGTGGTGTATTCGGCAGCACTCATGGCCAAGGCGGAAGAAACCTTCACCACGGGCATAGCACCCTGTCCGATCGAGCGGACATTGTTGACCACCGGCCTGGTGGAAGCTGGGGTGCGGTCCATCGGCCAGGGCGAGCGTCGTTTGGAGACTCCACACTTGGTGTTTCGTTACGAGGCGCCTCGCGAGTCCACGTTTGCGCGGACGTAGCGATGGATTTCATGGTGATTGAGAGGTTGCGGGGCGCGGGTGTGCGGAGAGTTTCGAGGCGCGGGAAGTTATAAAGCATCAAATGTTTTATCGGACATAATTTTTAAAACACAGAGGCACAGAGGTCACAGAGAAGTCATTGAGTGGACCGTGCCCACTTCTGTGCTCTCTGTGCCTCTGTGTTTCAACCAACTCTGTGCTCTCTGTGCCTCTGTGTTTCAACCAACTCTGTGCTCTCTGTGCCTCTGTGTTTCAACAACCTCTGTGTCCTCTGTGCCTCTGTGTTTCAAAAACCTCTGTGTCCTCTGTGCCTCTGTGTTTCCAATAAAAACCGTTGCCCCCCGAAACCCGCTTCCCGTACACCAACCTCTCTGGTCTCTCTCCAGTCTTCCCAGCCTCCCCCAATTGACATTGGGGCGGTTGATCGGTGCCGCTATACTCCGCGCGGCGATGGGGTGGTAGGAAGTCGAGGTTCTTGTGGGTGGTCGATTGATTAGTACGAGAGTC
>JBJSXJ010000026.1:0-4834 GCA_046086325.1 Planctomycetota bacterium | reverse complement strand
CGCTTCGTCGATGAGAATCGAGTCGACCTCGTCGACGATGCCGAAGTTGTGACCACGCTGCACCTTGTCGCTGAGCACCGTCGCCATGTTGTCGCGCAGGTAGTCGAAACCGAATTCATTGTTCGTGCCGTACGTGATGTCGCAGGCATAAGCCTTTTGACGATCATCGACATCCATGTCGCTTTGAATCGCGCCGACCGTCAGCCCCAGGCCCATGTAGAGCGGTGCCATCCACTCCATGTCGCGTCGCGCGAGATAGTCGTTGACCGTAACCACGTGCACCCCCAGCCCCTCGATCGCATTCAAGTAGGCTGGCAACGTGGCCACCAACGTCTTGCCTTCACCGGTCACCATTTCGGCGATTGCGCGGTTATGCAACACCATGCCGCCAATGAGCTGCACGTCGTAGTGACGCATCCCCAGGAAGCGACGACCACCCTCGCGACAAACCGCAAAGGCCTCCACCAAGATGTCATCTAACGATTCACCAGCAGTCAAGCGATTACGAAAAAGCTCCGTTTGACGCCGCAACTCGGCGTCCGACATCGCCTGATACATCGGTTCCAATTGACCGATCGCCTCGACCTTGCCCCACAGTTTTTTGATGTAACGAGCGTTGGCTGAGCCAAACATCGAAGTGATGGTGCGCTCAAATCCACGGAGCACGCCACCAAACAACGTTCCAGTACCCTCAATCAGGCTTTCCAAGAATTCCATATCGAATCAACCGTTAGGCGCCAGTCTGATGGAATTTGCGAGCAGCAGGACGTTGGCCAACCATGGCCGGGGGAACCTCCCTGTCAAGCCGCGCAAGATGCATTCGTTGCGTAGCTTATAGCGATGGCAAAAGCTGGTCAACGGCGAACCGCTCGTTCCCGGACCCCAGGGGCCCTGGAACCCTGAAACCCAGTGAACCTGGCGAGCCAGCTCGCCTCATCACCGCCCTCAACCGCCCTCCCCGCTTTCCAACCGCCCCTCAATCGCCACAATACCGTCTTCTCAATCCCGTTTCTCGTGCTCCGGGAACCGCCACCCGTGTCAAAACCGTTCGTCACCAACGATATCTCCGGACAACTCATCATGCTGGGGACCGGTACATCCGTCGGCGTGCCAACGATCGGCTGCGGCTGCAGGGTTTGCCAAAGTGGTGACCCCAAAAACCAACGCACTCGTTCCTCGGTCATCCTGGGACTACCCGGCGGCAACCTGCTGATCGATACCACCCCCGATCTGCGGACTCAGCTCCTGCGTGAGCAGATTGGAGTCGTCCACGCGGTACTCTACACCCACGAGCATACTGACCACCTGATGGGACTGGACGATTTACGTCTATTCCCTTTCTATCTCGGCCACTCCGTGCCGCTCTACTGTGAAGAGAAAGTGCAATGCCGCATCGAACAAGCCTTCAGCTATGCCTTTCAGGCTGAAAAGCCGACGCATGAGGGCGCAGTTCCGCAAGTGACGTTTCAGCGTATCGGCTTGGAACCCTTCGAGGCTCTCGGGGCCCGAATCACCCCTCTACGCCTGCATCATGGGCCGCGCTTTACCGTGCTCGGATTTCGAATTGGAAACGTCGCCTATTGCACGGATACCAATGCCATTCCCGACGCCAGCTGGGAGCTGCTGCAGGATCTGGACCTGCTGATCCTCGATGCCCTCCGCCCACGGCCACACACCACTCACTTTTCCCTTCCCCAAGCCATCGAAGCCGGAATGCGAACGGGAGCAAAGCGAGTGCTGTTTACGCACATTTCCCACGAACTCGATCATCAGGCGACCAATGCGTCCCTGCCCCCCCACATGGCGCTCGCGTACGACGGACAGCGCATCGAGCTCACCGGCATCTAACCGTGGATAGCAAAAAATAGGCGTGAGCTAAAATCAACGCCAGAAGCGTCACGACTTCAGCCCACGCCCTGCTGCCCCACCAAGTGGGCTTGCGGATAACCGGGGGACCACGTTGACGCGCCGCCGAGTTTATTTGGGAATTACGGATATGAATTACGCATCGATCAACAGCGACGGACGTTTCACGCCCTGCTGCACACTCATAAGAACACTCGCGACGCCCCAAATTGCGCCCACATCCGGTGTTTTTTTTAAGGAATTCGCCAGATTTTTGGCGGGAGATGGAATTCCATCAGGGTCCCAAGGCTGGAAAGCTCCCCTGCGGAACGATTCCCTAACAGCTCGTCATGCCCAAGCAGCAAAACGTAGCACCCGGCCCGTCGCTGAACACGACGCTTGAAGGCGGAATCAATCCAGTTCCGCTGGCCTGCAAACCGCCAGTCTCGCTGGCGGTTTTAAATCACGATCAGCGCCCCGCCGATGGAAGCACCCTCTAGTTCGCCTTAGCGACCTTTTGAGCCTTCAGTTCTTTCAGGTAATCCTGGGCGATCGCCAGCACTTCATTGAAGTAGAAATCGCGTTTCACGACTTCGTCCTTGCCCTTGCCGTTCGCCTGCTGCTCAAACTGCTTTTCTTCTTCCTTCTCCGCATTCAAATCACGACGGTCGGCGAAGAACTCGTCTTCATTCACCGACTGGCTTTTGCGACTCTTGAAATCGCGATAGCGGTCGATGCGTTTGCTGAGTTTGGCGAAGTCGTCGGACTTCTCGATCCGCTGCTGCGAAGCAGTCCGCAAGCGACCGATCAAATCCCCATTCACCATCTCCACGCGGGCGTAACGCGCTGGAGCTACTTTGTCGAAGGCCAGTGCATAATCCAGGTCCGACTCGCCTACATCCATGTGATTGGTGATGGAGGGCATCGCGATATCGGCCAGAACGCCGCGGCGCTGAGTGCTATCACCGTTGGGGCGATAGAACTGCTGCATGGTAATTTTCAGCGCTCCAAGATTGCGGGGCTGAGCCGGATTGCGGAACAACTGGTCACCCAAGTTAAGCATACTCTGCACGGTTCCTTTCCCGTGCGTCGCATCGTCCCCCACGATAATCCCGCGACCATAATCTTGAATCGCGCCGGCGAGAATCTCACTCGCACTGGCGCTGAACTTACTCGTCACGACCACCAGTGGGCCGTCCCACGCCATACCTCGTTCCAGATCATCGTAATGCTGAACTTTACCATCGGGATCCTTGACCTGTACGACTGGACCTTGATCGATGAAGAGGCCGGTGAGGTTGATCGCTTCGGTGAGGCTGCCACCACCATTGTGACGCAAGTCCAGCACGACGACGTCTACCTGTTTGGATTTAAAGTCATCGAGTAAGCGGCGCACGTCACGCGTGGTACTCTTGAAATCCTCGATACCCTTTTTCGCTCCATCCATATCCATATAGAAGCTGGGCAAATCGATCACGCCGATTTTCACGGCCGAGCCATCATCCTTTTTACCTTCCTCGAACACCACGCCGCGCGCTTCGCTGTCCGAGAGTTCGATTTTTGCTCGGGTGATGTTGAAGATTTTGGTCTCCGTCGTACCGCTGGGGATCACGCCCAGTCGCACAATCGTATTGGCCTTACCTCGAACCTTGTCAACGACATCGTTGAGCTTCATGTCGAGCACTTCGACCATTTCACCATCTTCACCTTGGCCCACGCTGACAATGCGATCTTCGGGCTTCAGACGCCCATCTTTGTCCGCCGCGCCGCCGGGGATGACTTTGGAGACCACCGTGTAGCCATCCTGCATCTGCAGCGCCGCACCGATTCCCTCCAGTTGCAAACTCATCGAAATCATGAAATTGTCGAGTGAGTTGGGGGACATGTAGGTGGTATGGGGATCAAAGCTGGTGGTGAAAGCGGTGAGGTACATCTCGAGCAGTTCGTCGCTATCGGTCTGCTTCATCCGCTTGGCGAAGCTCTGGTAGCGGCGAAGCAAACGCTCGCGCGCTTCCTTGCCTTCCTTTTTATCGCTCTTGAGAATCAGCAGGTCATACTTAATGCGTCGACGCCAGCGATCATCCGATTCCTCGATGCTCGTCGCATACTTCGCCGCATCCGCATTCACGATGACATCTTCCTTGGCCGTGAAATCATGTTCCGCTTGAATGAGCTTTTCGATGGACGCCAGGCGTTCATCCACTCGCTGCAAGTAGCGTTTGAAGATCGTGTAACCAAAGCTGATATCGCCATCGCGCAGCGCCTCATCCAACTCCCGGGCCTTCTGCTGAAACTCTTCGACATCACTCTGCAAAAAATAAAGCTTGGCGGGGTCGAGTAGCTTGAGGAACTGCTTCAGTCCGCGGAGGGCAATTTCATCATCGAGAGGGTGCTTGGAGAGATGATCGCGCTGCATGAGCTGCATGATATTGCGAGCGACTAGCCGATCCCGTGCTTTGGGCTGAGTCAGATCGGCGGCGAGCAGCCCCAAGGCGCTAACCAAACTTCCGGCCAGCATTACCCAACCGGCCAAGACCCAGCGCGAACTTCGTGGCAGACTCGGTAGCCGTGTGTTGATTCGAGCCATGTTTACCCCTTCACTTATATCGCCGGCGCGACGACTCATGGATTGCTGGAAACGTATTTTGTAGATGGTTCTGGTGCTGAACTGCAACGCGGATCGTAGTGGGAATGTACCGATCAAGCAAGATCGACCGACGACCGCTCGCTCCCCGTGATTCTAAAGGTAAGTCGTTGTCGCGGGCAACAATCCGGGTAACAAACCGGTCAGCACCTCGGCTCCTCGGGCTAAAATGGTGTCGAGTAATTCATCTTCGGGTCCCAAGTGTTCGGCCAAGTACCAGGTCCGCTGCCGATCCGACTCCGCCGCTACCCGAATGCGAGTTTGCACGCGCTCTAATAAATCGCCCTGAAACAGAATATGAGGCTGTACTACGATGCGGCGGTATCGCGATTGCTCCAATTCCGC
>JBJSXJ010000025.1:0-12954 GCA_046086325.1 Planctomycetota bacterium | reverse complement strand
CCGAAGCGCCCACCGCTCTCGAATGCTGCCGGACGGCTCACGCCCTGGTCGCTACAAGAAAGTAGCGATACCGGCGTCAGTCGATTTCCATCGGAAATGACCTCACCCCACTACAATATCGCTCTTCGTGCTTTCGACGATGGCGAACAGTTCCTGCTGCTCGGCGGGTGGAACCTGGAATTTGTCGAGCGATGCTTGAAAGTCTTGCAGGAACACCTGCCATTCCGGCTCGGTAATCCCCAGATGCGCGTGCGAGTCCGACATCGACTTACCCGTGTACTTCTGCGGGCCACCCGTCGCCCAGCAGACCATTTCCGTGACGAGGTACTTGAACCCCGCTTTGGAAACCCGATGGTGAGCTTCATCCACCTTGGGGTTTGCATTGAGGGCTGGGTTGACCATGATCCGGTCGATGAAGTCATCGACGACCGCAGCGATGCTGTAAACGCCGCCCAGGCGGTCATAGAGGGATGTTGGGGTGGGCATGGGGCGTTACTCGTGGAGTGAGAAAAACTCGGCGAACTCTTCGACCGGCAGAAGTTCTGAGTGAGTGTAGCGAAACTGTTAGAGCCACGCTTCATTCCAGCTAATCTCACAAATTCCGCGCTAAGACACTCACATCCATCTGGAAGTAGTCAGCCAGCTTACGGATCACCTGACGGCTGAACGGCCTCTTGCCAGCCAGAACCTCTGAGATCGTAGACTTCGCGATTCCCGTCTCCTGGCTCAGTTGTATCTGCGTGACGCTCTTCGATTCGAGCAAATGACGCAGCATGTCAGCGTCCGATGCGGGCTCAATCGCATGCTGCTCATCCTCGTAAACAGCAACGAGATCGCTCAGCGCATCGAGGTAGGTCTGCTCGCCGTCATCCAGCTTGGCCTTGGCGAGCAGCCGGTCCATAACCCGCTGCGCCTGATTGAGATGCTCGTCTGAGCGGATCGAAGAAAGAGGGAATGCCAGCACAAGCTCCAGATAGGAGTCTCGGCCTTTTCCCCTCAAGCCGAACTTAGTCTTGGTTGCCATTTCTTATCTCCACTTGGGCTTGGGAGGTTTGATCGTTCCGAGTTCAGACTGCTTTGTTGTACGCTTGGGTGGTGGCGCGTAGCATCCGCACTGTTTCTTCCACTTGTCCTCGTCGTATTCTTCGTGGGTCATTACCTTGAGTACGAAGACCTTTTGGCTGGGAAAGAGGATGCGGGTGATGAGACGGTATTTATTCCCACCGATGTTGAACACGACGCAGCTACCAACAGTGCTGGCACTGGCAAAGTCCACCTTGACTTCCGTCCATTCACAAACAGTCAAGGTACAAAATTCGTGAATTGCGAACTAGCACCAGGGCCGGAATTGGCGTATGCAGCCCGACACGGCTCAAGATGTGTTCGGTCAGCAGCGGTCACAAATTCTTGTGGAAAGCTCTCGTTACGGGTACCGTTGTCACGACGAGCCGCAGCGGCGATGCTGGTCGCTTGCCCATTGGATCGCAGGGAGAGTAAACCGTGATGACCGCAATTCATGCCTTGGTGGTTATGACCGTACTCGGAGTCGCACCGCTCAGCGCCGCTTCGCTCGGCCCTGGCGATCACTCCCGAACGCTCACCGTTGGTGACCTGAAACGCAGCTACCTCGTCCACATTCCGCCTCAGTACGAGCCTCACAAACCGACCGCTGTGGTCCTCGCTTTTCATGGTGGTGGCGCCAACGCGGAAAACATGGTGATCTTCAGCGGCCTCAACAAGAAAGCGGATGATGCCGGATTCATCGTTGTCTACCCCAACGGCACAGGGCGACTCCCCAATCGACTCTTATCGTTCAATGGTGGCAACTGTTGCAGCTATGCCATGACCAACAAGATTGATGACGTGGAGTTCACTCGCAAGTTGCTTGATGACCTCGCTAAGTCTGCCAACATCGACCCCCGGCGAATCTTTGCCACCGGCATGTCGAACGGCGGGATCATGTCGTACCTGCTGGCTTCTGAATTGTCGGATCGCATCGCCGCTATCGCTCCGGTTGGCGGACCGATGGGAACGGAAACTTGTAACCCAAAGCGACCGGTCTCCGTGATTCATTTTCACGGGAGCGACGACGAGTTCGCTCCGTTCAAGGGCGGTAAAGGCCAGGGGCCATCTGGTACCGAGTTCTATTCTGTGGATCATTCGATCCAGGCGTGGGTGAAGGCCAACGGCTGCCAGCGAGAGCCGGTCACGACGAAGCTCCCCGATTCGGCAAAGGATGGGACGACCATTATTCGCCAGACTTACGGATCGGGTAAGGGCGGTTCCGAAGTCGTGCTGGTTGTCATCTCCGGCGGCGGACACACGTGGCCCGGACAAGAACCCCGCCTCAAGGCCCTAGGCAAATCCACCAAGAACATCTCAGCCAACGACCTGATGTGGGAGTTTTTCGAGAAGCACCCGAGAAAGTGATCAGCGAGTATGAAATCGGGCTCATCCGACTAAAGCGTGCGCAGTGCGATGGACTTCTAGTCCGTCGAGCATTCAGAACGACAGACTGGAAGTCCGTCGTACCGGCGCGGTGCGATCGACTTCTAGTCCGTCGAGCATTCAGAACGACGGACTAGAAGTCCGTCGTACGGGCGCAGTGCGATGGACTTCTAGTCCGTCGAGGATTCAGAACGACGGACTGGAAGTCCGTCGTACGGGCGCGGGGCGATGGACTTCCAGTCCGTCGAGCATTCAGAACGACGGACTGGAAGTCCGTCGTACGGGCGCGGTGCGATGGACTTCTAGTCCGTCGAGGATTCGGAACGACGGACTGGAAGTCCGTCGTACGGGCGCAGTGCGATGGACTTCTAGTCCGTCGAGCATTCAGAACGACGGACTGGAAGTCCGTCGTACGGGCGCGGGGCGATGGACTTCTAGTCCGTCGAGGATTCAGAACGACGGACTGGAAGTCCGTCGTACGGGCGCGGGGTGCTAGCCGCTCTTGAAGGCTGCCGGTGGGCTCAAAGAAAGTACACCCAAGAGGGCTCGAACCTCTAACCTTCGGTTCCGTAGACCGATGCTCTATCCAATTGAGCTATGGGTGCAGGTGCGGTGGAGACAGAATTGGGGCGGCTCGAGGGGCTCGAATTATCAGCGAGCTCAGCGAACAACTGGTTCTGGTCCAGCGGAAGAGCGAGTTTACCGCAGAGTGCCAGGACGTTCAACCCGACTCGACGGCGGGATTTATCTTGTTCCTCGAACCGCCGATCATTACGATCAAGGGGCACTCAGTGCATGATGATCACGGCGTACCCAGTTCATGATGTCTAAGGCGTACGCGGATCATGATGGCTGAGGCGTAAGCGGATCTTGATGGCTCAAGTCCGCAAGCAACCGGCAATCTGTTTCCGCTTCCTCCCCAGCCCTCCCCCTACCCACCCACCGGCTGCGCTATGTCGACTCGCCTTATTCCCTCCCTGATTCGCCTCGCGCTGGCCCTAATTCGCCTCGCGACCTCCCTGACTCGCCTCGCGACCAGTCGGCTTCGCCAACCTTGGCTTTCCTGCCTGCCGCTGGCCGCTCGACGGCTGTTCCCCACCGAGATGCTCCTGGCCGCTCGGCTGCTCCTTGTTTCCGCACTGCTTTTCACCGCCGCACCGCTGCTGGCGGATGATGCGACCGCGCCCACTCCGGCCAACAGCCCGGTTGATTTTACCCGCGACGTCCGTCCGATCCTCGCCGCTCGCTGCTTTCGCTGCCATAGCTCCTTCAAAGAAGAAAGCGGCTTGCGACTCGATCAGCCCGCCGCACTCCAAAAAGGTGGTGAAGGTGGTCCCGTCATCGTTCCCGGTGATCCGGCCGCTAGCCGCCTACTGCAAGTAGTCCTCGCCCCCGCCGATGCCGCAGTCAAAATGCCCCCCGAAGGCGAACGACTCACCGCCGCCCAAATTAGCCTCATCCGCCGCTGGCTCGAACAAGGTGCCAAGCTGCCCGCCGCCAACGAGCCGATCAAACACTGGTCGCTCACTCCCCTCACTCGGCCCCTCATCCCCCCGCCCCAACCAGCACCTACCGCTAACGGTGCACCCACCAGCTCCCAAACCAGCGCGCCGACCAGCGCCCAAACCAGCAACTCCACCAGCTCCAACCCCGCCGCTACGCGTGCTCGCGGGACCATCGACCTCTTCATCGATCACCAGCGACAAGCCAGCGGACTCCAGCCCGTTGCTCCCGCATCCCCGCCCGTACTCCTGCGACGTCTCTATCTGGACCTCGTCGGACTGCCGCCCACCGAAGAACAACTGGCTGAGTTCACCGCCGACCAGCAGCCCGATGCCTATGAACGACAGGTCGATCGCCTGCTCGCTCGCCCCGCTCACGGCGAACGTTGGGCGCGACACTGGATGGACGTCTGGCGCTACAGCGACTGGGATGGCTACGGTGCGGAAGTGCGTGAGAGCCAGCCGCACATCTGGCGCTGGCGCGATTGGATCATCGAGTCGATGGATGCTGACAAACCTTATAACCAGATGATTGTTGAAATGTTGGCTGGTGATGAGTTGGCTCCGGCTGACCCCAACACTCTGCGCGCAACCGGCTTTCTCGTCCGCAACTGGTACAAATTCAATCGCAATGTGTGGATCGATAACACGATCGAACATACCGGCAAAGCATTTCTCGCCCTCACCTTCAACTGCTCGCGCTGCCACGATCACATGTACGACGCCATTGAGCAGCGTGAGTACTACCAGCTACGAGCGATTTTCGAACCGTACGATGTCCGCACGGATCGCATTCCGGGTCAAGCCGATCCGGCCAAAGATGGACTCGTGCGGGCCTTCGACGCCAAACCCGACGCCAGCACCGTCCTCTTCACTCGCGGTGATGAAAAGCAACCCGACAAAGATCATCCGCTCACCGCCAATCTGCCGAAATGGCTGCTCGCCGGCCATCGCTACGACGCCACCCCCATCACGCTCGATCCAGCCGCCTACTATCCCGGCTCCCGCGCCTACGTGCACGAAGAATCACTCGCCACCGCTCGCCAAGAACTCGCCACCGCCGAACAGGCCATCGCCCCCGCCCGCACCACACTCGATGCCGCCCGCCAAAAATGGGCCGCCGTCCAAGCAGCCCAAGCCGCCGCTCCCAAGTCACCTGCAGCAGCACCCGCAACACCTGCACCTGCGGCACCTGCACCTGTGGCACCTGCGACACCAACACCTGCGGCACCGGCAACACCCGCGCCGGCCACGCCTGATCCCAAGACCGCCCAGCCCCAACTCGTCTGGGCCGACGATTTTTCCAAACCGAACCCAGAATTCTGGAAACCCTTCCACGCCCAGTTTGAACCTCACGACGGCAAGCTGGTGCAGCGTGAACCAGTCGCCGTGCTGGCGGGAGCACTCTCCCAAAAAACGCATCCGCGTGATTTTCAGGCGAAGCTCAAATTCAAGATCACCGGCGGAGCCATGTGGCGCTCGATGGGACTCAGCTTTGATGCCGACGGCGATCAGAATATGAATTTCATCTACATCAGTGCGTATGCGGGCGGCCCCAAACTGCAGCTCGCATCACGCCAAGCTGGTAAAGATGACTATCCCATGGAGACGCTGAAATCTTTACCGATCGAACTTAATCGTGACTATGAGATGACCGTTCTGGTGCGTGATCGCCTAGTCAATATTCTGCTCGATGGCCAGCTCCAGTTGGTAGCTACCTGTGCCGCTCGTCGACCGGACGGTCACATCATGCTGATCACCTATGATGCGTCGGGCGAGTTTGATTCGATTGAGGTGAGTGCGCTTGGGGCCACACAGCCGCTCATGAATGCCGCCGGTCAGTCCACCACCAGCTCGCCGCCACCCCCCGCTCCAGCACTCGATCCTGCCGAAGCAGCCTTTCGGCAAGCGGAAGGTGCGCTGAAGCTCGCCGATGCCACACTGGTCGCCGCTCGAGCGTCACTCGCCGCTGTCGAAGCGCGTGTCTCCGCGGATCGCGCCGTCTACTCGAACCCACGAGCTGCCGATGCCGCCGCGCGTTCCCAAGCTGCCGTGAAAGCTGAACGAGAAGCGAGCTGGCGTCAGGCGGAACAGAAAGTAGCGGCTGCTGAACAGCAGCTAGTCGTCGCCCGCGCGGCACTCAAAGCCGACGATCCGAAGACTGCCAAAGCGGTCGAGGATGCCGATAAGAATCTGGCAGCGCAAGTGAAAGCTCGCGAGGCAGCTCAAGCGGCTACCACGCAGATCAATGAAAACTACACTCGCTTTTCACCGCTGCATTCCACGACCAGCACCGGTCGCCGCTTGGCACTTGCGCGCTGGATTGCCGCCGACTCTAATCCACTCACACCGCGAGTGGCGATCAATCATCTCTGGCTGCGTCATTACGGTTCGCCGCTGGTGAGCTCGGTGTTCGACTTTGGCATGAACGGCAAAACGCCAACTCATCCAGAACTGCTCGATTGGCTCGCCCTGGAATTGGTGGAGAGTGGCTGGAGCATGAAAGCGCTGCATCGTTTACTCGTGACCAGCAACACCTATCGACTTGCCTCGAGCGGCCCTGTCGGCGACCACGTCGGTCGTCAAAAGGATCCCGAAAATCGACTCTTCTGGCGCATGAATCCGCGTCGTATGGAAGCGGAAGCGGTGCGCGACGCGACGCTGCTGGTCGCCGGTCAATTGCACTCGCAGCGCTTCGGTCCCGACATCGATCCCAATCTGGGTATGACGCTGCCACGACGCAGCGTTTACTTCCGCAATTCCAAAGAAAAGAAGATGACGTTTCTGTCGCTCTTCGATAGCCCGAACGTCGTGGAATGTTATCGGCGCAGTGAAAGCGTAGCGCCGCAACAAGCACTAGCCATGGCCAACAGTGGCTTGACGCTCGATCAGTCGCGGCGACTGGCGACGGAGCTATCGAGTCGCGTGGGAGCGGGCAATCAACCGGAAACGGTGCAGCAGTTCATTCAAGCAGCGTTCGCGCGCATTCTGTGCCGACCTGCTACGCCGACCGAAGAACAGCAGTGCGTCGCGTTCCTCGCCGAGCAAACTCAGCGACTGGCCGATGCCAAGCAACTCGTCCCGTTCGCCGGCGGCTCGGATTCCACCGTGAAAGCGGCCACAGATCCCCATGCTCGAGCGCGCGAAAACCTGGTCCTCGTGTTATTCAATCACAACGATTTCGTGACGATCCGATGAACCGATCATCCAGTGCCCATCACCGCCGAGCCCCAGTTCCGGCAGCAGTTCGCAGTCGACGTCTCTTCCTGGCCGACGTGGGGATGGGATTCACGGGACTAGCGCTCGCTGCCATGCTGGGTCGAGACGGGATTGCCCGCGAAACAGCGACCACAGCCTGGCTACCTCCCGACGGTCAGCCGCACTTCAAACCGCGCGCGAAACATGTCATCTGGATTTTCCTGGTGGGTGGCATGAGTCAGATGGAGAGCTTCGATCCGAAGCCGGCTTTGAATGAACATGCGGGAAAGACGATCGCGGAGAGTCCTTACAAAGCCACGCTCGACTCGCCCTATCTCAAAAAGAATCTGCGCGAGTTTGTGGCGGGACTGCATCCTGTTCAGCCGAAGCTCTATCCACTGCAAGTTGGCTATCGACGTTGCGGGCAGAGTGGGCTGGAGCTGAGTCATTGGTGGAAGCATTTGGGTGATGTGGCGGATGAGCTGGCGATTGTGCGATCGCTCTGGACAACAGACAACGATCACGGCGCGCAGCTGCAATTTCATACTGGCCGGCATGCACTCGAAGGCCCCTTCCCGACGATCGGCTCTTGGATTCATTACGGACTTGGTTCGCTGAACGATAACCTGCCCAGTTTTGTTGTGCTGGGCACTCCGCTAGCCGACTGCTGCGGCGGTCTGGGAGGCCACGGCGCGAACTATCTGGGCCCCGAGCATGCCGGTGTGCGGCTGGAAGTTGATCCACAGAATCCACTCCCGTTTGCCAGTCCAGGCAAAGATGTTTATCGCGATGAACAGCAGCAGGTCTTCTCGCTGCTGGATCGTCTCAACGGCTTGTCAGCGGTGGAATATCCCGACGATCCGGCGCTGCGTGCGCGCATCAAGTCGTATGAACTGGCCTATCGCATGCAGAACACGGTGCCCGATGCGGTGAACTTTCAAGCGGAGACGGCTCATGTCCAGAAGCTGTATGGACTGGATCAAGCGGTCACGCAGCCGTTCGGTCGCCAGTGCCTCGCCGCTCGTCGCATGGTCGAGCGTGGTGTGAGATTCGTGCAACTGTTTCATGGCAGCAATGGCGGAGCGGGTGCCTGGGATGCACATAGCAATTTGCAGACCGGGCATGAGTCCCTTTGCGGGCAAGTCGATCGCCCCATCGCCGGCCTGATCCAAGATCTGAAGCAGCGCGGACTGCTCGACGAAACGCTGGTGGTCATCGGCACGGAATTTGGCCGCACGCCAGGAGCGCAAAACTCGAATGGCCGCGATCATCATCCATATGGATTTTCGATTGCCATGGCGGGTGGCGGATTGAAGCGCGGTGTCGTGCATGGCGCTACGGACGAGATTGGATTTCATGCGGTCGAGCATCGTCATTATGTAACCGATGTCCATGCCACCGTGCTCCAGCAGCTCGGCTTAGATGCCCGTCGCCTGGAAGTCCCCGGTAGAAAACGTTTGGATATCGACTTTGGCGAACCGATTAAAGAAATTATCGACTCCCCCGTATCAGCGTGAGCCTTCTATGAACCATCCTTCTTCGATGCGAGCTATGGCGAATCGAGCTACTACTGCGAATCGAGCCACTGCGAATCAGGGTGCCACTCGCCGGGCCTTCCTGAGTGACCTGGGCATGGGTTTCGCTGGACTGGCGTTGAGCTCGATGTGCCACCAGTCGGGTGACACGGGAGCGGGAGTGGGAGCTGGCACTCTGTCGGCCGCTGAGCTGGATGCAGCGCATCACTCGCCGGGCACTTTGCACTTTCCTCCCAAAGCAAAAAGTGTGATTTGGATTTTTCTGGTGGGTGGTATGAGCCAGATGGAGAGCTTCGATCCTAAACCGGCTCTCAATCAATATGCGGGCAAGACTTTTGCAGACACACCACACAAGTCCGTTCTGGAATCTCCTTATATCAAGAAAAATCTACGCGAAGTGATCGAGGGGCTGCATAAGGTTCATCCCACGATTTATCCCATGCAGGTTGGTTTCAAGAAATATGGTCAATCAGGACTTGATTTCAGCGATTGGTGGTCGCACTTAGGTTCCTGGTGTGCGGACGATGTTGCACAAATTCGTGGCATGTGGACGACCGACAACAACCACGGTGCGCAGTTGCAATTTCATACCGGCCGTCATTCGCTTGAAGGACCCTTTCCCACGATTGGTTCCTGGGTGCATTACGGTGCTGGCACCTTAAACGACAACTTGCCACAGTTCATTGTGCTGGGTACGCCGATTGCCGATTGCTGTGGTGGAGTGGGTGCGCACGGTGCGAATTATCTGGGACCCGCTCACGACGGCGTGCAGATGGCGATCGATCCGCGTAATCCACTTCCGTTCAACACACCGGGAGGTGGTGTCTACCAGCAGGAGCAAGCCGAAGAGTTCGCGCTGCTCAATCGGCTCAACCGGTTGTCGGAGCTGGAATATCCGGACGATCCCGCCATGGCGGCGCGGATCAAGTCGTACGAGTTGGCCTTTCGCATGCAAACGGCGGTACCGGAAATCGTCAATTTTGGTGCCGAAACCGCCGCCACTCAGCAGCTTTACGGGCTCGATCAGCCCACGACGAAAACATTCGGACAGCAATGCCTGGCCGCTCGCCGCTTGGTCGAGCAGGGGGTGCGTTTTGTGCAGTTATTTCATGGCAGTAATGGTGGAGCGGGTGCCTGGGATGCACATGGCGGTTTGAAAGCGGGGCATAGTTCGCTTTGTGCGCAAGTGGATCGTCCCATCGCGGCCCTCATCCGCGATCTTAAACAACGCGGCTTACTCGACGACACCATCGTGGTCATTGGCACCGAGTTCGGCAGAACTCCGGGTGCTCAGAATTCGGACGGTCGAGATCATCATCCGTATGGATTCTCGGTGGTGATGGCAGGTGGTGGCATTCGTGGTGGAATGATCCACGGAGCGACCGACGAGCTCGGATTTCATGCCGTGGAAGATCGTCATTATGTGACCGATCTGCATGCCACTGTTCTGCATCAATTAGGATTGGATC
Organism: Planctomycetota bacterium; assembly: GCA_046086325.1. GTDB lineage: Bacteria > Planctomycetota > Planctomycetia > Pirellulales > Pirellulaceae > JBJSXJ01. The sequence continues at coordinate 2,802 of JBJSXJ010000025.1, read as the reverse complement.
CAGCACGCATGCAGTTGCCGGGTCGAGTTCGTTTGGAGATGGATTTGGGTAAGCCGATTCGTGAGATCATTAGTTGAAGTGACAAGAAGAGGTGCCTCATGTTACGCATTGAACAGCGCACGCGGCAGGCGGATCGACGTTGGCAGCGGCGACAGTTTCTGACGATCGGCAGCTTGGGACTGGCCGCACTGGGCTGCGAAACCTGGGGCGGAAGTAGCTTGCCGAATGCTCTGTCGCTTCCGGGACTACTGCGCAGGTCGGCGGTGGCCGGCGAGTCAGGAAAGCTGGTATCGGGCAAGTCGGTCATCTTTATTTTCCAGCAAGGCGGACCGAGTCAGTATGAAACGTTCGATCCGAAGCTCGAAATAGCGGATGGCATGCGAACGATGACGCCGGTCATCGAGACGTCGTTACCGGGAGTGCGTTTTGGGGAGTCGATGCATCAATTGGCCGAGCTGGCCAATCAACTTACGATTGTGCGCACGTTTCAGTCGAATAACGGTGCACATAATATTCAGCCGATCGTTGGGCCAGAAACCTTGCAAGCCAATATCGGTTCACTCTACTCGCGAGTGGTTGGACCGACTCGCCCCGACACGGGTTTGTCGACGAACATGGTGCTCTTTCCGGACGCCGTTTGTCGCGATGTTTTGAAGGGAAAAGCTCGAGGCGATATTTCCGCGACGGGATCTTTGGGTGGCACGTATGCTCCGTTCATACCGGGCGCCGACGGACAGCTACAGAAAGATATGCGTCTGACGTTATCGCCGGACCGGTTTGAAGATCGCCAGCAACTGATGAAACAGTTTGCGGCGCTGCGGCAGCGCGTGGAGGGATCGGAATCTTTGTCGGCGGTCGATCGTTTGCAGCAGCAAGCCTATCAAGTGCTGCTCAGCGGTGATGTCGCAAAGGCACTCGATTTGAGTCGCGAGGATGCGCGGACGATTGCCGCGTACGACACCGCTCAGTATGTTCGCCCGGATGGTTGGAGTAAGGCTCAGCGCGGCAAGCAAGGAATGTATACGGGCCATGCGAAGGCGATCGGTAAGCAGCTACTGCTCGCGCGACGACTCTGCGAAGCGGGTGTCGGCTTCGTCACCATTCATACCGGCTACGATGGTGTCTGGGATATGCATGCGGACGGCAACAACCTCAACATGATCGATGGCATGGAGGCGGTGGGGCGCGCGTTTGACCATGCGGTTGCCGCTCTCATTCGAGATCTGCAAGCACGCAACTTGCAGAATGACATTTTGGTGGTGGCAACCGGAGAGATGGGACGCACGCCGCGCATCAATAAAAATGGTGGACGCGATCACTGGGGCAAGCTCACACCGTTGCTGCTTTACGGTGGTGGCTTGCGACCCGGGCAAGTCATCGGTCGGTCGACCAAAGATGGTGGCGAGCCGGCAGAGGAGGCGAACGGTCCGCAGCACCTCGTCTCGACGATCCTGCGAACTCAGTTCTCCGCGGGTGCTCTGCGTTTGGTCCCGAGTATGGGGCAAGTGTCACGGCTGGCCGATCACCCACCGATCCCCGTCGAGATGGTGAATTGATCGCGAATGAAACGCGCGGCGGTGTCCCACTGCCGAGCGGCAGCGGCGAAATCCACTTCGAGTAGTTTCACCGTGCGCGGTGTTTCCACTCGGCCTTGATACGTGCTTTCATCATGCAGCGGAATTTGTGCACTCGCACTCTGCGCGAGCTGCTCTTCGACATCAACCGTGAGTAGGTAATCGACCAGTTTGCGCGCGGCAGCGGGGTTGGGGCCACCACGGATCAGGGCGAGCGAGTTGGGGATGAACAAGGTTCCCATCTGAGTGGCTTCACGATCTGGATAGACCATCGCTACAGGCGCCCCCCGTTCCACCTCGATGATGGCGTCGTCGGTATCGGTGAGTCCAACCGCAACTTCGCCGCGCGCGACGGCGAGTGCCACTTGCTTATTGCCGGAGAGGATCTGGACCTGATTGGCCTTGAGGTCCAAGAAGTATTGTCGTGCTCGCTCTTCACCCCAGTAGGCAAATAGACAGGCGACGTGACTGGCCGTGGTGCCAAAGAGCGGCTTAGCGATACCGATTTTCCCCCGCCAGCGCGGTTCAAGCAGGTCGTGCATCGACGCCGGTCGGCTGTCTGATGCAACCAGATCCGTGTTGATCAGGAACACTCGGGCTCGAGCCGCAAACCCACACCACTGCTGCGCGGCAGAACGGAAGGCGGCGGGATAGTGCAGCGCCTGTGGCGACTCGTAGCGTTCCAGCAGCCCGAGGTTTTCCAGGCGGATAGTGTTCAGGATTTCGTTGTTCCAGAACAGGTCACAGCGCGGATGCCGGGATTCGGCGATGAGTGCCTGGGTCAGGCCGACGGTTTTGGTTGATTCGATATCGTATTTGGCTCGGACTTTTATCCCCGTCTGGCGGCTGAATTCCTGCAGAATCGGCTGCGAGAATTCGGCGTCCAGTGACACGTAGGCAACGATGGACGAATTGGGTTGTCGGCGTCGAGCTGAGCAGCCGGTGCTCAACAATCCGTTCACCGTACCGCTCGCCACGGCACCGAGTGCCAGGGCGTGGAACCGTCGTCGAGAGAGCTGCGGCATAGAGCTGGATTCCCTGTGGGTGAAACGATGCGCTGTAACGTGGCGTACGACGAACTTCCAGTCCGTCGCGTACGATGGACTTCTAGTCCGTCGCGTGCGATGGACTTCCAGTCCGTCGTGCGGAAACACCGACGGACTGGCAGTCCGTCGTACGGTGACTGGAAGTCCGTCGTACGGTGCACTCAACGTCCGTCGCTCGGGAC
>JBJSXJ010000024.1:0-3945 GCA_046086325.1 Planctomycetota bacterium | reverse complement strand
GCCTCGCTCCTGCACTCACTTCCCGTACCTCTCACCGTACTCCGCAAACACCTGCACTGGTATGAGCCGGTCGATGGACGCTATGAGCTCAGTCGCGGCGGTTGTACGTTTCTGTTTGAACTGCCCGACGGCGTGTACTACGGATTTCCCCAAGTGCCCGGCGATGCGGATGGCGTGAAGATCGCCGAGCATTCGGGGGGCGAGCCGATCGACGATCCCCAGCTCGATCCGCGGCAGTTGGACGTGACGGATCAGCGCCGAGTGGAATCGTTTATCGAACGCTGCCTGCCCGGTATCACCCTCCGGCATCGACGTCACGCCGTCTGCCACTACACGATGTCACCCGACGGACATTTCCTGGTTGATCGCGATCCAACCGACCAAAATGTGCTCTTCGGTGCCGGCTTATCGGGCCACGGCTTTAAGTTCGCAGCGGTGCTTGGCGAGGTACTCGCCCAACTGGCGCTGGACGGCCACACACCTCAGCCGATCGACTTTCTTTCACTGCGCCGTTTTCAAGATCGCTGAGTGCCAGATCTAAATGTAAGATCTGAGAGCTGAATATCAGCGCCAAGTATCGACACTGAACTACAGAATCGGCAGCTGGGGGATGACCGGATTGGCTGCCGCTTGTGTCGCCAGATTCTTCGACAACTGATAGACGATCTTTTGCAAATACGGCGCTACTCGCACATCATCGTAGTTGGCTGGAGTCGCACCATCGTCGCCATGCTGGCGAATCGAAATATGAATCGGTACGTCACCGAGGAACGGCACTTCGAGTTCTTCCGCTCGCTTACGTGCACCACCTTTGCCGAAGATGTCGTACCGCTTATCACAGTCGGGGCAAACAAACCCACTCATGTTTTCAATCATGCCGAGCACCGAGATGTTCACCTTACGGAACATCGCGATCGCTTTCACGGCATCCAGCAGCGCCACCTCTTGCGGCGTGCAGACTACCACGGCACCGGTGAGCGGCAGCATTTGCGATAGCGTCAGAGCAATGTCACCCGTACCCGGTGGCATGTCGATGATCAGATAATCCAAGTTGCCCCAATTCGTGTCGCGTAAAAACTGAGTAATTGCGCCATGCAACATCGGTCCGCGCCACACCACCGCTTCACCCGGCGGCACTAGAAAGCCCATCGACATGACCGGCATGCCGTCATGCATGATCGGCACCATCTTTTTGTCGGCGATGCCGGGCTGACCCTCCAGGCCCAGCAGATGCGGAACACTGGGTCCATACACATCCGCATCCATCAGACCCACTCGACAACCCGCCCGCTTCAACCCCAAGGCCAAGCTTACCGCCATCGTGCTCTTGCCGACTCCACCCTTCCCGGATCCAACCGCGATCACCGATTTAGCCGTCAGTCCGATTTGCCCGAGCGGCTGGGCGGGCCGATCATGAACCGCATGGTTCACCGTCACTCGACTGGCCTGCGGGAAGCGAGACTGCAAACGCTGGGTGAGTGATTCGCGAGTCTCTTGCCAGAGCGGCGCCGAGTGGGTTGTCTGAGCGAGTGTCAGACTGATTTCACTGCCAGTCACCGCGATATCACGGATTTGACCAAGCTGCAGCGCGCTGCGACCTGTCTCGGCATCTTGAAAATTCTGAACCGCCTCCGTCACTGCCGCCACGGTCAACGCCACATCAGCCACAATCCACTCCCTTTCTCTCTCTGATCATCAGTCAGGCCAAATACTGCTAAAAGCGAACTTCCATGGAAGGCCATGGCAGTCGATCCAGCAGTTGCTGTCGCAGAGTTGGATAGAGCGGCGGATGATCTTCGAGATAGCTGGCAATCTGCCCCGCTACTCGCCCCACTCGACGTGGTGAATCCACGACATGCATAAATCCCGCATGCCTTAAATCCACCTCCCACTCCCACACGTCAGAACCGCCAGCCGCCACAAAACGCAACTCTGGAAAATCGATCATGCTATCCCAGCAGCGCTGCATCCAAGTCGAAAGCGCCGCGGTAGATAGGTCCAATACCACCACGCTCGCCGGAGCCACCTGGAACAACTCCTGAGTCTCCGTCCAGCTGATCGTCTGCTGAACTCGCCCCTGAAACTCGGCGCGTTCTTCGCGGAACGCGGCTGACCAGCGACCGTGCGGTTCACAAACAACAATTTGCGATGGTTTAGCGGACATAATCATAGGCACCTGAAGGCCCAAGTTGGCACTGAACTGGATGCTCAGCGGACAACCAGAAGAAGAGATCGGACATCTTACGGGAGCCACCGCCTGCTGGCAACCGCTGCCACCTATTCGAAGATAATCTCGTCACTCGACTGTTCCGCTTCATTCACCGACTCCGTAGCCGTCTGCGGTATGACGGTCGACACGATCTTCAGTTCCTCCAGCCGCCGAATCACGCGGGCCCGCGAAATCCCCAGCAAGCGTGCTGCTTGAGCCTTGTTCCCGCGTGCCGCTCGCAACGCACGTCGCAACACTTCCCCCTCCAGTTCCGCCAGTAAATCATCCAACACGAGTGGCTCAAATGCTCGCGGCGGATGCTTCTGAGCGGCCACCGATTGACGTACCAAGGCTGGCAAATCGCCGCGTCCCACCACCGGTCCCTCCGCAGCCTCGCACGCTTGCTCCACCACCTCATTCAGCTCCGTCAGATTACCCGGCCAGCAATAGGTCGCCAGATCATCCAAAGCTTCCGCCGAGAAGCCACCACAAAGTCGCTTGCCGTTCGCATTGCGTCGCTCGACCAACATCTGGACCAACAGCGGCAGATCCTGCTTGCGCTGCGCCAACGGTGGTAAAGCGATCACTACGATTTCCAGTGCAGCGGCCAAGTCCGCCAGAAACGCGCCCTTCGCACTCCGCTCGTGCAGCGACACCACCGCCGTACTCAGCGTTTGAAAACGATCCGGATACTGCTGCAGATGACGCAGCAAAACCCACTGAGCGTCCACGGGCAACTCATCGGCATCCAGCAGCAGCAAGGAATGACGCGTCGACGGCACCTGCTCCAGCAACCGGCTCAAAAGGGACTCCAAATCGGCGGCATCACACGCAATTCCGTGAATCGGAATCAACGGTTGATCAGAGTGCTCATAGCGAGCTCGATGCACACAGCGCGCCAGATGCTCGCGTCCCGTTCCGAGCGGACCGAGTATCACGGTCGACACTGACGTCTCCACCGCAACTTTCGCCAGCTCACGCGCACGCCGCACCGCGGGACTAACACCCACCAGCCGCTCCCACGCGAAACGTCCGCTCCATTGCCGACGCTGCTCGGCTAACTGCAGATGAAGTTCCTCTGCAGTCAGCGTCTTACCCGTATCCGCCGACTCATCCAGTTCGACCGCGGCCACGACGACAATCACGCCAGCCACATTTCCATCCACCCCGAGCAGTGGACGAAACTCCGCCGCCCGTCGCAACACGCTGAAGTTTTCCGCCCCCTCCTGCGCCACAGGAATCTCCAAGATCCCCTGGCAGGTTTGCCCCGTCAGCGCCAGTGGTGGAGGACACAGTGCGCGAGCCGTCGTCCGGGGATCCGTGGGATGCAAGTGACTGGCAGTCCCCTCCGCTTGCTCACCCGAACTGCCGGCCTGCGAGTGATACTCACAGACCAACCCACACAGCACATCCTCGGTGATACCAAGCCACTCCAGACAGGCAGCGTTTGCCGCCACAATCACTCGCCGCTCATCCAACGCATATACCGGCTGTCCGCAACTGGCGAGCAATTTCTGCAAACCGGCGGACGAGCGGGAACGCGGCATGGCGAGACCCTAATCGCGAGGAACACTGGCCGTGGTAGCGGAAACTTCTACGGGGGACGACGCTGGGGAAGTCACACTAGCAGCCTTGCCAGCACCAGCTTTATCTCCACCAGCTTTATCTCCACCAGCCTTCTCAGCAGTGGCTGCCGTGGTCGCGGCAGTCACCTGACCAGCCGTCCGCGCACTCAG
>JBJSXJ010000023.1:0-9242 GCA_046086325.1 Planctomycetota bacterium | reverse complement strand
CCTACGCCTCGACATCCGTCAGGGCGATCGATTGTAACTGGAGTTCCATGCCGCTGAGCACCGTGGTGCTGGCAGCCTGACAATGCGGGCACAAAAAATCATCCCGCTCGCTGACCACTTCCTGCTGGCATTCCCGGCAGTGCAATCGTAGCGGAATCTCGGTTAAGACGAGTCGTGCTTGAGGAAACGGACTCTGTTCGATGAGCGTAGTAAAACAGAATTCCAGCGAGTCGGCGACGACGCCCGCCATCCTACCCACTCCCACGTGGACCTCACGAATCAGCCGCTGCTGTTCGCCTTCCACTACGGATTCCAGAACCAGCTCGACCAGACTTTCCGCCAGCGATAGTTCATGCATCGATTCACTTGGAGTCTGTTTTTGAGGTGCCACATCGCTGCTTAGTGGATGTTTTCGGTCGGCACACGTTTTTTTTTAAACACAGAGGCACAGCACACGTTTTTTTTAAAACACAGAGGCACAGAGATCACAGAGCTTAAATAGATACAATCTCTGTGCCCTCTGTGCCTCTGTGTTTCCCACAATCACCCACAATCACCCACAATCTCCCTACCCTCGAAGTTTTCCGCATCCAATCACCCCCCCGAAAGATTACACTCTGCGCTGCGGATTTCACAACTAACCAGGGGGCCCATACGGCGGCAGAGCCGCGAGGAAGAGGCAAGCATGAGTGCATTGGATCAAGATCGTCGAAGCTGGCTGAGTCGGTGTGGAGCGTTAACGGTGGGGGTCCTGGCGGGAACTTCAGCCGGTGTGACTTGGCAAGGAGTGCATCCACGCGAGGTGGCCGCGGCACTCGACGATACCGCTCCAGGCGCGCAAGTGGCCGATCGCACCACCAGCATCAAAATCACACGACTCACCGCGACCCCTGTCGCGCGCAAGGTCTTTCTGAAAATCGAAACGAATTTAGGGGTGACTGGGTGGGGCGAAATCGACCAACTAGAAACCAAGGTTGCCGCCACTCTGGCCCGCTCCCTATACGAATTACTCGATGGCGAAAATCCCACGCGTGTCGAGCATCTCTGGCAAAAGATTTATCGTTCGCATCGCGACATGCGCGGCGGTCCCTTTATGACTCACACGCTGGCCGGTATCGACATGGCGTTGTGGGATATCACGGGGAAGTTATGGGGCGTGCCAGTCTATCGACTGCTGGGCGGACCGACGCGGGACAAAGTGCTCATGTATCCCACTCCGAAGGCAACCAAGATTGGTGCTGGACCACGGCCTTTTTCGGGCACGCCGCAGCAGATCGAACAGATTGTGAAGAATATCGAAGATACCCGTAAGAAACTGGGGCCCGACGGCATCATCATGTTTGATGCCCACTGCGCTTTGCCACCTCCGTTTCTCATTCAGTTGGCGGCGGCGATCAAGCCGTACGACGTGCTGTATATCGAGGAGCCGGCGGTGCCCGGTAACCTGGAGGTTTTCAAGCGACTCAAACAGCACATCGCGATTCCACTCGCGGTGGGTGAACAAGCACGCACGATCTGGGAAGTGATTGGTTATCTGCAGGAAGGTTGTGCTGATATTTTGCAGGTCGATTGTGCTCACACCGGCGGTATTTCACAGATGCGGAAAATTGCCACGTTGGGCGAGGCGTATCATGTACCACTCGCTCCCCACTGTGTCACGAGCGATCTGGGGGCTACCGCCAGTTTACATGCGAGTGCTGCGATCCCCTTCTTTCTCATCCATGAATACTACCCGTCGATTTCGCCACCCGGTTTGGTGCGCAAGAACTGGACGATCGACGCCGACGGTTACGCCTCACTGCCGCAAGGCCCCGGACTGGGCTGCGAGATCGACGAAGCCAAACTTGAAGAACTCGCCAAGAACCCCAGTCCGCCCGAATGGCCCAAGGGCGGTCGACAACCCGACGGCTCGATCTCGGATTATTAAACGGACTACTAAACCAATTACGACGCTGTGTGGCACCGCGGGGAATCAATAATGCGGGGGACGCTCGGCCAGCAAATCACGCTGCTCGGGCGGCCCTTGTCGCACATCGCGCAGTTGATTTTCCAGCCGCGCGAGCTGCCCCTGCAGACGCAGAATCGTCTTCGTGTGTTCCACCACCACTTCGTTTAATTGCTCCCACGCGCGCTGCTGATGAGCAAGCTGGATTTCGAGCGTCATCAGCCGCTGTTCACGGGCCGCATCGGCCGGCGTGGCGGACGGATGGACTGCCGACGTGGAGGGGCGATTGGGGTCGCTCATATTTTTCTGTGACGCTCGTAGGCTAGTTCGAGTTAGGAGTTCACCGAGACCTGAACACGGTGCCAAGCGTTGTACAGGTAGCCTTTGGCGTTCCATTCCACGCGTTCCGGCATCGTGAAACCACGAGAATCCGTCGCTCGACATATCAACTCAGAATTACCCGCAGGTAAGTTCAGGTCCAAGTGCCAATGAACCCAGTTGAAACCCGGCTGAGTGTTTCCGAGCTGGGCTTTTTGCCACGAACGTCCACCATCCTGAGACAGCTCGACTTGCGTAATGCGGCAATCCCGCTCGCCAGCAGCCAGGGCGTAACCGCGCACCGTCACTCGGCTGGAGTTCAGTTTCGTCTTGGTAACGGGAGTGCAAATTGCGGCATTGGTCGACCAGGCATAGATGGGCGCTGAGTTGGCGTAGAACTCTTTCGCTTCCTGCGCCACGATTTTGTAGTCGCTCGCCACAAAACGGTTACCCGACGGTCGATCACTCACCACGATTCTTCCGAGCCATTTGACACTGCGAGCGCCAATGTAACCGGGGACAATCGTCCGCAGCGGATAACCGTGATCGGGTGGTAGATCCTTACCAGCCATGCCATAAGCGACGAGCGGTAAGGTTTCACGATCAACTTGCTGGAGCCGTTCGAGTGGAATGGAGCCATCGAATGTGCCGATCGAACCATCTTTGTCCTGAATCTGATCGCGTCCCTCAAACCAGACATGCTTGGCTCCCTCTTGGATGCCAGCGGCGGCGAGCAAATCGGCCAGTGCTGCTCCTTGCCAGGTGGAAGTGGAAATGGCGCCCGCGTCCCACTGCACTCCACCCAGCGGCTTGATTGCACCGTGTTCGATGCGACGATTGCCGGCGCAGGTGAGTGTGGCGGTGATGGAGTGAGACTTGAACCGCTCGCGAATTTCACCCAGCGACAAAGAGAGCGGTTTGTGGACTAAACCCTCGACGCTCAGGCGAAACGTCGCCAGGTCGGTGGCGGGCACGGGAGCGTGATTGCGAACAAAGAAATGTTCAACCGGCGTGAGGTAATTCCCCATGAGGTTTGGCAAGGGTGGTTCAGCGTTGAAAGGCTGCTTGCCGCGCAGGATCAGATCCGGGGATTTTCCCGCGGGATAAATCTCTTCCGCGCGCAGTCGCTGCTGCGGAAATGAAACCGCCGCTAAGCCAGCGGCGGTTAACGCTTGTCCCAAAAACACTCGTCGATTGGACGACATGTCGCACCCTTCGTGTTACTTGGCCACTTTATACAAGGTGCTGTCCGTACGCAGATACATCGCACCGGGGACAAACGCCGGTGTGGCAAAGGTGCGACCAGGCACCTCGCACGTGCCTAGCACTTCATATTCCTTACTCGCCTTCACCCACGTACCTAAACCGGTTTCATTGAGAAACAAAATGCGACCTGCCACGTGGACCGGCGAGGCAGAATAATTGCCCTCGATCCGTTTCATCCAGTGACGTTCACCGGTGCGTGCATCCACGCATGAGGCAATGCCTTCATCGGAGATGAAGAAGAGTTCGTCGCCGACCAGGACAGGCGACGGAGTGCTGGGAGCGCCACGTTTTTGTCGCCAGACCACATGCGAATCGGTCACGTCACCCTGACCGCCCAGCTTAACGGCCATCAACTCCGGATTGTCATAATCATGGTTGTAGAAGACCATGCCGTGACCAATTGCTGGCTGCGGCACGACGGACCAGCCCGGAGCGAGCACGCGCCACAATTCTTTGCCAGTCGCCAAATCATAGGCGGCGAAATGATCCGGGCCCGGCGCCATCACTTGCGCCTGCCCGTTGATGATCGCCACCGTGGGCGTGACGAACGAATGATTGATCCGAGCCTTCACGCCGCGCAGCGTCTTCCAGGCCACTTTGCCCGTGGTCGCATCGACCGCCGCCACAAACGGATCCTTGCTGCCGTCGCAGACGACGACGAGTTTTCCGTCGTGCAGTACCGGCGAGCCGCCATTGCCGTGCATCGGCGGATATTCAAGTTCCAGACAACTCCACTCGATCGTGCCATCCGCTGCTTTCAACCGATACATGCCATGCGTGCCGAAATGCACGAAGACCGATCCGTCGTGAATGATCGGCGTGGGACTGGCGTGACTGTTCTTGGAATGAATGGCGGGTTTCTTCGGTAACGCACGCACCTCGCGATCCCACTCAATCTTGCCGGTCTTGGCATTCACGGCAAACGTACGCAGCGACAAACCTTCAGCCTGCGGCACGGCGCTCGTGAGATAGACTCGGTCACCCACGACGACCGGCGAGGACCAGCCGAGTCCGGGGATCGTGGTCTTCCAGGTCACATTTTTCGACTCCGACCATTCCATCGGCGCCGGATCCACTCCGACCAGCGCATTCGACTGAGAGCCGCGGAACTGCGGCCAATCGCTGGTCGCTGTCAGCTTCACAGGGGCGGCGCTGGCCAGCGTCTCTTGGGCGCGAGCCGTCTGGGTGAGGCCATAGCCAGCAGCACTCAACGACACCCAGGGCGCGAGCAGCAGCAAGGTCCGCCGCACGGTCTCCTGCAGCGGCTGCCAACTCTTCCCGACACGACGACTTCGTAACTGCCCCTGCAACTGACCAACCACCTGATTTGGACTCGCGTTCATATTCAACACTTTCGTTTGCCAGTTTGGTCTCGAACCGCGACTCGATGACCTGGTAACGGTACACCGGGGCCGCGAACACCGTTTTCCTCACATTACCCCTGATCGTCCTGCATCTTGATTCCGGGATCAGGCAGGAAGAAGGAGGCGAGGAAGCCGATGACGAGCACGATGGTGGAAACACCGGCGGCGACGTAGGCGACTTTCGCTGGTCCTGCTTCGATCGGCACGATGGAGGAGGCTGCCAGGGTCGTCGTGACCCAGGCCATCGACGTGCCGATCATACGACCACCAATGTTGTGCGCGAAACTTTCGCCCGTTCCCCGCAAATGCACAGGATAGACCGTCGGCAGATAGTTGCCCCAAAAACTGTACTGAGCAACCGTGACCAAACCCGCCAGGAAAATACCGACGTAAAGCAGGTTGAGTCCGGTGACTGCGGCGAAGGCGAAAACGATCGGCATCAAGATGATCCCCGGCACGATAAACATACGCACCAGCGAGCGGCGACTGAGAACGAACACGGTGAGAATGGCGAAGACACCGCGTCCGATGAGTCCACCGACTTCTTGAACTTTCGTGACGTTCGCCGCAGCTCCCTGCTGAATGGGACTGACAATCTTGCGGCGTTCAATCTCCATCCGCTTCTTCATTTCCTCCGCAATTTTCTCTTCCGACTCGCCTTCCAGTTTCTTCCCCACCTGCGCCTTGATTTCTGCTTGTTTCTCTTCCGTGAACTTTTCGTCGACGGCGCTTTTCACCAGCGCCTTGACCTCGGGTAATCCCGGCACGATCTGCGGCACCATTTGAATAGCACCGAAGGCCGCCCCGAAGCTGCACGCCACCATGATCGTGCTGACGATGGTGGTGCGCAGGAGTTCCGGCGAGAATAACTCGAGGATGCTGGGACGACGCAGCGTGCCGCTCGCCATCTTCTCTTCCCAGGCGGGAGATTCGGGTAGGAAGGGACGAATCAAGATGAGCGGAATCGCCGGAATCAAACCCGACATCAACGTGTAACGCCACGGCGCATGCTCCCCTTTGATTTCGCCCAGTCCGCTGAGGAAATCCGGTAAGCCAATCGCGGGTAAATCGTTGCCGTAGGTGACAGCTAAGCTGTTGGCAAAAGCGACCATTAAGCCGCCGATCGAGGAGAAAAACTGAGTCGAGCCGAGTACTTTTTCGCGCTGGGTGTGATCGGGGAACAGCTCCGCCAGCCAAGCCACCGCAGCGACGAATTCGACACACACGCCAATGAAAATCAGACAGCGCATGAACAGCAGCATTTCAATTGAGGTGCTGTAACCGGCCACGAAAGCCGAGGAGGCGTAGAGCAGAATCGACCACGTGAGCACTCGGCGACGTCCCAGGATATCGGTCAGATAGCCCCCCAGAAGTCCGAAGATTCCACCGGCGAAGGCCGGAATGAAAAACAACCAGCGAATCCACTCCAGCGACTCCTTCGAACCTGGCGCGTGGCCTGTGAGTTCCTGAATCGCCGCCGCAAATACCAGCGGTCCCATGAGCAGTTCATAGATATCAAAGGCAAAGCCCAGCGCGGCGATCGCGCAAATGAGCACATGAGTCAGGGAAAAGTTGATTCGTTTATCATCATTCATGATGAGACTTTCTACCGCTGTAAGCGCAGAGCCGAGAGCGGAGGAGCGGCTAGGTTGATCAAGGTGGGCAAGGCGCTTCCGCGCGGGGCTAAATCATCCGCCATGCGCCGCGTCGCCGTCAACTATGCGTCCCCAGATTTTGCGAGTAACACTTGCCCATACAATTCGTTCTTGACAAACGCACGAGCAGCAACGAAAACCACAGACGTCACTTTACGGGACCAACTCATGAGCGGTGGCAGCATGCGCGAAGCGAGCATCAGCGAAACACTGCAGCGTCGACAGCTTCAGCAGCGCTTGGCCGAACTGAATCGTCGCTCGGCCCTCCAAGCTGGCGCCTTAAGCCTGCTGGGACTGGGCTTGCCAGAGCTGCTCGCCGCCAGACAATCCGTCGCTCAAGCTGCGGTGGCTCAAGCTGCGGTGACTCAAGCTGCGGCGGCTCAAACTGCGGTGGCTCAAGCTGCGGCGGCTCAAGCCGCCAGCACAGCCAAGCCCAGCGACGGGTTCGGACGCGCAAAAGCTTGCATCCTGCTCTTCATGTGGGGCGGACCCGCTCATCAAGATACCTGGGACATGAAACCCGATGCGCCAGCGGAGGTCCGTGGGGAGTTTAAGCCGATTGCCAGTCGGCTACCAAGCTTGCCGATCTGCGAACACTTTCCACAACTGGCCACACGCACCGATCGACTCTGCATCGTGCGCTCCATGACACACAACAATGCGGATCATACGCCGTCGACTCACTTTCTTCTGACCGGCATGCCGCCTCCCCCAACCGACAATCGTCGTCTGCAATGGCCAAACATGGGATCGGTCCTGGCCAAGCTGGGGCGTGGTCGGGGAGCGTTACCAACCACGATCGCCATGCGTCCCAAGCTGGAAAACGACGTGCCCCGCTTCGTCGAACAAAGTCAAGGCACGTTCGCCGGCTGGCTCGGATCACTCTACGATCCCATGATCATCGATCAGGACCCTAGTCGGCCCAACTATCGAGTAGATGGTTTACAGTTATCCGCCGACATCTCCGCCCAGCGTCTGGCCGATCGGCAGTCGTTACGCGGCGAGCTGAGTCGCTTGCCACTGGAGCGACACTCCGCCGTGCGCGCTCATGATGGCAACATCGACCGAGCGTTTCAGTTGCTCACGGGAGCCGCCGAACAGCGCGGCGCCTTTCGACTCGAAGAAGAGTCGCTGGCGCTCCGAGAACGATACGGCCTGAACCCGCACGGGCAATCGGTACTGCAGGCGCGGCGATTGGTGGAACGGGGAGTGCCGCTGGTGACAGTCTTTTGGCCGAACGACGGAATTAAAAATGTGAGCGTCTACTGGGACACTCACAGTCGAAATTTTATTGACTTAAAAGAACGACTGATGCCCGTTGCCGATCAAGCGTTCTCGGCACTGCTGGACGACCTGCGCGAGCGTGGCATGCTGGATGACACGTTAGTCGTCTGGACGGGCGAGTTTGGTCGGACGCCACGCATCGGCCAGCGCAACAGCGATGCGGGAGCCGGCCGCGATGGCCGCGATCATTGGCCCGGTTGCTTCACGTCGGTGCTGGCAGGCGGCGGAACGAAGGCCGGTTTCGTCTACGGTCGATCCGATAAACAGGCCGCATTTCCGGCCGCCGACCCCGTGGCGCCTCACGATCTGGTCGCCACCATTTATCATCTGCTCGGAATCCCCGCCGGACTCGAAATGCTCGACACCGGCGGTCGCCCACACCTAGTTCGTCCGGGCACCGCTATCACCGACTTAATCGCCTGAGCTGGCGTCATCCCAGGAATCGCGTGCCAAGACGCTATGAATCGCGCCCAGGCACAGCGAGGCCCTATTTATCAGCGGGCTTTTCTTCTTTCTTCCCGATCGGCTCTTCGGCTGTTTTTTCCGCGAGCAGCTTCGTGATGATCGATTCCAGAATGTCGTGCTCGGTGTAACCAACTTTCTTGAGCCGCACGGTACCGGTGCGATCGAGGAAGACGAGCGTGGGGAAGCCAAGGAAATCTGGGATCTGATTCTGCGTCGCCTCGTCGCCAATTACGCAGGGGTAAGTCATCCCGTTTTCCATCGCGAACTTCTTGATCACACCAGCCGCTTGCGGTGGCTCTTCGTTTTCATAGTTCACGCCGATCACTTCAAAACCCTGTTCTCGATACTTCTTGTGCAGATCGATCAAGTGCGGAATTTCCTGCACACAGGGACCACACCACGTCGCCCACATATCGACGAGTACCACTTTGCCTTTAAGGTCCGCAAGCTTGCGGGGCTTGCCATCGTAATCGTTGAGTGTGAAGTTGAAGGGGAACGGCTTGTTGGCGGCAAACTCGGCTTCCAACTCCTGCGCGCGACGCTCTTGAATCGTCTTTTCCACCGCGCCCAGCCATGTTTTAAAACCATCCAGATCGCGGAGACTCGCCAGGTCCTCGTCACTTTTTAGCAGTTTCAGATCACTAAACCCGTTCGACACGGCCAGCTCGAGCGACTTCATCGATTCGTCGGTCTTCTGGGTGCGAGCGAGCATGCAACCTTCGTAGTAGAAGACTTGCGCGAGCAGGTTCTTTTCCGGAGCGGAAATGGGCTGGAAGTCGGCGATTAAGCGCCGAGCATGCTGAGCCGCTTCGAGAAATAGCGGCGTGGCCTTCTCGATGCTCTTTTCTCCCTGGATCTGCTGGACACCGGCGACCATGCTGAACTGCGTGAGTCCAAACAGGAGTTCACGGTTCTGCGGATCAGCCTTCGCCCCCGCCCGCATCA
>JBJSXJ010000022.1:0-19522 GCA_046086325.1 Planctomycetota bacterium | reverse complement strand
CTGAAGAACGGCACGCCCGCTTCACCCGCGATGGCTTTGGCCAGCAGAGTTTTTCCGGTGCCGGGGGGGCCGACAAGCAGCACGCCCTTGGGGATACGTCCGCCCAGCCGCTGATACTTGTCGGGTGAACGCAGGAAGTCGACCACTTCGCGCAGTTCCTCTACCGCTTCATCAATCCCCGCGACGTCGTTAAAGGTCACGCCCAGATCTTCCTGCACATGCAGTTTGCCGCGGCTGCGCCCGAACTGCATCGGCGACCCCACCCCGCCCACTCGCCGCAAGAAAAACATGAACCCGACAACCACCAAAGTCGTGAGTACAAACGCGGGTAGATATTGCTTCAGCAAGCTAGGCGGCGGCTCGACGGCGTAATCGATGTTGTTCTCGCGTAGCAACTGCGTGATTTGGGCCGTCTCGGTGTCGGTCCCTAGCCGATTGGTGACAAAGCGAGCGTTTTTCTCCTTACGCTGCTCGGCTTTACCTCCCGCTTCAGAACCGGAACCCGCTTCGCTGCCCTCTGGTCGCTCCAGAATTTCGCGGTCCACATAGCCGTAGACCGTTCGCTCGCCGACCACCACATTGTGGAGATTGCTGAAGCGAATGATGCGTTTGTTGCGCTTGGCAGTGGTCGTCGTCACCTCGATGTCCAGGAAACCTTCCGCTCCTTCCGCGAGCGGTCCGCGGGAGCTCTCGTGGCGACTGCGTTCGATGAGCCGCACGAGGTCGGAGTAGTCAATCCACTGCTGATTGGCACTCATGATCATCCAGCCGATGATCGCCATGCCGAACAGAGCGGCGGCGAGGTACCAGACCAGCGGCGGACCGCTACCGGAGGATTTGCTGTCGGAAGAACGGGGCGAATTGTTTTCGTCGCGGCTCATAATGCCTAATCAATATCCGATGAATGGATTCAAGTGGCAGGACCCGCGGAACGGCGCCACGGACTGCCCGAACCCCAACGGGTTCACCTAGGTTGGACCGCAAGCGACTGACCGGGCTTCACCGTCCGGGCTTCACCGTCCGGCGACCAAGGCCACGTCAACTGTCGCCCCATCGCCCGTCACCAGCCACCCGTTACCAGCTATCAGTTGCCATCTACCAGTCACCAGCCGTCCGCTGGAATCGCTCGATTATACACAGAGCCGTCGCCCCGGGGAGATTGTCCAGCAAGAGATCCAGATTCAAGTCGTCCATCCCTCTGCCAGCGACCCAGCGATCCTGCCTTCATCACAGACAACTTGCTTTCATGTTCCTCCCGTGTGTTCCTCCTGGGGCTTAGGCGTTGCTACCGGAAAGTGGCCTATTTACAATGCCGCATCCTCAGGTCTTTAACCGCGGTGAGTCGACGATGTCGTTGCGTCCCCGAAACCTCGTCATCCTTGGCTCCACAGGCAGCATTGGCCGCAGCACGCTGGATGTCGTCGCCGCGGCTCCCGATCGGTTCCGAGTGGTGGGGCTGTCGGCGAATTCGCAAATTGAGCTGCTGACGGAACAAATCCGGCGGTTTCAGCCGCGCTGGGTGACGGTGACGGACCCCGCCGCCGCCGCTCGCCTGGATCTCTCCCAGCTCCCCCCGGGAACGCTCGTGCGAACCGGCAGTGACGCCGTGGCGAGCATGGTGAGCGAGAAGGATGTCGATGTCGTCGTCTCGGCGATCGTCGGCAGTGCCGGTCTGCTGGGCACCTGGGCGGCACTTGATGCCGGTAAGCCGGTCGCGCTCGCCAACAAAGAAACGCTGGTCATGGCGGGCCCGCAAGTCATGCAGCTCGCTGCCGCTCGGCAAGTCTCCGTCGTACCGGTCGACAGCGAGCATAGTGCGGTCTTTCAGCTGCTGGCAGCGGGGCGGCGAGCGGACGTGGCGAAGGTGATTTTGACGGCGAGTGGCGGGCCGTTTCGGCGCCACACGCGGGAGCAACTGGAGCGGGTCACGGTCGCCGACGCACTCGCTCATCCCACCTGGAACATGGGCCGCAAGATCACCGTCGATTCCGCCACCATGATGAACAAATCTTTGGAAATCATCGAAGCCCGCTGGTTATTCGGCTTTCCAGCCGAGCAGATCGACGTCATGATTCATCCGCAGTCGATCGTGCATTCGCTGGTCGAATTTCGTGATGGGTCGGTGGTCGCACAGCTCAGCCCACCCGACATGAAGTTGCCGATTCAGTATGCACTCACGTATCCCGAACGTTTCCCCTGTCCCGCTCCCAAAATGCCTTGGCAGACCAGCTTTCATTTGGATTTTGAACCGCCCGATCTGGAGCGGTTTCCGGCGCTCAAGTTGGGTTTCCAAGTTGCTCGCGAGGGTGGGACGACGGGTGCCGTACTGAATGCTGCTAACGAGGCAGCCGTGGCGGCTTTCCTGGACGAACGTTTGGCTTACAACCGCATTGTGCCAGTTTGCGAAGCGGTGCTGGCCAATCATGATTAT
This sequence comes from Planctomycetota bacterium, assembly GCA_046086325.1. Classification (GTDB taxonomy): domain Bacteria; phylum Planctomycetota; class Planctomycetia; order Pirellulales; family Pirellulaceae; genus JBJSXJ01. The sequence goes on along the minus strand of JBJSXJ010000022.1, from coordinate 17,091 downwards.
GATTCAAATCCGTCATTAGACGTTTTACTGCAGCTCGATCGCTGGGCTCGGCAAGAGGTGGCAAAGTGGATTGGATGTTGATGGCGGCGACGCCCTGGTATGCAAACCCCGAATCGTGGATTGCGATCGCCAAAGGTGTCGCTGGTTTGGGATTCGTGATTTTTGTGCATGAACTGGGACACTTCCTGGCCGCCAAGGCTTGTGGTGTGAAGTGCGAAAAGTTCTATGTTGGTTTCGACGTTCCCATCGGCATCGGCCCCTTCAAGCTGCCGAGCAAACTCGTGCACTTCACCTGGGGTGAAACCGAATACGGGATCGGAATTCTGCCACTGGGCGGCTACGTCAAAATGCTCGGCCAGGATGACGACCCGCGGAAAGCCGAAGAGGAATCGGCACGGACACGCGTGGTGGGTGAGGATGGTCTCACGGTTCAGCTTGATCCGCGCAGCTTCCCCGCCAAATCTGTCCCGCAGCGGCTGCTCATCATCTCCGCTGGAGTGATCATGAATTTGATCTTCGCGGTGATCTTTGCGGCGATCGCCTATCGTCAAGGTGTACCCTATTCGCCGTGTGAAATCGGCGCGGTAGTACCCGGTTCGCCCGCCTGGAATGCCGGCTTGCAAACGGGCGATCGCATCGTGCAAATCGGTAAGCAAGGAGCGCACAGCGACCATTTGCGCTACGACTGGGATCTGGTCCAAGGCGTGGGACTCAACGGTGCCGACAGCGATTTGCACATGGTCGTGCGCCGGACCGACGGCCGAGAAGATGCCATCTCACTGCGCCCGCGCCTGCTCAACATGGGCGGCCAAGAGCGACCGACGATTGGAATTCGCAATGCTATTAGCAATCGACTGAATACCGCCCTGCCCGCCGTACCTCACCTGGCCGCCGGCAAAGCCGAACTCGAACCGCGAGATGAGATCCTTGCCATCAATGGACAGCCTGTTACCAACGGCGCGACGCTTCAGCAGGCCTTGTGGCGCAACATCAGCCAACCCATCGTCTGCCAGATCCGCCGCTCCCTGCCCGCTCAAGCAGGTTCCGCAGCCGCCGGCGAGGATGCCGTGAAGCTACTCGAGGTGACCGTCGCGCCGCAAATGCGACGGTCGATCGGTGTCGTGATGAAGGCGAGTGAAATTACCGGCGTGCGTCCCGATTCACCCGCCGCCAAGGCTGGCATCCAGCTCGGTGATCGACTCGTGTCGGTGGGCGATGAGCCGATCGGCGATCCGGTCACGCTGCCCTATCGCATCGCTCGCTACTTCGATCAGGAAGTCGACGTGGTGCTCGAACGAACCGACAAGGAGCAGTCGACCACCACCCAGATCACCGCCAAAATCACTCTTCAAGTGCCGCAGTCCAGTTCATCCGCCGAGGATCCTGTCGATCGTCCCGTGGTGGGCGTCGACGCACTGGGAATCTGCTACGAAATCAGCTCGGAGATCGCTGCCATCGAGCCAGACTCTCCCGCTCAAAAAATTGGACTGCAACCGGGCGATCGCATCGAGGACGTGGGCTTCGTGGTTTCCGATGAACTCAAGAAAGCTAATGAGAAATTCCCGATGGATTTCAGCAAGCCGCTGGTCCTGGGCGAGGGAAATGAACATTGGCTGATGGTGGAGTCCACGTTGCAATGGCTCTACGACGGCGTGCAAGTGCAGCTCACCTATTCCCGCAATCGGGAACGGCAAAAGCAGATCATCCTGGATCCGCAAATCACCGACTTACCGATTTCGATGCGCGGTTTTATCCCCGCCGCCAAGTCGGAGATTCTGGTGGCTGATTCTTGGAGCGAAGCCCTGTCGCTCGGCGGCCGCCAAACGAAGGAAGATGCTCGGCGAGTTGGCGGGATGGTGATCCAACTGTTCCGCGGCAAGGTTTCGGTGAAGAATCTCGGCGGGCCGCTCTCCATCGGCACCATCGCCGCCTCCGAAGCCTCGAAGGGCCTCCCCGCGCTGCTCATGTTCTTGACCTTCCTCAGCGCGAACCTCGCGGTACTAAATCTATTGCCCATCCCGGCACTCGATGGTGGACATATCATGTTTTTGCTCTGGGAAGGTTTGTTCCGCAAGCCAATGAATGAACGAATTCAAACCGCACTCACACTAGCTGGTGTGGGCTGTCTATTGACGCTCATGATTCTGGTATTTGGACTCGATATCTGGCGCTTCACCCGGTAATCGGTGATCATGGATCAAGCCTGGACTCCCGGTAAAAACGCCACTCCAATCGACACCGTGATTGTCACTCATCGCGGTGCCAGTCCGTATCTCGCCATTTGTGTACGTCGAGCGGCGAAAGTCGCTCGTCGTGTTGTTGTGCTCGGTGATGAAGCGAATGCCAACCTCGGCGTGGGCGAACATCATCTGCTCACCGATCCATCCTTACAGGTGGAACTGGATGAATTCCGGTCGATCTATCAGCAGGTCAGCCGCTCACACGAGTTCTCGATTGAACGGTTTTGGGTGGAGCGCTGGTTTTTGATTCGGAATTTTCTGCGGCGCGAGAATTTGGATGGTTGTCTGGCGATCGATTCCGATGTCTTGCTCTTTGGCGATGTGGCCGAGGATTCCCTGCGCTTCGCCGCCTACGCCATGACGTTTGGCTGCTGGGATGCTGTCCGAGTGGTACCGCATTGCAACTTCATTCGCGGTCGCGAAACGGTGGCTGACTTCTGTCAGTACGTCATGGAGATCTATCGTCATCCCGAAAAGCTGCAACGACTGGCCGAACTCAATCGCAAGAAATTCAATGCCGCTTGGATCTCGGATATGTCGCTGCTGGCGTCCTGGGGTGCTAGCTCACGATTTCCTATCGGCTATCTGGAAAACACCGTGGCCGATGGAGTGGGTTTCGATTCGTGCATCGACGATACGAAAACCTATGTCGGCTGCGGTTATCTGCCCGGGATCCTGCGACAGTGGAAAAAACTGACGTTTCGCGATGGAGTGCCCTATGGGACGATTCGCTCCAGCGGTCTCCAGGTGCCCATGAAATGCGTGCATTATCACGGACCGATGAAGCTACTCATGGACCGCCATGATCAAGGCCAAGCCGATGACTGGTCGGTTGCGCGCCTGATGCTGGCGAATAAATTCGCGCGCTATCCCAATAAATTCCGGCTCATCTACCGCAACTACATCGCACCGCTCTGGGGTGGGAAGCGTTCCAGCAGTGCTCGATGAGTGGGGCTGTTTCGCTTTCTTTTTGGAAACACAGAGGCACAGAGGTCACAGAGAGGATTGAAACACAGAGGCACAGAGGGCACAGAGAAGATTGAAACACAGAGGCACAGAGGGCACAGAGAGGATTGAAACACAGAGGTCACAGAGTCTCTGTGTCCTCTGTGCCTCTGTGTTTTAATCCTTACTCCCGGCGCGTAGCTCCGTCGAACTCACATCACACCGGAACTCCGTCGCGGGTACGCCAGTGCACAGGGCGCGTAAGTCGGGAGCGATCGGTAGCTCATCCAGCGTACGAAAGGCTCCGTCGATCATGCGACCGAAGACCAGAAACCGACAGCCTTGTCGCTCGATATCGGCCACCGCAGCTCGACACGCTGCATCACTGCCGCCGTAGTATTTAGGTTGAGCGATACGAATGATGGTGTCTGCCCCGACAACAAACGTCGCTCCCGGAAAAATTCTGGCTTTGCCCACGAAGGTTGGCTCGCGCGTGAGCCACAGCCGCTGATCCACCGTAAACTGCTGCCGCCGATCTTCGATCGTGAGATAATCGAGCGGCGGTTTATCGACATTCTCAATCGCCATTTCAAACTCGGTCGGTACTCCGATCAACCGACTCGCTATCTCGGCAATCTGCTGATGACCTTGATGTAGTGGATTGAAAGAACCGGGGAACAACAGTTGCGGCAGTTTCGCTGCGACGCTTGGAGTGGCTTGATTGGTGGCCACGGTTGCTCGCTGGCCACTCAATAATTCTTGCCACTCGCGACAGGCGTCCACGCGCCGAGTTGACCAGGTGTCATGTTCGGTTAGAGAACCTGGTAGGTCAGAAACGGATGTTCCGTTACAGGCGCGAGCGATGCTCGACAGAATGAGATCTGCGGTCAGCGACTCCTCCGCGATGCGATCGCGAGCTCCGCGCTGCAGCTCCACCGAAACTTGTTCGGTTCCCGCGTCATCGTGAAGAGCGAGATGCAGACGATGAGCACCGCGTTTGGGCACGGCACTTACCAAGCTGGCCGTGCAGGCGACACCGAGTACGCGGGGGGCGACCGCGGGGTGATTGGGTGGCGGCGGAGTCTCATGGTGAGCGGCTGTGTGCCAGCGGGTGGCTCGCTGATGAGCGACTGCGGCGAGTGCTCGCGCGGTCGCCGCCGAACAAAACTGCTCCGGTCGCTTCCCCAGCAGGTTCGTGAGTGATTCGCTGGAGTAGGGAACGAGCGCTTCGAGGATCGTGTGAGAAGCGCCGGGGACCGTCAGCAAACGACTGATGGCCAAACTGCCTCCTCCGGTGACAATCAACACCAGCGGCCGACCGGCCGCATGAATTGCTGGCACCAGAGGATCAACAGACGGCAGATTCATTCGTTAAACGAGTGCCGCCCCTTGCGTGACATCGGGTGCCGGCAAGCTGCTTGAACCCATCAAATAGGCATCAATCGCTCGGGCCGCTCCACGACCTTCATTGATTGCCCAGACGACGAGTGACTGACCACGACGACAGTCGCCGGCAGCGAAGATTTGCGGATGACTGGTCGCAAACTTGCCATGCTCCGCCTTGTAATTTGTGCGCGGGTCCAGGTCGATACCAAGCTTCTCCGACACATAGTGCTCGGGTCCGAGAAAGCCCATCGCCAGCAGCACGAGATTGCATTTCCAAGTTTTCTCGCTGCCAGGAATTTCGACCAGCTTGAATTGCCCGTCGACCTTCTTCCATTCCACTTGGACCGTCACCAAGCCTTTCACGCGGCCCTCTTCATCGCCGATGAATTCCTTGGTCAGAATGCAGTATTCACGTGGATCGCTGCCCCACTTCGCCTCGACTTCCGCATGACCGTAATCGACTCGGAAAACACGCGGCCACTGTGGCCAGGGATTATCCGCAGCACGCTCGGCGGGCGGCTTCGGTAACAACTCGAAGTTCACCATGCTGGCACATTCAAATCGCACAGAAGTGCCTATGCAGTCCGTCCCGGTATCACCACCACCAATCACAATCACATCACAGTCCTTCGCCGGAATGTAATGCTGATCTTGGAACTTGCTATCGAGCAGACTTTTGGTGCTCGCCGTTAAATACTCCATCGCGAAATAAATCCCTTTGAGCCCGCGACCGGGCACGGGCAGATCGCGCGGTTTGGTAGCTCCGGTCGACAGCAACAGGGCGTCGTTGTCGGCCAGTAACTGCTTCGGATCCACGGTACGACCAACATCCGCGTTGGTCACGAACTGCACGCCCTCTTGTCGCAGCAGCTCCACCCGTCGTTCGACCACGTGCTTATCAAGTTTCATGTTGGGAATGCCGTACATGAGCAAACCGCCAATGCGATCCGCACGCTCGTAGACCGTCACTTGATGACCGACTTTGTTGAGCTGTGCGGCGGCTGCCAATCCTGCTGGCCCGGATCCGACGACGGCTACCTTTTTGCCGGTGCGCTGGCTGGGCGGCTGAGCCACAATCCAGCCTTCAGAAAATGCCCGATCCACGATCGCATTCTCGATATTCTTGATCGTTACCGGCGGGTCGGTGATGCCAAGTACGCAGGCACCTTCGCACGGCGCCGGACAGACTCGACCAGTAAACTCCGGGAAATTATTCGTCTTGTGCAAGCGATCGATCGCCTCGCGCCAACGACCCTGATACACCAAGTCGTTCCACTCGGGAATCAAATTGTCGATCGGACAGCCGCTATTCGACTGACAAAACGGCACACCACAATCCATGCAGCGCGCTCCTTGCGTTCGCAAATGCGATTCGTCTGGCGCGGTGAGGATTTCATTGAAGTCGATAATGCGCTCGAGCGGTGGGCGATAAGCGACCGTCTTGCGAGCGTGTTCCTTAAATCCTGTAGGGCTTCCCATAACTCATTCTCGTCTTATCTAAATCTGGGTTTTTGGCTGGTTTTTTGGCTGACTGCTGATGAGCACTCGCGGATCCTCAACTGGAGTGATTCGCGCGAGTCTCTGTCTCAAATGTTTTTCTGTTGCTGCGAATTACTTGCCGACGTGAACAACCGACTCTTGTTCTTCGTCGTGCAGCTTGCGTTCCGCCAGTACGCGCTTGTAGTCGACGGGCATCACCTTCACGAACTGCTGCAAACTGCTCGGCCAGTCCGCCAGCAAGCGAGCGGCGACAGCCGATTTCGTGTACTTGTGATGAGCCTGAACGAGGGCGTGTAGTTCGGATTTGTCACCCGCCGCGACGACCTTTTCCAGCTCCACGGTTCCCAAATTGCAGCGTGTGAGGAATTCATTAGCGGGATCCCAAATGTAGGCAATACCACCCGACATACCGGCCGCGAAATTACGCCCCGTCTGACCGAGAATCACCACTCGACCACCGGTCATATACTCACAGCCGTGGTCGCCACAGCCTTCGATGACCGCGTGAGCTCCGCTGTTACGCACCGCAAATCGCTCCGCCGCACGACCTCGGAAAAAGGCTTCACCCTGAGTGGCTCCGTACAAGCAGACGTTGCCGACAATAATATTGTCCTCGGCCACGAAGGTCGCGGTGCGATCGGGATAGATCGCGACTCGACCACCGCTGAGCCCCTTACCGACGTAATCGTTGGCATCGCCTTCTAGCTCCAGCGTCACACCACCCGCCAGCCACGCTCCAAAGCTCTGGCCCGCCGACCCACGAAGCTTCACGTGAATCGTGCCGTCGGGTAGATACTGACCGCCATAGCGTTTCGCGATGCGATAGCTGAGTGTCGTTCCGACCGTGCGATTCGTGTTGATAATCGGCAGCTCGATCGACACCTTCTCACCACGCTCCAAAGCCGGCTGGCATAGTTCAATCAGTTGATTGTCCAAAGCCTTTTCGAGTTCATGATCTTGAGTCTGCGTGTTGTAGACCTGCACGCCAGCGTGCGGTTTACGGGCAACTTGGAGGATCGGTGTGAGATCCAAGCCATCGGTCTTCCAGTGCTGGATCGCCGCATTGGTCTCCAAGCAATCCACTCGACCAACCAGTTCTCGGAAGGTGCGGAAGCCTAGTTTCGCCATGATCTGACGCGCTTCTTCGGCCACCAAAAACAGATAGTTGATCACATGCTCTGGCTTGCCAGCGAATTTCTGACGCAGCACTGGATCCTGTGTCGCAATACCGACCGGGCAGGTGTTGAGATGACATTTACGCATCATGATGCAGCCCAGTGTCACGAGCGGTGCCGTCGAGAAACCCATCTCTTCGGCCCCGAGCATCGCGGCAATGACCACGTCACGACCGGTCTTGATCTGACCGTCCGTCTGCAACACGACGCGACTGCGCAGATCGTTGAGCACCAAGGTCTGATGCGTTTCGGCGATGCCCAGTTCCCACGGCAATCCAGCATGTTTGATGCTGGTGAGTGGACTGGCGCCGGTGCCACCCGTGTCACCCGAAATCAAAATGTGATCGGCGTGAGCCTTAGCGACACCTGCCGCGATCGTGCCCACTCCCACTTCCGACACCAGCTTCACACTCACGCGCGAGTCTGGGTTCGCATTCTTCAAATCGTGAATCAGTTGCTTCAGATCCTCGATCGAATAGATGTCGTGGTGCGGCGGGGGGCTGATGAGTCCCACACCGGGCGTCGAGTAACGAATCTTGGCGATGAATTCGTCGACCTTATGGCCTGGGAGCTCGCCGCCTTCACCGGGCTTGGCACCCTGTGCCATTTTGATTTGGAGTTCATCGGCATTCGCCAGATAGTTAATCGTCACGCCAAAGCGTCCCGACGCCACTTGCTTGATCGCGGAACGTTTCGAGTCTCCGTTTTCCAGCGGGATGAAACGTGCGGGATCCTCGCCACCTTCACCCGTATTCGACTTGCCACCAATGCGATTCATGGCAATCGCCAGCGTTTCGTGCGCTTCGGCCGAAATCGAACCAAAGCTCATCGCTCCCGTGCAGAATCGCTTCACGATCTCCGCCGCAGGCTCGACTTCTTCGAGCGGCACCGACTGACTGACGTTTTCTTTAAAGCTGAGTAGACCACGGAGCGCACACGAACGAGTCGCCTCTTCGTTGACATGTTTGGCAAAGCGAGCATAGGCGTCGCGCGAGTTGGTGCGCGCGGCGTTTTGCAACTCAGCGATCGACGCCGGGTCCCACATGTGCCGCTCACCATCCGCACGCCAATGAAACTCGCCAGGATTCGGCAGCACCGGCAAACGATGCTCGGTGCGTTCCGGATAACCGAGCGCGTGACGGCGGAGCGATTCCTGTGCCAGCACGCTGAAGTCCACACCTTGAATGCGGCTGGCCGTTCCCGTGAAGCAGCGGCTAATCACTTCATCCCGCAATCCAACCGCCTCAAAAATCTGTGCGCCCTTGTAAGACTGTAACGTCGAGATGCCCATTTTGGACATCACCTTCAGCATGCCCTTGGCAACTGCTTTCAGGTACGCGTAAGCAATCTTGTCGTCGGTGAGGTCGGCGGGAAGCAGGCCATCTCGTCGCGCTTGCCACAAGGCCTCGAAGGCCAAGTATGGATTTATCGCATCCGCGCCAAAGCCGGTGAGCAAGCAGTGGTGATGCACTTCGCGCGCCTCGCCGGTTTCCAGCACCAAGCCAATTTGCGTGCGCTTCGCTTTGCGAATGAGGTGATGATGCACGCCGCCTACTGCTAATAAGCTGCTCATCGGCACTCGGTCGGGCCCGAGAGCGCGATCGGTGAGCAGCACGAGCGAGTAGCCTTCGTCAATCGCGCGCTCGGCTTCGTTGCAAATCCGTTCGAGTGCCGGCAGCATGCCCGCTTCACCCTCGGACTTCGCCCACGTGATGTCGATTTCTTTCGTCTTCCAGCCGCGATAATTGAGCGACTTCAGTGCAGCTAGTTCCTCATTCGACAGAATCGGCTGAGGCAGCAGCAGTCGATGGCAATGCTCTTCGGTCGTCTCCAGCAGATTCCGCTCCGGACCGATGTAGCACTCCAGCGACATGATCACTTCTTCGCGAATCGGATCGATTGGCGGATTCGTGACCTGTGCGAAGAGCTGCTTGAAGTAGTCATAGATCAGGCGTGGCTGGTCGGAGAGCACGGCGAGTGCCGAATCGTTGCCCATCGAACCGATCGGGTCGCGCTTTTCCTTCACCAGCGGCAGCAGCATGAACTGCAGCGTCTCACTCGTGAAACCAAACGCCTGCATGCGGCGCAGTAGCGTGTCACCCGCGAACCCCGGCACCGACGACGGCACAGGCAATTGCTTGAGCTCCAGCCGCTGCTTCTGCAGCCACTGCGCGTACGGACGCTGCTGAGCAATGCTGCGCTTGAGTTCCTCATCGGGAATCAAACAACCTTGTTCAAAATCAACCAGGAACATACGTCCGGGCTGCAGTCTGCCTTTCTCTTTGACGTTGGCTGGATCGACGGGCAGAACTCCCACCTCGCTGGCCATGATCACGCGATCGTCGTGGGTTAGATAATAGCGACTGGGTCGCAGACCGTTGCGATCGAGCACCGCACCGACATAACGGCCGTCGGTGAACACCACCGATGCCGGTCCATCCCAAGGCTCCATCAAACACGAATGATATTCGTAGAAGGCGCGCTTGTACTCCGGCATCGACTCATGATTCTGCCACGCTTCGGGAATCATCATCATCATCGCTTCCGGCAACGAGCGACCGGCCAGCAGCAGCAGCTCTAGCACGTTATCGAACACACCCGAGTCCGAGGTGTCGGGGTCGGTGATCGGCAGCATTTTCTGCAGATCTTCGCCGAACAGGCCCGAGGCAAGCATGCCTTCGCGTGCCGCCATCCAGTTCATATTGCCACGCAGTGTGTTGATCTCGCCGTTGTGACACATGAAGCGCATCGGCTGAGCGCGTTCCCACGACGGAAACGTATTGGTGCTGAAACGCGAATGCACCATCGCCAAGTGACTCTTGTAATCCGGCTCGTTCAAATCCGGGAAGTACGGCAACACCTGCCCCGAGGTGAGCTGACCTTTGTAAACAATGATGCGCGACGAGAAGCTACAGACGTAATACATCGACCGCTGACGCAACTGCTGCTTCTTCAGCGCATGAAAGGCCTGCTTACGAATGAGCAGCAGTTCGCGACAGAACGACGGTCGGTCGTGAGTAGTGGCCGAGCCAATGAAGAGCTGCTCGACGACCGGCTCCGTCGCCGCTGCCGATGGACCGATGTCCGCGCCCCGTGCATCCGTCGGCACTCGACGCCAACCAATCAATCGCTGTCCCTGCGCTTCCACATAATGTGATAGCGCGCTTTTGCAGATCTCACGTTCCCGCGCATCCGTGGGCAGAAAGACCTGCGCGACACCATAGAGCCCCGGTTCGGGTAACGTGGTTTTCAGCTCCTCTCGCGCGATGCGTTCGAAGAAATCGTGCGGCAGCGCCGTGAGAATCCCCGAGCCATCGCCCGTGTTCTTTTCGCAACCACATGCGCCGCGATGATCCATGTTGCGCAGCACTTGCTCGGCATCGAGCACGATTTGATGGCTGCGCGCGCCTTTGATATGCGCGACAAATCCCACTCCGCAGCTATCCTTTTCCTGAGCCGGATCGTACAAGCCCGACTTCTCTGGCAGACCATAACCCAATTCGTTCTTCATGGCTCTCATCTAACTTTCACTGAAACTTGGCTGAACTACCGACAGACAGCTCAACCTCAAACCTCTCGCATACTCGCCACCAGCTCGCTGGTTGACACTGAATCCGTACCGTCCTCGGCCACGGACTCCAATCCTGGATCGAACACCGTACCCGGTGCGACGCCTGTTTCATCGGAACCAAAGCCGCGCAGCAGTTGCAGAAAACGCCGCGCGGTTTGGCCGAGTTCTTTGCCTTTGCGCTGAATGATGCCGACCGGTCGCAGAATGTGCGCGTCCTGCAGCGGAATCGCCTGCAAAGAGCCCGCCAGCAATTCGCGGTCCACCGTGGGTTTGGGCAATAAACTGAAGCCCGCATCAATTTCAATCGCGCGCTTGATCGTTTCCGTATTATCAAATTCCATCACCACCTGCACCGCTACCCCATGCGCCGCCAGCACGCGATCAATCTCGTGGCGGATTTCCAGATGAGCGTCGAAGGCCACCATTTTGTGGTGAGCCAGTTCGGTGATGGAGAGTGACGATTTTTGGGCGAGTGGATTGGTGGGAGCACAAACCACCAACATCGGCTCCTCACGCCACGGGATGGCTTGAATGTTCCGCGACGTCCGCGGATAACTCACCACACCTAAATCCACCTGATCCGACTCCACCAACTCATAGACGCGATCCGGATGCTGATACTGCACCCGTACGTTGGCTTTCGGACATTGCAGCAGAAAGTTCTGCACAATCTGATTCATGTGGCTGAGCCCCACGGAATAGATTGATGCGACACTGACGCGCCCCGAGACTTCGGCATGCAAGGTGCGTACATCTTCTTCCAAGGCATAGTAGCGCTGCACAAGGTTGCGGCAGCCGTCATAGAAGACGGAGCCTTCGGTGGTGAGCACGAAGGGGCGTTTGGAACGATCGATGAGCCGCACGCCGAGGTGCTCTTCGAGCTGGTGGACCATTTGGCTGGCGTTGGACTGCGAAATGCCGTTCTGATCAGCCGCGCGCGAAAAACTGCGCTGACCAATCACGTCGCAGAACACCTTGAGTGACTTCATGTGCATCGGGGAAGCCTTAATCACGATCGCCAATACCAACCCGGCCTACTATCAGCGGGCTGCATAATGTAACGACTGATTGATCGGCTGGTCAACGACTTGGTAAGTGCTTTTTTATGAAAAGAGCAAGAATTTGCTCCTTGGCACCGAGTTCACCTTCGCGACTCTTGACAGCGAATGTAAGATGTTTCCCGTCCGCCGTTTAACCGCTTCTGTTAAAATGGGCAATTTGCGGGATGGTGAATAACAGGTGAGCGGTACTTGAGAGATTGTGAAGTTGCGGCGGTGGTGGGCTGGGGTGGGAGGGGCGTTGGGCCTGTCAGGGTGTGGTTGGCTGCGATAGGATACGACCGGTTTACCTGGACCCGCCATGAAATTCACGATTCCCGTCCTGGCTTACATCGCAAAACTGCTCAGCGGCGCCACGGTCCGCTGGGTCGATTGCCAGCCCGACACCTGTCAGCGGGTCTACTTCGCGAATCACACCAGTCACCTCGATGCCCTCGTGCTCTGGTCCTCGCTCCCCAAAACCGTCCGCGAACTGACTCGACCCGTCGCGGCCAAGGATTACTGGGAACATGGCTGGGTGCGGCCCTACATCTCGCAGCTCTTCAACGCCATCCTCATCGACCGCCAAGAAATCAAGGTGCATCAGAGTCCGGTGGACAAAATGATCGCCGAAATCGGCAATCGCTATTCGCTCATCGTGTTCCCCGAGGGGGGCCGGAGTGGTGGCGGGGAGCTGGGGCAATTCAAAAGCGGTTTGTATTATTTAGCCAAGAAGAGACCGGACTTGGAGCTCGTCCCGGTTTATATTGACAACCTCAACCGTGTGTTGCCGCGAGGCGAGTTCTTGCCGGTGCCGCTGTTGAGTTGCATCACGATCGGGCCGCCGATCTGGCTGGAGACGGGCGAACCGAAGGCGCAGTTCTTGCTACGGGCGCGAGAAGCTGTGCGACGATTGAAAGAGATTTAGTGTGGAGTGCCGGTGCCGCTGATGGTTGCCTTGATTGATCAACTTGTCGCTGCTCCGGTGGCGTTCTTTTGGTTAGCCGACGAGCTGATCTGGAGCGACTACCGTACCTGGTGGATGCTCGGCTGCGTACTCGGCCTCTTAATCGTCGCCTTCGTCATTAGTCAGTTTCTGCGGCGGCAGCCGGAAACGACGGTCAATCCAGCACTCGTGCAGATGTTCAACCAGCGTATTCGAGCGTGGTGGTTGATGTGCGCGATTCTGGTGGCGGGTTTTTTGCTGGGACGAATCGGTACCGTGGTGCTTTTTGGTTTTGTGTCGTTTCGTGCGCTGAGTGAATTTGTCACGATCACGCCGACTCGCGGTGGCGATCACCGAGCGCTCTTCTGGGTCTTTTTCGCCTTTACGCCGGCGCAATATATCCTGGTGGGACTGGGCCAGTCTTACTACGACCTCTACAGCGTCCTGATCCCCGTTTACGCGACGCTTTTCATTCCTGCTCGGATCGCGATCGCCGGCGACAGTCGACGTTTTCTAGAACGCTCGGCCAAGATTCAAGCTGGTTTGTTGATCTGCGTCTATGCGCTCAGTCATGCTCCGGCGCTGGCGGACTTGTCGTTGGTCACGCGTGGTGACAACGATGAACTGGTACCTTGGACCGGCGGGCGCGCGGGACTGCTCTTTTACTTTGTCCTGCTCGTGCAACTGGCCGACGTGTTTCAGTATGCCTGGGGAAAGCTGTTAGGGCGGCGAGTGATTGCGGTGAATATCAACGCCAGTCGTACGTGGGAAGGGTTTATTGGTGGAGTGTTAAGTACGGCGGTGGTGGGCGCGCTGCTCTTCTGGGTCACTCCGTTTAACATCTGGGAATCGGCCTGCATGGCGATGGTCATTGCGGCGATGGGTTTTTCAGGCAGCATGACGATGTCGGCGATCAAGCGCGATCGTGGCGTGCAGGATTATGGCACTCTGGTGCAAGGTCATCCGGGGCTGCTGGATCGCATCGACTCGCTCTGCTTTGCAGCCCCTGTTTTCTTTCACCTCACGCGCGTCCTGGCGGGTGCGCCTTAAGATCAGGAAATCGATTTCATGGCAGACACGTCCATTCACTGCGACGTTAATTTCAACGCGCGCGGAATTCACCACGGAAATCTTTACATTCCTTATTCCTATAATCTGGGTGGCTGGGCGAATCTGTTTGTGCCCGTGACCGTCATCAATTCTGGTGGAACGGGGCCGACAGCTTTGGTGATGGCGGGAAATCATGGTGATGAGTATCCCGGTCAGGTGGCCATCCTGCGGCTTTGTCGCGAGCTCGGTTTGGACGACGTATTAGGGCGAGTGATCCTGGTGCCCTGTTTGAGTGTACCGGCATCCAAAGCGATGACTCGCCTGTCGCCGCTCGACGGAAAAAACTTCAATCGCTGTTTCCCCGGCAAGGCGGATGGCACTCCGTCGGAGATGCTCGCTCATTATTTGACGACCGTGCTCTTTCCGCTTGCGGATATCGTCGTCGACATTCATACGGGTGGCCGGAGCATGGATTTTTTCCCTTGTGCGCACATGCATCTGGTGCCTGATCGGGAGCAGCGGCAGCGCATGATGGCCGGCACCGAGGCGTGGCATTCGGAACTGGCGTTTTTGTATACCGATGTCGCGGGGAGCGGACTGTTGCCCGTGGAAGCCGAACGACAAGGGAAGACCGTCATTACAACCGAGATGGGTGGCGGCGAGCCGGTGACGACCGCCGTGCATCGACTCACCCAGTTCGGGCTCAGCAACGTGCTGCGACATTTTGGAGTGTTAGCCGGTCGAGCGGCCACGCGTGCGGAGCGTCAGGTGAAACCGGTGCGATGGGTCGAAGCGCTGCATCGCGACGATTATCGATTTGCACCCGAATCTGGCATCTACGAAAATCTGGTACCGCTGGGCGCGGATGTCGCGGAGGGGGAAGCGGTGGGCCAAATTCATTTTCTGGAGCGTCCCGACCGAGCGCCCGTCGAGGTCACTGCGTTATCCCGAGGAGTGCTCATCGGCACTCGCGGCCCGTCGGTGGTTGCCCAAGGCGACTGCGTCGCCTGCATCGCTCACGACGTCCCCCCGGAACGCTTTTCGTCCGAGTGACTGCAGGTCGAGCGATATCGAGAAACGTCATGAAGTAGAGCTGGGCTGAAGCCCCTGTTCCATTGCGTGGCAATGCAATTCTGTAAGTAGATGAGAAAGATACCAGGAGCCATTCGCCGTCAAAACATATCTGTCTTTAACATTCGATTCCTCGATTAGTCCATAGTCCAACCAGCGAATTCTGAGTGAGTCGGCATTAAGATTTTGGAAGGTTGTCAACGTGGCATAGCCGGCCATCAGTGAGGCGCTAAGTGGTCGAGTGACAATGGCGGTAACGGATTCTCTGAGACCGCCTTGGAGCGGCATTTGACGTTGCTGCAGCAGATTCTGGTATTCGGCAAGCGGTGGATGGCGATAGCTATAATCACCGAAAGATCCATCTGCGGTGGTTCCCAGGGCCAGCAAGTCTTCATTGCGGACTACATGTCGGTAGTAAAGATTTCTATCGCGCGGACGAGAAAAATGCGCGAAATGAGTTTTTTCATATCCGTGAACCCTGAGTAACTGCTCACCGATATGAAAAGACAGATAATTTTGAAACGGGGATTCAAAGGATCCGCTGACTTGATTCAAAAATGTTTGATTACGCAAACTTTCGTTCAGGTGGTAGAGGGAACAACCATCAATGCCCAGGTCGATAAGTTGCTGGATGTCATGAATAAACGACTCCTGCTTTTGTCCCGGCAGCCCAAAAATCAAGTCGCTAGTAACAACAAATCCGTAATCGAGTGCCAAAACAATCTTCTGTAGCACCTGTTCTGTCGGTTCCTGTCGGCCGATTATTTTTCGTATGCGCTGATCGAGTGACTGGACGCCAATATGAAGGCGAGTGAATCCCAGAGTCTTTAAATGCTGAAGATTCTCCGGACTTAACTGGCTGGTTGTGCTCTCCAATGCCCATTCCGTGCTCGGGGTATGGCCGAAACAGTTCTTGAGAGAATCGATCAGCCGCTCCAATAATTCCGCCGGTAGATAGGTTGGCGTTCCACCACCCAAGTGCACCGTCGTGAGCGGCCGTGCTCCAAGGTTTGTAAACTGGCTCCAGAGCTCGATTTCCTGGATTAAGGCCTGAAAATAATGCTCTTGTCGGTCGTTGTTTCCAGGTGGGATAAACACAGAATAGCAGTCACAGAAACCGCATTTCCGATCACAAAACGGAAGATGGACATAGCAGGAAAGTGCAGCGGTGGTCTCCGTTTGCGTTAGCTGTGTAGATAACTGTCGCCAAGCTGATTCTCCGGCATCTTCGAACCCTTCCGGCGACCAGGGTGGTGGTGGCTGCCTGCGGTCGTCCACCGCGCGGTAATGTCCCGCCAGTTGCCATTGCCGAACAATCGACTCCACGTCGATCTGCTGGGGTAAACCGAATAGCGACTTGGCGATCTGCCGCGCTTGCTCGGCAGTCTCCGATTTGGACACCACCCAGGGTGCGAGCTGTTTACGGCGAGCAAGGTCGACGATCCAACGCTGGCCGACTTCCTTCTGTATGCGACAGCGAAGGCCTGGCTCCCCATCGTTCGCCGGCACGCTATCGCTCACCGGACAAACGTCAGGGCAATCTCGGGCACAATGGTAGATGTTGACGCATTCATGACAGCGATGTGGAATCGCGGTTGCTCGCCAACGAAGCTGCTGAATCCGCGTCTGATCCAACTCAAATTGCTCCGTCGTGGGATGAAGAGATCCCATTACCATCTGTGACGCACCTTCACTGCGTGCATCGGTGACTAAAAAGCAGGCCGAGGCGGTTCCATCTGGGGTCACTTGAATCGTATCACGTAGCAGATTGCAATAGGGGCCGTGGATCTCATCAAGTCGAACACCGGACATTTGCAGGCGAGCTTGTAAAACGTCGGCCACCCGCTGCGCCGCGACGAAATGATCGGCGTATGCTAGTGAATCCTGCGGTCGGAGCGTCCGCGGATCAGATGATGCGCCGAGATACAAAGCCTCGAAGGTCAAGTCATGAACCTGCCACTCATCCACGAAAAACACAACTAATTCCGACTGCCTCGACATGGATTGGCGTGTAATCGTAGCACGGATGCTGAGTTCGGCTGGAGAGTTTTGTAGAATCCTCGCGGTTTCCCTCAGTGATGGGAAGGTGTCCTCACCGGAGCGGCTGGGTCGCTGAGCGTTTTGCAGATCGGGTGGCCCATCGCACGAAATACCAATCCGATTGATATGG
>JBJSXJ010000021.1:0-7567 GCA_046086325.1 Planctomycetota bacterium | reverse complement strand
TCAAGGCGGGGGAAGCGGTGGGGAGCCGATTTGACCGCGACTTGGTCGAGTCCTAGGATGCCGCGTGACGGTCTGCCACCAAGCAACGCTTGGATCGTGCCTCTTCGGGAAGATATTCCGTCGCGCATCAAGTCTTGTCCCGAGTTCTCCTGAAGGCCTTTTGCCGCGCTCCACAAAATCCCGTTTGGCTCCGTAAAAATAGGCGGATTATGCCTGTTTTGACCCCGCTAATAAATTTTCGCGCGCTGCAAAAACGTGTTCTATATTCATTTCTGTTAAAGGTCGAGCACGACGACGAACCAACTTCGAACCCTCGAACGCTGCCGTTGCTCGTACGACTTTTCCACACTGTTGTCGCTTTCTGGTTTCGATCCAACTCCTCTTTGAATGTCTGCAAGCATGCGAGCCTGGAAGAGTTCACAGCGAGTTGTCCTGAAGGCTCTGCCGCACCTGTGGTTGGCGGCATGGCTGCTCATCGTGGGTCCCACCGCCACGGTTGTTGCGCAGTCGGTTCTGGCCGTCTCCGAGACGCAAGATCCATCGTTGCTGCTCAATCGCGGACGGCAATTCGAACGCGATCGCCGCTGGGCCGACGCTCTGAATCACTACGAACAAGCTCTGCGACAACACCCCGCACATCGTGAATTGCAGGACCGACTCCTGCTCGCCAAAGCACATTTCGATGTGAGTCGCCGCTATGCCGACAACAGTTTCATTCAAGCGGTGAGCGGTACCAACAAAACGGCCGCTCTGGATGTCTACACCGAGGTGCTGGGGAAGATTCAGACGCATTACGTACAGGCCGTCCACTGGCATGATTTGGTGCGTCAGGGAACATTTCATCTCGAAGTGGCCCTGACCGAGCCCGTTTTTCTGCGACGGTTCCTGCCCAACGTTCCGGCCGAACAGATCAATGCCTGCCGCCGCGAAATCCGGCAGCTCACCGATCAACGCGTCGTGCGCAGTCGCAATGAATCACGGGAACTGGTCGAGCAAGCCAGTCGACTCGCGACCGAACGCATCGGGCTGCCTACTACCGCCGCCGTCTATGAATATCTGTGCGGAGCCATGAACAGCCTCGATGATTACTCAGGGTTTCTCACCTCCGATCAGCTCGACGATGTCTTCTCGCAGATCGAGGGAAATTTTGTCGGGCTGGGCATTGAGCTCAAGGCGGAAGATAACCAGCTGCTGGTCGTGAATGTGATTGCGGGAAGTCCGGCAGACAAAGGCGGGCTGCGCAAGCACGAACGGATCGTGGCGGTCGACGGCCAGTCGACCCATGACGTCTCGACCGATAAAGCCGCCGATATGCTGCGGGGAACTGCCGGTTCTGCCGTCACCGTGGAAGTTCTGGACTTAATGGGCCGACCGCGCACGGTCAAACTGCTGCGTGAACGGGTTGAAGTGCCCAGTGTCGAAGATGTGAAAATTGTGGATGCCGACGCCGGCGTGGGCTATCTGCGGATCACCAGCTTTCAGAAAACGACTAACCGCGACGTCGATGCCGCTCTGTGGAAATTGCAGCAGCAAGGTATGCAGCGTTTGATTGTGGATGTGCGAGGAAATCCCGGTGGATTGCTGACGGCATCGGTCGAAGTGGCAGATAAGTTCGTCCAAGAGGGACTCATCGTTATGACTCGCGGACGTAGTGCCAGCGAGGACAACGATTACAAGGCTCAGGTATCTGGTACCTGGCGAATGCCACTGGTCGTCCTCATCGATGGTGACTCGGCTAGCGCCAGCGAGATTTTTGCGGGCGCGATTCGCGATCATCGCCGCGGAAAAATTGTCGGCGAACGCAGCTATGGCAAAGGTAGCGTGCAGGGCATTTTCCCGCTCAGCAGTTCGTCGGCCGGCGTGCGATTGACGACCGCCAAGTTCTTTTCTCCCGCTGGTCATGAAATCAACAAACGTGGCGTGAGCCCCGATGTCACGGTGCGTACGGCAGCGAAGCCCGCCATTGACGGCGCTACCTTACAACCAGCCGCCACGGCTGCAGCGCCGAGCGGTGCGACCACGGCGGTCGCCACCAATACCGCGACCAATGCTGGGACGAGTACCGCAGCTAGCACCGCGAGCTCGCCCGCCGTGGCCGATGCCGCTCTTGAAGCAGCCATCCAAGCGGCTCGAACACCGTAAAGATCCGCCGCCGGGAAGCCTCTCGCGCGCCAGCGTTGTCTCAGCCACGGACCACTCGTGTCGTGATTCAGCGAGTGATTCACCCCGTGATTCACTCCGCGATTCACTCCACGGTCACACCGCGTTCGCGCAGCAGTTTGAGCAACATCGCGCGGTCGGTCATCTTCGCATCAATCCACGCCACCGCTCGACGCTCGCGGAAGCTGGCCTGAGCTTGTTCGACGCCCGGTTGGCGGTAGAGCATTTCATAGACGGCGAGCGAGCAGGCTTTGCAATCGAGCCCAGCAATCATGAATTCCACTCGCTGCAAATCCTGTTTAGCTTGGCCGCGAATCGCTTTCGCACCGAACGTGTGCCGCGAAACGTTTCGCAGTTCCTGGTCAAACCGTTCGATCACCTGCTGCGGATTGGCTCCCGGAAATTCCACTTGCGGATCGTAGCGAAACGTCGCTTCCCCGTTTTCATAATCGATTTCCTGGAGCGCAAAGCGAGTCAATTTATCGCGACAGATGGCCCGCAAATCCTCCACGCGTTCCACACAGAACAAACCGGTGATCTGATGTTTGATGACCGGCTTGTCCGGCGCGGCTACCAGAGCGGCGGGGTTGCTGGCAGGTTTGTCTGCAGGTTTGCTGGCGGCCTTGCCAGAAGTTGATGAAGCTTCGTCGCTGGCTGCCGTAGCGGCAGACGTTGCTAGCCAGCTGATGAGAAACAGTCGCACTAGCACAAGCGGAAGAGTGTTCTGCATGGTCTTGATGATCAGAGCGTGAAAGGATGAAGTGGGAACCGTGCGACTAGCGAACTTGGAACAGGTCGCTTTGGACGAGTTCATGGATCAAGGTGCGAATGCCACCACCTTGCTTCTCCGTGGCAGTCACAATAGCTGCCAGCGCAGGTCGGTCACTAAACCGCGTCGCTCGGCCCGTTGAGTAAACGGCAAGTCGTTCGGCGAGATTGGCGAGCAGCGGTGAGGGACTTTGGGCTACGATCGTTTGGAATTCCCGCACATCGCTGAATTTGCGGCCATCGAGCCAGGTGCCGGTGGAGTCCACCGCTGGACCCAGCTTGAAGCTCAGCCCAATGAAGGGATCGATCGCGCCGCGCTCCGGCGCGTCGCCTTCACCGATCGAACGATAGCGGGCGCGTTGTCCGCCGATGACGTCGAACGCCTCGAGTGCGAAACCGGGTGGGTCGATGCGGGCATGGCAGGCAGCACATTGGGCATGATCACGATGCTTCGACAGTTGTTCGCGAATCGTTGTCGCGCCGCGCACATCCGGTTCCACCGCCGTAATGTTTGGCGGCGGCGGCTCGGGCGGTCGGCCCAGCAACCGGTCCATCACAAACGCACCTCGCGGCACCGGCGACGTCGTAGTTCCGTTCGCCGTAATTTTCAGCAGTGCCGCTTGAGTCAAGAACGGGCCCCGCGGCGAATCCTGTGGCAACGGCACTCGACGCATCTCGCAGCCGCTCACGCCAGCAATGCCATAGTGCCGAGCCAGTTTTTCATTGAGCATCGCGAAATCGGACTGCACCAGATACTTGGCACTTAAATTGGCCTGCATCATTTCACGAAAATAAGCGCGCGTCTCGGCGACCATCGAATCCTGCAGATAAACGCTGAATTCGGGATAGAGTTTTCGATCTGGGTCGGTGGATGCAATCTGTCGCAGCTTGAGCCACTGCCCAATAAAGTCGTCGCGAAAGCGCTGCGCGCGAGGGTCGCTTAGCAGTCGTTCTACTTCCTCTTTCAGAACCTGCGGCTGCGGCAGCGTGCCGTTGGCGGCAAGTTCCCGCAGGCGATCGTCCGGTGGTGAATTCCAGAGAAAATAGGCCAGTCGATTTGCCAAGCCAAAAGGATCGATGCGGGCGTCGGCGGGAACGGACGGCGGCGACGGCTCGGCCGTGTCTAAGTGGTAAAGGAAATGGGGCGAGCAGAGTGCAGCACGATAGGCCCAGCGCAGCGCCACTTCAAAACAGTCGCCCGCTTCCAGTCGTCGCGCGACCAGCGTCACATAATCGCGACGCAGCTCCTCGGCCACCGGTCGCCGAAAGGCTCGGGGTAGGAAATCGGCCAAGAGACGTTCAGCGTCGACGAGTGGCTGAGTGCTCTTTACCGTCCACAGGCCGCTGACCGGGTCCGCCGTGTTTTTACCCATGAACATTTTCTGACGCGGCACTTCATGCACCGGAGGCCGAACGCCCGGATTCTCCTCCGCGTTAAATTCGACCAGCGGCAGATCACCGAACAGGCGGCGATGGCTGAGCGGCGGCCAGTGATCAAAAATCGGACCATCCACCTCCAAGTAGTCGCAAACAATTCCTGGGCCCGTGAACTCCATCGCTCGGCGTTTTTTAAAGTAATTAGCAGCCGGTGCCAGCGAGGCTGTGTTGAATCCAATCGTGTCGTTCTGATTCAGCCAAGCGGTGAGTTCGTGAACTCGTTCCTGATCGGGCGGAGCGTCGAGGTGGGTGAGCAGTGTACTGGGGTGGCCGCCGCCACGTCCGTCACCGGTCAGGGTGACAATCGACAACCGAGCCGCTTCGACGCCGCGTCCCGGTAGCACTTTTCCCTGATCCCACTGAAAGCTCCAGAGCGATGTTCGCAGCCGATAGCGAGCGGGATAAATCGCCACGAACTCGTTGAAGTACGGATGAAACGATTCGTCCTCATGACGAAACAAGCCGACACTGGCGCCGTTGTGAAACGACCCCATCCGTTCATGAGCCCCTTGATCAAGATGACTTTGCTCCGCAGCCGCCGGAAAATCCGGATCGACTTGTTTGTTCTTCAGGAGCACGCCGTCGCCATTCATCAACACATGCGCGACGAAACCATGCGGATTGGCAAGCGAAATGCGCTGCGTTTTCCGCGCGGGAGGCTGCGGTTGCACGGCGATGGCGAGCGCGAGCGTGCGGTCGGCTGCCTCCAGATACTTCGCCATGTTCACGTGAGACAAGTCGAGTGCATCGCTGTTCTTGTCGAAGCCGTGCGCGGTTCCATCCGGCGGCAACTCGTTCTGCAGCACGATTCCCGGCAGGTCGAATAAATCCCGCATCGTATGTTCGTATTCAGCTCGCGTCAGTCGTCGCAGACCGGTTCGCGGCTGCCCAGCTAAACGCCGCTGTTCCACACCGCGCAGCGCAGTATCCAGCCAGCGAGTGAAGGCTTGTTTATCCGCAGCAGAAAGTGGTGGCTCGGTGGCCGGTGGCATCTCCCCCGACGCCACGCGATCGTACACTTTTACCCAGCGAGTAAACGTCTCGGTCCAGGTGGCATCGCCGTTCGCCGCAGCGGGGCGTTTCGCGCCTTCCGGCGCCGGTCCCGCAGCAGCGGTTGACAAGCTGGGGACAAGTTCGTCGCCCGTCAGCGCACCCGGCAGAAGCGCCAGTTCGAAGCCGCCTTGTCGCGACTCTTTGTCATGACAGGAGAGACAGTGCTTACGGAAAAACTCGGCCTGCTCAGCCGCCGCCGCCACGCTACGCCGATCCGCCGGCAGCAAAACCAGTAGCGCTGCGATCGCAAGGAAGTTAAGTGCTCGCGCAATCACGTCGTCGGCTCCAATCCACGGAAGGTACCCTTGCCGCTCGAAAACTCATTCGTCTCGATTCCCAAGCGCTGAGCCATGGACACGAAGATGTTGGTGAGTGGGTAGTTGTTCTGTTGATCGAACGCGAGATGTTGACCGTGACGGAAACCGCCGCCGGCCAGCAGCACCGGCAGGTTGACGTTGGAATGCGAATTAGCGCTGCCCATGCAAGTTCCGTACAGAATCATGGTGCGGTCTAGCAGCGATTGGCCCTCTTCTCGCGCCTCGGCTAGCGCCGTGAAGAAGGCACCAAGCGCCGCGAACTGTGCCTCTTCATGGCCTCGCAGTTCAGCCAGAACTTCCGGCCGGTTTCCATGGTGAGTGATGTTATGAATCACTGTGGTGTCGATGAAGAGCGACATGATGCGAGTGGAATCGGTTTCTAAAGCCAACCGCATGACGTCATAGAACAAACGCGAACGCTGCACGAACGCTTTGGGGTCATCAATGTCTTCAGGGGCTTGGGCGGTCACGACCGGCTTCGGTCGATATTCCCACGATTCGCTCGCCGCCAGCCGCTGTTCCAGGTCACGGACCGAGGAGAAGTATTGATCGAGTCGGCGGCGATCATCGGCCGGCAGGGAGCGGCTGAGGCGCCGCGATTGGTCACCGACGAAGTCGAGCAGGCTGCGGCCCTGCTGCAGCGCCGCGACACTGGCCGCCACCTCCTCCGGCTTGCCTTGAACGAACAGTTTTTGGAAAAGTTTGCGTGGACTTTTTTCGGAGGGAATGGGCGCTCCGCTGCGGGTGTAGCTGAGCGTCGCGCCTTCATGGCTGTTGGCCAGCACCAACGATGGATATCGAGTGCGGTTCCCGAGCAGTTCAGCGACGTACTGATCGAACGACACGCCGTTGCGAAACCCGCCACGTTCGGGATGTGGAGTGCCGGTGAGGAAGCATTTTTCCGCCGCGTGTGCACCGGTCACACCGGGGTGACTAGTGCCGGACATCACGGTGAATTGACCGCGATGCGGCGCAAGCTTTTCGAGGTACGGGGTGAGTGCATAGTCACGCCCCGCTTGTTCGGGAAAGAAATACTGCGGCAGAATGCCCATGTTGGTTTCGATGCAGATGACTCGCCGCGGAATCGCGGTGGGAGATTCGTCCGCCCGTGTCGTCCGCATCGCCTCGAGTAGTGGCAGAGCCAGCATCACTCCGGCCCCTCGTAGCAGCGCGCGGCGATCAAGCGGTGCCCGGGAGGCATGCGGCTGCGAGGCATGCGGCTGCGAGGCATGGGCACTTGGAGTGTACGAACCCTGTACATTCCCGGCTTTGGGGTTGCTCAACATACGATCTCCACCGCTTTTTTCTTCCAGGAGGGAATCGGGCAAGTTCGTCGCTCCAGCGGAGTCCGCTGGAACCAGAACCGTGAACTCGAAACCGTACCCGATCGCCTAGAGAATTCCAAGTCAGTCCAAGTGCCTCTGGCCCGAGATCGTTACCGGTAGTTCCTGCGCGTCGTCTCTTAGTGTTTTTGTCACTTAGTGTCTTTGTGTCTAGGCGTGAATCCATCCGGAAAGCTCACGCCAAGGCACAAAGACACAAAGGTTCAAAGATTCAATGGTTCAAAGACTCAATGGTTCAGGAGCTCCGCACTTCTTCTCGCGAGAATCCCAAAGTGGATCCATTAAGAGGTACATGGTTCTCGCTCAATCGTCCGATTTTTTGTCATTTCCTGCAGCTAGGCCGGTTGGTGACTCGGTGACTTGGTGCGGTGCGGCGGGGGGAGTCAGGGGCGGTCGCCCGTCAGCACTGAGGACTCGATGTTGGTGAGCTGGAAGGCGTTGCGCATGATGGCGCGGCCGTTGATCGTGATCGCGGCGCGGAAGTCGAAG
>JBJSXJ010000020.1:0-22229 GCA_046086325.1 Planctomycetota bacterium | reverse complement strand
GTTGTCAGGTATGAGCGAAGCCTCTTCACCCTTCACCCACCACCCACCACCCGCCACCCGTCACCCGTCACCCTTCACCCGTCACCCGCCACCCACCACCCTTCACCCTTCACCCTTCACCCACCACCCGTCACCCGTCACCCGTCACCCGTCACCCACCACCCACCACCCACCACCCACCACCCGTCACCCACCACCCGTCACCCGTCACCCGTCACCCGTCACCCGTCACCCACTACTCCTCTCCCTGCACGATCGTATTTCGCAGCGTGCCGATGCCGTCGATCGTGATGGACACTTCATCGCCGCGTGCCAGCGTGAAGGAGCTGTCTGGCACGATGCCGGTGCCGGTGAGGAGAAAGGTGCCGGTGGGAAAGTCATTATCACGGCCCAGCCAGCTAATCAGATCCTCAAAGGTGCGAGCCATCTGAGCGATCGTGGTGTCGCCCGCAAACACTTCGGTGCCGCCGCGGACGATCGACAGGTGAATCCCGATCGATTCGCGGGGTGGCAAGGCGTCGAGCAGGGTGATCCAGGGGCCGAGTCCACAGCACTGGTTGTAGACCTTGGCTTGTGGCAGGTAGAGCGGATTTTCGCCTTCGATATCGCGCGAACTCATGTCGTTCCCCACGGTACAGCCGACTAGCTGCAAGTGAGAATTGATGACGAGTGTCATTTCGGGTTCGGGCACATTCCAGGTCGCATCGCGGCGAATCCGCAGGGGTTGACCCGGTCCCGACACTCGGCTGGGAGTGGCTTTGAAAAAGATTTCGGGGCGGGGTGATACATACACTCGGTCGTAGCACGAGGCTGCCGCTTCCGACTCTTCCATGCGCGCCACTTGGCTGCGCTTGTACGTCACACCAGCGGCCCAAACTTCTTGATCGTCGATCGGGGCGAGCAAGGTGACGGCGCTCAGTGGCACGGCGGCATTGTTTAACGCTAACGACTGTGCCAGTTGAGCGGGCTGCGGAGAGTCGAGTAGTTCGCGGAGGGAGCGGCAGGGACCGGCGGACAAATTGAGGGGGATCAGGCGTTCCCCGTCGACGATGCCTACTGCCACAACGCCGGCGGACGAACGATATTTGGCAAGTTTCATGGATTCTCGCGAACGAAAGGAGCAAAAACCGGGGAGTGGTCCCGCGCTGGGACCAACGAACCAGTCATCTTAGATACGTATCGGCATTCAATGCAACGTCGCCGAATCCCTCTTTCCGCACTTCTCGCCAGCGCCTGGCGCAACGTATAATCAAAACTCGTTTGTTCCGCTTTCCGTCCCTAAGGCCCTCGCATGTCGAAGTCTCGCAAAAATCGAATTCTGATTGCCGACGATAATCAGCCCAATCGGGAACTGCTCGAAGCTTACCTGGCGGGTGTTGATTGCGAAGTAGAAACCGCGATCGACGGCCAGGATACGCTCGATAAAGTCGCCACCTTTCACCCCGACCTGATTCTGCTCGATGTCATGATGCCGAAGCTGAGCGGCTTTGAGGTTTGCAAGAAACTCAAGCAAACCGCTGACACTCGACGTATCATGATCCTCATGGTCACGGCCCTCAACGAGCTGGGGGACATCGAGCGAGCGGTGGCAGCGGGCACAGACGATTTTCTTTCCAAGCCCGTCAATCGCGTGGAACTAGTCAAACGCGTTGAGAACATGTTGAAGCTCAAGGATGTCACGGACGAGCTCGAGCGGCTGCGTCAGTACATCCAGCAGATGGAAGATGCGACGGGTCCCTGAACTTCACGCAACGGAAGATAACTCGTGGAACCAAGTATATGGCCGACGCCCGATAAAACGTCCGAACTGTTAGCAGAAGTTCAGACAGGCGACGAGCAAGCGGTCAATCAATTGATGGAGCGTCATCGGGATAGCGTGCGACGGCTCATCCAAATGCGACTCGATCAGAAAATCTTGCGTCGAGTCGATGTGAGTGATGTGCTGCAGGATGTCATGATTGAAGCCCATCGGCGCTTGCATGATTACCTGCGCAATCCCGCCATGTCTTTCCATCTCTGGCTGCGACAAATTGCCAAAGATCGCATCATCGATGCTCATCGACGTCACCGAGTGTCGGGCAAACGATCGGTTGATCGCGAACAATCGCTCGCCGTGCCTCAGGGTGACGAGCATTCCACACGCGACCTCGTTGCCCAGCTCTGCGATCCCGAAATGACTCCTGCCGCCGCTGCCACTCGCCGCGAAATGGCACGACAAGTCGAAGAAGCGATTAGCAAATTGGATGAAGCGGACTGCGAGATTATTGTCATGCGGCATTACGAACATTTGACGAATCAGGAAATCGCGCAGTCCTTGGGACTGACGGAGCCGGCGGCGAGCATGCGTTATCTACGTGCCATTCGTCGCCTGCGTAACGTCCTCGGCAATTCCCTGGATGGACCTGCCGACGACTAACCACTCGCGCACTCCTCGCCCCACCATTCGACTCCTCGTTTTATTTGCAGGCTCATCACGCTTGCCGTGAGCGCGACGAACCCCGTGAACATCACGCCTCCACCACTCGATGACTCCGACGCCCGCGATGAACAGCTGGCGCTGTTGCTCGATGAACTTTCCTCGCGCGTGCAGCGTGGCGAGTCGGCGGACGTGGAACGGATTTGTGCGGAGCACCCGGATTTAGCCGACGAGCTCCGGCAGCTCTGGGGCGCGGTCCTAGTTGCGGAAGTGGCGGGCTACGATTCCCGTTCGTCATCCGATCAAGCCCACAACAGCGAGGCCTCGCTACGCCTTTCCACTCTGCCACCACTGCCATTTTCGATTGGCGATTACGAGTTGCAGCAGGAAATCGGACATGGTGGTATGGGCGTCGTCTTTCGCGCTCATCAAACCAATCTCCGTCGCGACGTCGCGCTGAAGATGATTCTGCCAGGCAAAGGCTCGGGCGCCGCCGACATCGCTCGGTTTCGAGCTGAAGCTGAGGCCGTTGCGAAACTGAATCATCCCGGTATCGTGCCGGTCTATGAAGTAGGTGAATGGGAAGGTCGGCCGTTCTTCAGCATGAAGTACATCCCCGGCCAAACGCTGTCGCAGAAGCTAGCGGCCGGTCCCCTGCCCGCTCGCGAAGCCGCTCGACTGCTCCTGGAGGTTTGCCGAGCGATTCAGCACGCTCATGAAGAAGGTGTACTGCATCGCGATCTGAAGCCGTCCAACATTCTGCTCGACCTGGACGGCCAACCGCATCTCTCCGACTTCGGTCTGGCGAAACAAATCGAAGCGACCGCCAGTTTGACTCGCACCGGTGCCATCCTGGGCACTCCCAGTTACATGGCTCCCGAACAAGCTGCAGGCGCTCGCGGGCAAGTTGGCCCCAGCACCGATATTTATAGTCTTGGTTCGATCCTCTATCACATGCTTACCGGTCGACCGCCATTTCAGGCGGCCTCGCCTGTCGACACCGTCTTGCTGCTCCTGGAACAAGACCCTGTGCCGCCGCATGTGATCAATCCGAAATGTGATAACGAGTTGGAACTCATCGCGCTGCGCTGTTTGCAGAAACCGCCTGACCTGCGCTATCCGACCGCTGCTACCATGGCGGCGGATTTGGAAGCGTTTTTGAACGACGAGCCGATTTCGGCGAACACCGGACGTTTTAGTCAGATCCTCTCGCGCTTGTTTCGCGAGACGCATCACGCTCCCGTGCTGGAAAACTGGGGCACGCTCTGGATGTGGCATGGAATCGTGCTGCTGATCGTCAATCTGCTAACGGAACTCATGTTCGCGCTCGATTACAGCAATCGCTGGTCGTACGCGAGCCTTTGGACGATCGCGCTCTGGATGTGGGCCTACGTGTTCTGGGTGCTGCGACAGCGCGTGGGACCAGTGACGTTTGTCGAGCGACAGATTGCGCATTTGTGGGCCGGTAGTATGATCGCCATTGCGCTCCTGTTTCCGCTGGAATACTCGCTGGAGTTGCCGCCGCTGGCACTGTCTCCCGTGTTGCCGCTCGTCATGGGACTCGTGTTTCTGGCCAAAGCCGCGATGCTGTCTGGAGCGTTTTACTTGCAAGCCGGTGTGCTGTTCTGCACCGCGATGCTGATGGCGCGCTGGCCTAACGCCGCCCACGTACTCTTCGGCATCGTCTCAGCACTTTGCTTCTTCATTCCCGGTTGGCAGTATCACCAGCGTCGTAAAGCCAACCGACAACTCGGTGCGTCCCACGTGCTGTAGGATGCGCGTGAGCTGTCTGTTTGGGCACGAGGGCGACGTCGGTCACTGTCGGTCGCCTTTCCGAATATCGTCGGTCGACTCTCCCAAGTCGACATATTGTCGGTCGACTCTCCGAGTCGACCAGCCTCCTTTCAATTCGCATTTACAGCGGTAAGTAGCTGGCGGAGTAGCTGAGCGGCGGCAGCGGCGCCATTTTCGTATGGGATTGATTCGCGGGCATGAGCACATGAGTTGTCAGCCAGGTTGTCAGCTAGTGTGTCGCCCGGTGTGGCGGCTGGGATGGTCGTCAACTGTTCCCGGATTTTTGCGAGTAGAGTTTGGGTCAGTTGGCCGAGGTCCGCTGAGCCGAGCGTGTCGTGTAGCGGCAGGGAATTGGCAGATGGGAACTCGGCGATTCTCTCGGCGTGGCGATCGTATTTCCGCTCTCCGCTGAGCCAGATGGCGGGCGTTTTCGTCTGACGAGCTTCATGAAAGAGATGGTAACCGGCCATCGCGATCACCAGCTTTACTCGTCGTATGCACTCGACCCACGGCTGATGTGTGATGGTCATCAGTGTGGAATGCTGCTGCGTGGGCGAGCTAGTCGGACGCTCAGGTCGGACGTCGGGAGGCAGAACGAGCCGCAGCGGTGGCCAGTCCGACTGCCAACGCTCACTTAGCGCCTCCGCCAACTGCCTCATTCGCCGGCATTCCGCGATGGACCCCGTGGCGACGATGCAGACACAGGATTGCCGCTCGGTAAGTCGACAAACGGCTCCAGCTTGCTCGTGATTCAGCAGCTCTGCGGCATCACGAATCAAAAGCGGTTCCACCCAATCTGTTTTGACGGGCGTTAATACATGGTCAGAGCCGGAGGACTGCTGACCTTCGCGACCTTTCCACCAGGGGCTAGCTTCGCCGGGAATGATAATCTGATGATAGTAGCGCTCGACCCAGTCGCGCAGTTGATATGACTGCACATATTCCAGGGGCAGGCGGCGTCCCAGCAGAACGCGATGGCGGATCGGCTGATACGGCATGACCTGAGTCAG
This sequence comes from Planctomycetota bacterium, assembly GCA_046086325.1. GTDB lineage: Bacteria > Planctomycetota > Planctomycetia > Pirellulales > Pirellulaceae > JBJSXJ01. The sequence continues at coordinate 17,009 of JBJSXJ010000020.1, read as the reverse complement.
CTCGCCGCCAATCCCGCGGGGAAAGGTATCCACGACCAGCATGTCTGGTTTCCACTGCTCAACGATCTGAGCCACTCGCTGTCCCACATCATCCGCGGAGTCACTCGGGGCAAATGCATCCCAGTGTAAGTCTGGCTCGGTCTTCAGCAGTTCACGTGCGGCTAGTGGAAAGCCGGTGTTCCAGAGCAGTCGCTGCTGACAGGGAACAAGGCGGTGGAGTTGCCTGGCGAGTGCGACGGCGCGCGTGAGATGTCCAAGTCCACCACCGAGTGCGTAATAGAGGATCCGAGGAGTTGATGAACTAGCTGGCACCCATGTCATCCTCGAAAGAACCATCGTCCGCTGAATCACTGGAATCGTCACTCGCATCGTCGTCCTGATCGTCGTCCAAATCAGGAGTCTGATCATCGTCCGCTTCAAAATCGTCCGCCGAGTCACTCATTCCGCCCATGAGTGCCGCTTCGTCCCCGTCGTGAAAATCATCTACATCGGCGTCCTGTTCGTGATCTGGTTCCGATCCAGCATGATCGTCTGAATCCTGCTCACGATGATCGTCTTCCGCCGAATCGGAATCCTTGCCGCCGGCGGATGCTTTGTCGGGCTGAGTTGGAGCGACCAGCGGTAGAACGACAGCTGCAGCGGGCGATGGAGGTGGCTCACTTTCCGTCCGCGTATAATAGCGATCTCGGTAAAAGTAGGGCTCCCGATCCCAATCGCTGTCGTAATCCGAGGTTCGAGTGGGGCGATTTGTCTTCCCGGGAGCCGTAGTGGAACTGGATGTCTGCGATGTTTTCTTGGCACAGGCGACGCAGATGATGCGCGCTACTTCGTCGATGAGCGAGTGTTTTTGGCAGATGGACTTTTGGCAGTTCGCACATTCTCGCACGGCCATACTGCCGCAACGATGAGAGAAGAGGAAACCAGCTTGCTCTTGGCACATGCCCAGGTCGGCATTCGAGTGGGGATCTGAGGTACTACCGGCCATGTTTTGCTCCTCGTCCTGCTTTCGCTTGGCGACAGTGTCCCAGCGCTTGATAGAGTGCCACGAGGACGTCGAGTACGTGCTGGTGTTGCATCAGTCCACTGGGTGGATCCGTTTGCTTTTTCATTCCGCGACCAAACGTGCGACGGATTTTTGGCAGATCACACTGCACACTAACTTTTTCGCCATCGACCTTCCACGAGAGATTGCGAAACGGGCCATGAATACGAGCAGCAATGGCCCTGATCCCGATCTCCGCCAAGCCGGGATAGGTCGCGGGATTAACTCGAGCGGTCACCTTGAGTCGTTCTCGAAAGGATTCGACTCGCTTGGAATACTTGCGCTTCTGCGTGTCTTTGGACGTGAACGTTTGTGTGAGTGACAGGGTGATTCGTTGACGATCGATCAGGACAGCCGAGAGTGATAGCCAGGGGATTTGGGAACCGCTCAGTGAAGTCCCTTGCCAGAAGCTCGCATTTTTTCTACGCAAGAGATCTGGATGTCGATGGTGACGAAAATCAAACCGAGCATTGATCTTGGTCGTCGGCTTCATGTCGAGCGAAAGGCTTTGAAGCAGGTGTTCGATGATGTCGATCCGTCGCAGATCAATCATCGTTTTCGCCTGACGCTGGCGATAGATCAGCACCGCTACTGCTGTCACCAAAAAAGCGACCGTGCTCCACAAGGTGACCTTCATCATGAGCGGATCCGTGACCGCTCGAAACATATTGGCCAACAGGGAGACACCCGCCAGGACGAAGGCCACGATCGAGATCAGAAGCAATAGCCCGCGTCGAGCTTGTAGCTGAGCCGCCTTGGCTCGAATCCAACGAACCTGCGCTAGAATCTCATCCGCCGTGCCCTCAGCCTGCAGCGATTGGCTGCGCGCAAACCCCGCTACCGGCATAAGTTTTACGGCTGTCGACATACGGGTGTCCCTCTACTTGAATAGCAGCAAGCTAGTCGAGTGCCGGGGTGCAGGCAAGTAGAATTCGGAGATGAGATCAACCAGGTATGAGATCCTCTACACAACCTTCGACCAGGTACCGGGCCCGAAAGGCGCCGCCACGCATGTGGAGGCGTTTGTGCGCGCGCTGGGTGCAGGGCAGGGGCACGTCACGCTGGTGACCCCAGGGGCTCGGGACCAGTCACGGCCATCGCTATTTCCAAATGTTGACCACGTCGTGCTCGGCTGCCCCGACCTCAACCCGATTGGTCGAGCGCGCACGTTTCGAGCAAAGCTGGTCGCTTGGCTGGGTGAAAAGAGATTCGACGTGATTCACTTTCGGTCGATCTTCGAGGGATTCCCGTTCCTGAATCCGGAAGTACGTCGGCAAGCTCGCTTGATCTATGAAGTCAACGGCCTACCCTCGATTGAATTGAAATACCATTATCCGCGGATTGCGAGTGACACGGCGCTGCTGTCCAAGCTTGAACGACAGGAAAACGCTTGTCTGCGGGCCGCCGAGCGAATCATCACGGTCAGTGATGTGAATGCCAGCTACCTGCGACAGCGTGGTGTGGCGCCCGAGAAAATTCACGTCATACGAAATGGAGTGCATCGGGACGAATTTCCGTATCGCCCGCGCGAGTCTGTCACCAGGGAACATGGTCACTCCGAGTCGCTGCAGGTGGCATACGTGGGCACGATGGCTAGCTGGCAGGGCATAGAAACGTTGCTGGCTGCTGTCGCCATGGCTCGACGACAACGCTCCATCACGCTGCATCTGATGGTCACGGGACCGAAGCAGCGCCAGCGCGAAATCCAGCAACGCGTAGAACAACTGCAACTCAGCGACACCGTGGTGCTTCATGCCCCTGGTTCGCGAGCGGATGTGGCACGGCTTTATCATCAAGTCGATCTATCGGCAGTGCCACTCGAAGCAGTCGACCGGAACTTGCTGCAGGGCTGCTGCCCTCTGAAGCTGCTAGAGTCCATGGCGGCTGGCTGCCCTGTACTCGCCTCGGACTTACCCGTCGTGAATGAAGTGGCAAAGGCGAGCGTGCATTATTGTGCGGTAACGGCGGGCGACGTCAGCGCCTGGGCCGAGGCGCTGGTGCAATGGGATACGAATCTCCACCGGGAACGCTGGGGAGATGTCGCAACCATGACTTGTAATGCTCACCAAATCATCGCCGCGCAGTTCACGTGGCAACAGGCCACCGATTCCTTGCTGCAACTCTATCGCCTGGCCGATTGAGTCGCCCGGGTCTCTCGGCGAAGATAGTCACCCGTAAATCGTCGGTTGTTGTTTCGAAACCCGTTTGTCAACTTGGGAGTCCAACATGCTCAGATCGCTCATGCACGTTTCTTTCCGTTCATCCCTTCGCTCGACGTCCTTGGCGACTTGCCGCATGTCGTTCGCGTTATGCGCTGGCTTAATCGCGGGTTTTCTCATGAGCAGCCTGGCGATTGGTTCTGGTGCTTGGGGTGAAGAACTCAAGGCTGGTGACCGAGTGGTTTTTTTAGGCGACTCGATTACGCAGGGCGGAGTGGGCCCGAATGGTTATGTCACGCTCGTTGGTAAACATCTGCAAGAGACCAAAAAAGATCTCAAGGTCGAAATCATCGGTGCTGGGATTAGCGGCAATAAAGTGCCGGATCTGGAAAAGCGACTGGAGCGCGATGTCTTATCCAAGAAGCCCACGATCGTGGTGATTTACATTGGCATCAATGACGTCTGGCACTCGCTCAATAATCGCGGTACCTCGAAGGAGGATTTTCAAGCCGGACTCAAGCGAATCATCGATGCGATTCAAAAAGGTGGTGCTCGAGTTGTGCTGTGCACTCCCAGCGTGATCGGCGAGAAAACCGATGGCTCCAATAAACTGGACGCCATGCTCGAAGAATACAGCACGATCAGCCGAGGTGTGGCGACGGAGACGAAGAGCCAGTTACTGGATCTTCGCCAAGCGTTCATCAATTACTTGAAGAAGGCCAACGACAAGAATCAGGAGAATAAGATTTTGACCACCGACGGAGTACACCTCAACGACGCAGGAAACAGGTTCGTCGCTGACCAAATGCTGACCGCTTTGGGCGCTGCACCCAAGAAGGGTCTGCTGCGACATGTGGTGCTGTTCAAGTTCAAAGCGGAAGTTACACCCGCTCAGGCCCAAGAAGTGGCGGACGCCTTTGCCGCTCTACCCAAGAAGATCGACGCGATTGAGGGTTTTGAGTGGGGCACGGATGTGAGCGTCGAAAACAAATCGGAAGGGCTCACGCATGGTTTCGTCGTGACGTTCCGAGATGAAAAGGGCCGAGACGAATATCTGCCTCATCCCGCTCATCAAGAATTCGTGAAACTGGTGGGGCCGCGAGTCGAGAAAGTGATCGTCTTCGACTACTGGGCTCGATAGGTTCCGATCCGTGCAGAGCAGTGCAGTGCAGTGCAGTGCAGATCGGTGAGCGATGAGCAGAAGATAGGAGCAACAGAGTTCCAGCGGCGTGCGGGCAAGCGCGACGCCGCTGGAGGTCACTCGCTAGTCATCGCGATCGCCATCACCACCGGACGAATTGAGCGAATACTGCTGCTCAAACACTCGGCCTAAATCGTTGGCCGAGCGACGTTGTCCGACGCTATGCCAGGGACCAACATCTTCGAGCTCGGGCATAATCTCGAGCACTTGTTCGCCGAGCATCTGAGCGAGTCGACCGATCGGCGTGCCCTCGGCACGTTCCTTAATCGCCGCGACCGTTTTCATCAAACGCACCATCCGAGCTCGTTCGAGAATAGGACCCGACAGTGAATCCTCGGATTCGACGAGGAGTTCCGAGAGGGGCACATCGAGAGCTTTTTGCCAGCGATGCAGATCGCTGATCTTCAGATCGGTAGTCGACTGTTCTTGCAGTCGGACCGTCTTGGTATCGCAGCCGAGTTGTCGAGCGGCGCTGCGGAGCGACATCCCTTCGCGGCGGCGAATTTCTTGAATGCGATGAAAGCGTCCTGGAGCCGGCGCACTGGGCATACGCTCCGACGGACCTTGTTCCTTCACCCGCGCATGAAACACATCAAATTCAACGGTTGCCATGACATAACCTCCAGCTTGTTCTCTCGAAGCAAGCAATCACAGGGAAAGATCCACCACTGTGAGAGGTTCATCCGGGACGTAGCTGATTCTAGGCGCAGGGATAAGTGGAATCTGATTGGGTGCAGATGCGGTACTTAACCAGCAACTTAAATCGCTCGCTTTCAGTCACTCGCTTTTCTCTCAAAAAAGCTAACCCGTGACCGCGGCTGAAGACTCTCTGTTCCTAACACATCACGCCAGCTCAACCGGATGCTGTGGACAGCATCAGACGTTTTGCCTCCCCAGCACATTTCGCCTCTCATCGCGAAACGTTCACCACAACCCAGCTCTGGGAGTGTCCTTGCGAGAGCCACCTCGCTAGCACATCTCCAAGTTTGCCATGCTGTTGTTGCAGCGGCTCTTCTTCCGTACTTCGATTTATTGCGCAAGTTCAACCACCGGAATAGTCAAACTCGCTTGCCCGCAATCAAACCGCCGTATTTGCCTCGGAAGAATCACATTGCTCGAGAGCATTTGTTGCAAAACGCTACAGTTGCTCTTGCGATCGATATGGTATGAATACGGAATTCCGGAGGCAATAGTTTTGGGAAAAATTTTTTATTTTTGCCGAGAGACCACGAAAACGGAGTCGAGACCCCGGAGACAGAGCCACGAAGTCGGGACCACGAATCGGACGAATCGTGGCTGGTTGAACTCGGCAAAACAATCCTTGCGGCACTGTCCTGCTCAAGACTGCTCGCGGTGACGCTGGATCGCCTGGCGGTAGAGATGCGTGTATTGCTGCGCACTATAGCGCCAGGACCAGTCTTGGGACATGCCTTGTGTGACAATCTGGGCCCACGTCTCCGGTCGCTGCCAATACGTGTCACAGGCACGCCACACCGCATGCTCCAGCGTTTCTACGTTGTAGTCGTGGAAGTTGAAGCCGGTGGCGGTGCCGCTGGCCAGCGTTTCCTCGTACGAGTCGACGACGGTGTCAGCTAAACCACCAGTGGCACGCACGACCGGTACCGTCCCATACTTCAAACTGTAAAGCTGATTCAAACCACACGGTTCGTAGCGACTGGGCATCAGGAACATATCCGCTCCAGCTTCAATCCGATGAGCCAACTCTTCGCTGAATGACAGCTTCACCGATACGCGCCACGGATAGGTCCGCGCCAGATGCTGCAGCCAATCGTGATACCGTGGCTCGCCCGTTCCCAAAATCACCCACTGCACGCCATGCTGAGGAGCCCAGCGATCAATCACGTGACCGATCAGATCCCAGCCTTTTTGTTCCGCCAGTCGTCCGATCAACCCGATCACCGGCGTGCGGCTCTCCTGTGGCAGATTGAATTCCTTCTGCAGCGCTTGCTTGCAGATCGCCTTGCCCTCCCGCCACGACCCGACGTCGTAACGACTGGCCAACATTCGATCCGTCGCCGGATTCCAAATCTCTTCGTCGACACCGTTGACGATGCCGGTCAAAGCATCTTTTCGCAGCCGTAAGACAGCATCCAATCCATAACCTTGATCCGCGGTTTGAATCTCACGCGCATACGTGGGACTTACGGTCGTAAGTGCGTCGGCAAAAACGAGCCCCGTCTTCAGCAGGTTGAGATTGCCGTAGAACTCCATCTGGTGATAGTTGAAGTACTTCCAGTCCAAGCCAGTAAGCGGCATGTCCCAATGCCAAAACTGACCTTGATAGGCCAAGTTGTGAATCGTGAGTACGGAAGTAATCTGTTCGTAGAGCCGCGAATGACGATATTCGATTTTGAGGTAGGCCGGGATCAATCCCGTCTGCCAGTCGTGACAGTGAATCACCTGGACGTTCAGCTTCAGCGCTCGCACCGCCTCCAATGCCGCTCGACAAAAATAAATGAAACGCTCACAGTTGTCGCCGTAATCCTCACCCCGCTCTCGATACAGCTCGGGGCGATCAAAATAATCCGGTTGGTCGACAAAGTAGATGGGCACCGTGCTGCCCGGTAAATGACTCTCCCACAGCTTGCCAGACACGATGCGAGTGCCCAGCGGGATTTCGAAGCGAATCCCGGTATCCTGTAGCTGCTGAGCCGTATTCCACACCGATCGATAGGCGGGCATGATCACCGAGACGGAATGACCTTGCCGGGCGAGTTCGACGGGCAGCGAGCCGCAGACATCGGCTAATCCACCCGTCTTGGCAAATGGCGTCACTTCACTGCTGACAAACAAGACATTCACGGTACGTCACTCCTCACGATGGCCTCGCCCCAATCCGAGACAATCACCAGCCTCCCGGCAATTCAGGTCCCCAGTATACGCTCCGCCAGCCGCTAATGGGCGCTCAATTTCTGTGATCTTTGACCTCCTGGAATGTCGCCCAGTCGCTCAGGATGATGTTTTTCCAATCCATGAGTCGTGATACATTAACACCCGATTAGGAAACGGTCGCTCGAGCTCCTCGCAGTGGCCTGTCAGCCGTCGAATTGGCCTCAGGCCTGCTATGCCCGAAACTGCTATCCCCAAACCGCCTACCCCCCACCCGCTAACCCCGTGAGTGACTCACCCGCCATGACATCCCGCCATTATTTGCCAGCTTGGTATCGGACGAGCTTCTCCTGGACGGTCGCCACTTTCGCGCTATCCACTGTCGCGCTATCCGCTCTCGCACTCGTTGCATCGACAACGGTGCAGATTCCAGCCGCCAGCGCCGCCGACCAGCCTCAATATGAATTCGATTCTCAGCAGGTGCCAGCAGCGCGGGCAGACGAGCCGAAGCTGCCCGAGCTGTCAGTTTCGAAGGCACTCGCCCACCTCGATATGGGATCCAAATTGTGGTCGAACAGCCGCCGCTGCATCGCCTGCCATACCAACGGCTCTTACCTGCAAATCCGCCCGGCACTCACCAATCATTTTGGTCCGCCGGCCGCCGAAGCCCGCGACTTTTACATCGACCAATTGCAAGCGCTGCAAATGCGGGACGAAAAGAAACTGAAAGAGAGCACCGTACCGGCTCAGGTGATCTATCTGGCAGCGGGACTGGCCGAATGGGACGCTCACGTCACCAAGAAACTGTCTCCCGAAACGTCCGCCGCACTCAAACTGATGCTCGACATTCAACTCGAATCCGGCACCTGGGGCACGCTCGATTGCTGGCCTCCGTTTGAATCGGACGCCTATCATGAAGCGACCGTAGCCGCGATGGCCATCGGCACCGCTCCCGGTTGGCTCGCTCAACTGACCGACGAAAAACAAACAGCCGCTGTCGCTCGTCTACGCAAATATCTGCAGACCGAAAAGCCGCTGCATGATTACAGCCGAGTGCTCTTATTGTGGGCGTCGACCCGTTTGCCGGACCTCATCACCGACAGCCAGCGACAAGAAATGGTCGAGATGATTTTCAAACATCAGCGGACCGATGGTGGCTGGTCGATCCGCACCTTCGCCAAGCCAGAGGCGTGGGGTGGTGGCAATCGAGCGGGTAAGTTGCGCGAGGAACCGGAATTCGCCAATCCGCCGAGCGATGGACATCAGACAGGGCTGGCGATCATCGTGCTCCGCGCCGCAGGTGTGGATGCCAAAGATCCTCGCATCCAGCGCGGCATCGAATGGATTAAGGTGAATCAGCGCGAGTCTGGTCGCTGGTGGACTCGATCGCTCAATACCGACAAGTGGCACTTCATCACCTACAGTGGCACCTGTTACCCATTGCTCGCCCTGGCACAATGTGACGCTCTGCCCGCGAAGCCATGACGCAGCGTCATCATTTGAGGAGCACGTCATGATTCATCTGCGAGGACATCAGGCACTCGTCACCGGCTCCACCAAAGGCGTGGGCCGAGCGATCGTGGAAGCCTTCGCCGCCGCCGGTGCCGATGTCATCGTGCATGGCAGAAAACACGACGACCAAGCTCAACAGGTTCTGGACACCTGTCGAACTCACGGAGTGCGAGCGGAATTCATCACCGGCGACCTGTCGGCCGAAACCTCACCAGCGGTCGACGATCTGTTCGCCCGCGCCACCGCAGCGCTTCCGAACATCGACATTCTCGTCAACAACGCGGGGACCTACATCGACAAGCCTTATCTGGAGATGGACTGGGACACCTATCAGCACACGATGAGTTTAAACGTAGCCGCTCCGTTTTTTCTCACTCAGCGTTTTGCCCGCTCTTGGGTGGAACGGAAAGTGTCCGGTCGAGTGCTCATGATTGGCTCTATCAACGGACGACTCGCCGAACCCACGCACAGCTGTTACGACACGTCCAAGGGAGCGGTGGAGATGATGGTCAAGTCGCTCTGCGTTTCCCTCGCCCCTTACGGGATTCGAGTGAATGGACTGGCTCCCGGACTGGTTCGCACACCACTCACCGCAATCATCGATCGGGATCCACGATTCGCACGGTGGATGGAACTGCACACGCCCAACGGCCAAGTGCCGCAGGCGGACGTGTGTGGCAGCGGAGCGGTCTATTTGTGCTGCGATGATGCCTGGCATGTTCAAGGTCAAATGTTATTGGTGGACGGTGGGATGAGTATCTGGCAGCAACCAGATATGCCCGCTCATTGGGAGTAATCAAGATGAAGCGACAAACCCTGAGCCCCTGGCTGCTCGTGGTCACCACAAGTTCCCTCGTGCTGGTAGGACTCAGTTTTTGGAAAGGCCAAGCAGCCGCTGAGCCTCAAACCAAAACCAATTCCCCAGCCACGACGAACCGACATGCGATCGCTAGTACTCAAGTGGCGGCAGAACCGATCGCGGCCGATTTGGATCGATCTCCCATCGATCTGGTCCTGGGCCCGAAAGCGGAATGGCTAGCCACGGCCAATCAATCATCCGACACCGTGTCACTCGTGCGACTGACGAAAAACGCCGACGACGCCGCATCGTCCGCGACCAGCGCAGCGAAGCACGCCGCTGGTCGTGTGACAGGAAAAGTGGTGGATGAGCTGCGAGTGGGACATCGTCCGGGTGCGATTACCCGCACGCCCGATGGCCAGCGTCTGCTGGTGACCGGCAGCTATTCCGGCGATCTGACGATCCTCTCCGTCCAGGGCGACAAGCTCCAGGTGGAACATCGCCTTCAGCTGGGTTTTGAGCCATATGGAATCGCGGTCACGCGTGATGGCCGAAAGGCTTACGTCGCGTTGTCGATGGCGGATCAAGTGGCCGAGATTGATTTGCAGACGAATCGCGAGGTCGCGCGCATCGATGTTGGTTTGCGGCCCCGCTATTTGACGCTCACCCCCGACGACAGTCGGCTGGCGGTGGGAACCAGTGGAGATCGCGGTATCACGGTGGTCGATACTGCCACTCGCCAAGAACTCTTCAAAGAACAGTTTCTGGCACTCAACATCGGACATTTACAAACGACGGCCGACGGTCGCCACGTCTATTTCCCCTGGGTGCAGTACCGGCACAGCCAGATTAATCCCGCGATGATTCGCCTGGGCTGGGTCCTGGGCACTCGACTGGCCCGCGTGCGGCTGGACGAACCCGCTCGGCGCGAAGCGATGTCGCTAGATCCGCCGGGAAAGGCAGTCGGCGATCCGTTTGGTCTGGCGATCACGCCCAATGAGCAGCGGATCGTAACCTCCGCCTCGGGAACCCATGAGCTACTGGTCTATCGCCTAAATGATCTGCCACTCACCGACTACGCCAATTTGGATCATATCAATCCGCAATTAGTGCGCGACGAAGAGCGATTCGTGCGCATCCCGCTCGGCGGTCGCCCGATGGGAATTCGAGCGGCGGATGACCGTACGATCTACGTCGCCAACTATCTGCTCAACAACATCCAAGTCGTCGACATCGACAACCACGCGGTAATCGGCACCATCTCGCTCGGTGGACCGGCTGAACCATCCGCTGCTCGACGTGGCGAAGCGATTTTCCTGGATGCCGGGCGAAGTTTGGATCAATGGTATAGCTGCCACACCTGCCACTATGACGGTGGATCGAACGACGAACGCATGGATACCTGGAACGACGGCACTCCGAATACCTACAAAACCGTGTTGTCGCTGCATCGCATCCATGAAACGGGACCGTGGACGTGGCATGGCTGGCAGACTGATTTGCGTGACGCCATGCACTCGTCACTCACCACCACCATGCAAGGACCGAAGCCGTCGGAAGAAGATGTCACGGCGCTCCTGGCTTACCTGAAAACGATGGAATTGCCGCCCAACCCGTTTCGGCTTCCCGATGGCGGACTCACCGAGCAGGCGGAACGCGGCAAAAAGGTCTTTCATAGCGAAAAAGCGGGTTGTGCACAGTGTCATTCCGGACCATCCTACACGGATGGCGAGATTCATGATGTCGGACTGGGTGCGCCGGTCGATCGTTATCAAGGGTACAATACTCCGTCCCTGGTCGGCGTTTACCGCAAGACTCGGTTGCTGCATGATGGTCGAGCTCGTTCGCTCGATCAGGTGCTTACCGAGGCGCACAATCCGGCCAAAGTCACCGGCAAGGGCGAACTGACCGATGCCGAACGCGCCGACTTGATCGCCTACTTGAAATCGCTGTAAGAGGAATTCGTCATGCTGCCCGTATTCGATCAAGGCTATCAGCTCTGCGACGGCGTCACGCGTCGTGAATGGCTCCGCCTCGGCGGGATTGGACTCGGCGGCCTCTCGCTCGACCGACTTCTCGCCAGTCGCGCCGCTCGTGCAGCGGATGCTGCCGCCAGCGCCGCCTCGCCCAGCTCCGTTCCCGGTGCGGCTGCGAGTTCCACGCCGCGGCTCTCGCGCAGTTCCTTTGGCAAAGCAAAGTCGGTGATTGTGTTTGGACTCGTTGGTGGTCCACCGCAACATGAAACGTGGGATCCCAAGCCGCAAGCGCCCGCTGAAGTGCGCGGGGAGTTCGGCACGATCGCCTCGAAAACGCCCGGACTACTGGTCGGCGAGCTCATGCCGAAAACCGCACAGTGGACCGACAAAATTGCGGTCTTGCGAGCGGTGGTGACGAACGACAACGCCCATTCGTCCAGCGGTTATCAGATGCTCACCGGCGTGCCTCACATCCCACTCAACCAAGAAAGTGCCTTGCCCAAAGCACCGAATCTCGCGCCGAGTATGGGGGCACTGGTACGTGCCGTGCGACCCGCTCCAGGACAACTGCCATCCGCCATCACACTTCCCGAACATATCTGGAACGACGGCAACTTTCCCTGGCCCGGTCAAGACGCAGGTTTACTCGGACAGCGCTATCATCCCTGGCTGATCCACTGCGATCCGTCCCAGGAACAATTCACGATTCCCGGTTTGTCGTTACCCGCCGAATTGCCGGCGCTGCGAGTCGACCAGCGACGCAACCTGCTCCAGCAACTCAATCAGCAGCTCATCGGACTCGAAAGCGCTGCCACCGTTGGCAACTACGGCGTTCATGCCCGCAAAGCACTCGATCTACTCAGCGGCTCCCGTTCGCGCGATGCGTTTCAGTTGAGTCTCGAGAAGCCGGAAACTCGTGACCGTTACGGTCGCAGTCGCTTTGCTCAGAGTATTCTATTAGCGCGGCGACTGGTCGAAGCGGGCGTCTCTCTGGTTCAAGTCAATTGGACTCGCATTAAAGACGAACCGAATCAAGGCGGCTGGGATACCCATGCCAAGCATAACGAGTCGCTCAAGAAGCTGCTGATGCCGATGATGGATCAAGCGTTCTCGGCGCTGGTCGAAGATCTCCACCAGCGCGGCCTGCTCGATGAAACTCTGGTGGTGTGGTTTGGCGAGTTTGGACGTACGCCGAAATTCAACGGCAACGCCGGTCGCGATCACTGGGGACGTTGCTTCTCGCTCGCTCTGGCCGGAGGCGGCATTCGCGGTGGTGTGGTGCATGGTGTGAGTGATAAGCATGCCGCGGACCCCGTCGATGGAGTCGTGGAGGCACGAGATTTGATCGCCACAATTTTCCACTGTCTCGGACATTCCAGCGACACCGAATTGTACGATCCTGTCGGACGTCCGATGCCGCTGAGTCGTGGTCGAGTGATTGAGCCGATCGTCAGTTGATCGCGGATAGAAGCCGATCGGGCCACACCAACTGCTGAGGAAGTGGAGATGGATTCGCTGCTCGACCTACGCCAGCTTTCTCATCAGTACGGCTCGTTCGTGGCATTACGAGATGTGAATTTGCAAATAGCGCCGGGACCGATCGGGCTGGTCGGACAGAATGGTGCTGGCAAATCGACCCTCATGCAAATTCTGCTCGGCTTGATCCGCCCCACTCAAGGCACCGCCACCGTACTGGGATATGACGTCTGTCGCGGTGGAGTGGAGCTGCGTGGTCGAGTGGGCTTCATGCCCGAACGAAATGCGTTGATCCCTGGCATGCATGGCATCAAGTATGTCGCCTTGGCGGGAGAGATGTGCGGCATGCCACGACGGCAAGCACTCCGTCGCGCCCATGAAACGCTGTCGCATCTCGGCATGGAAGATGCCCGCTATCGGCCGCTCGATGATTACTCGCTCGGCATGACGCAGCGGATCAAACTCGCAGCCACGCTTGTCCATGACCCGGATCTGTTACTGCTGGATGAGCCGACCTCGGGACTCGATCCCGAGGGGCGCGCGGCGATGCTCAACCTGCTTGCCACCCTCGCCGCTCGTCCAGGTAAGTCACTCATACTCGCCACTCACTTGCTCGGTGATATCGAACGAGTCTGTGGTACGACGATCATTTTGCATCAAGGACAAGTTGTGCGCGTGGGGCGATTGGAGGAGCTGCGCGAAGTGCGGCAGCGCTGCTATCGGCTGTCATGCGAGGTGGACCCACTGCCACTGGCCCAAGCACTTTACGCTCGTGGACTTGTGGTCGAACGAGGACGAACTCCGCTGATGATTCGAGTGCGCGTGTCAGCCGATTGGAACAATCGAGATTTCTTCGTCCTGGCGCAGGAAAGCCAAGTACCCCTGTCGGGCTTGGAGCTGGAAGAAGAAGACTTGGAAGCGGTCTACCATCGTTTGGTCGGAGGTTCCAACCTACCTCCTGTCATCCAACCTATGATCGGGGCAGCGAACGCATTGTCATGAATTTGAAATCAACGCAATATCGAGGTTGGTCCAGTGCGCTGAATCCCAGTTGGTGGGCTTGTTGGTCGATCGCCCGTACCGGCCTCATGCTCGTCCTGCGACGTAAACTCTTTTGGTGCCTCCTGGCACTCGCTAGCCTCAACTTTTTGTTTTTGTTTGCGACCATTTATTTAAAAGCACAGATCGTGGCGGAGAATCCGGGCTTCCAACGATTTCTCGATCAAGCGTTATCGAGCGTGACGGGACGGGGCGACACCTATCGAGAATTCATGTTCGCACAGGCTACGGTCACCATGCTCATGATGGCCTTCGCAGGTAGCACGCTCGTCGGCGATGATGTCCGTCACGGCGGCTTAACGTTCTATCTATCACGGCGCATCGGCCGCTGGCATTACCTCATCGGCAAAATGCTGGCGATCAGCTTGCTGGTCTCGCTCACCACCACATTGCCAGCACTTATCTTGTACTTCCAATATGGGTTCCTCACCGATTCCACGACCTACTTCCGCGAGAATTGGACGATCCTGCGCGGCATTTTGGGATACGGACTGGCGATGTCGATCACGCTCAGTCTCGTACTAATCGCTCTGGCAACTTGGTTACCGCGCACCGTGCAACTGGTGATGGCCTGGGTGGGAATCTTCGCATTCTTGCCCCTCATTGGTGGACTGCTCCGCGAGGCACTGGGAAATCGTCAGTGGCTGCTGCTGGCTTTGTGGCGGGATCTGCGTTTAATCGGTTTGTGGTGTTTCGGAGCAGTGTCAGAAGATGCCGATGCCAAGTTACTCGTACCGGCCATGTGCGTCGTGGTCTCCGTCTGTGTCATCTCGCTCCTAGCAGTACTTCCTCGACTGCGCGGTTCACGGGTGGTGTCATGAGTTACTTACAAGAAATCGCCTCCAGCGAAACGGTTGCCACAGCACCGCATCTCTGTCGCTTTGAACGTGTGTCGAAGTGGTACGGCGCCGTGATCGGTCTGAATGATGTGACCACGATGATCCAGCCTGGAATCACCGGGCTAGTCGGTCACAACGGTGCCGGAAAAAGTACCATGATTCGCCTGCTCACCGGCCAATTAAGACCCAGCCTGGGAACGGTACAAGTGCGTGGGCATGATGCCTGGTCAGCGGCCGCCAAACCGCATATCGGATATTGTCCCGATGTCGATGCCATGTACGAGGAAATGTCCGGACGTAATTTCGTCCGCGCGATGGCTCGACTGCATGGCTTTAGTTCCGCCGAGGTCAAGGAACGAACCGAGCAAACTCTGACCGATGTCGGTATGGTTGATCGCGCTGACCGACGAGTTGGCACGTATTCCAAAGGTATGCGGCAACGAATCAAGCTCGCTCAAGCCCTTATCCATGACCCCGACCTGCTGGTCCTCGACGAACCGCTCAACGGTGTTGATCCCGTGGGACGCATGGAGCTGCTCACTCTGTTTCGACAACTCGCCGCACGGGGCAAAGCAGTACTCGTTTCCAGTCATATTCTCGATGATATGGACACGCTCGCCGATCAGATCCTGTTCATTTGCCGCGGCCGACTGCTCGCCTCCGGATCACTGGCTGAAATCCGAGCGATGCTCGACGAGTTCCCCACAAAGATTCTTATCACCACACCAGACGCTCGCCGCTTGGCACATCAACTGGCCGGACAGATGCAGGTGAAATCGATTGAGTTTCGATCGGCCACCGATTTGTGTGTGGAAGTACAAAAGTCCAAAGAATTTTTTAGTTCGTTCACGAAGTTAGTCGTGCAGGAAAGCCTGAACATTGAACGCCTGAAGATCCTCGATGCATCCACCGAGGCGATCTTTGAGTACTTAATGAAAGTTGCCGTCCATCCCTGGTAGAGGAACATGAGTTTGGTGTTCGCCGTGTCATGATCAAAATGGGATAGCTGTCAAAAAGCGAGGGGTGAGTTGTGGAACGAGGCTGGGTCGGACAATTGATGGCCACATGGCATTTGTTTTGCCTTTCCACTCGACGACTCATCTGGACTCGTCAAACCATGATCAGTCTGTTTCTCTATGCCTTCGCCGCCGTCGGTGTCTTGGCTTGGTCCAGGCGGTTCAGTGGTGAATCCCCGGAGCGATTCATCGAACAGATTTTTCTCGGTCTGTATGGTGCCATCCTGCTACCGATCATTTGCCTCAGTTATGGGACCGCCGGCATCGCTTCCGATCGAGAAGAAAAGACGCTGGTCTATCTGCTGGTCTCCCCACTGCCACGCCCCTTAGTGTTCATCGCCAAATCAGCCGCGTCCCTGACACTCGCCATGCTCTGGGCCCTAGGCGGATTGGGGCTCTTCTGCCTGCTGGGCCGTGGGGCCGGTATGAATGCCTGGCCGTATGTGTGGTCGAGTGTCATTTGGTCGACCGTCGCCTACGTCATGCTCTACTTGCTGTTTAGCGTGACGGTACGGCGAGCAACCGTGTTAGCCATGGCTCATGCCTTATTCCTCGAGACACTCGTCGGCAGCTTGCCGGGCATCGCTAAACGCTGGTCTATTTCGTTCTACTTCCGCTCGCTCATCCTCGATCGCTGCGAGAATCTGAATTTAAGGCTCGAAGGAGCCATGCGACGCGACCTGTTCAAAGCGATCACCGGCGAGCAGGCACAGCTCGCCCTGCTCGCCATCACGACCGTCCTGTTCCTCACGTCACTCGCGATCTTCTCCCGCCGCGAATACACCAGCGGTTCGTGAGCCGAGCCTTGCGCACGGGGCACACGTTTGTTTCGCACGGGGAACACGGGATTGTTTCGCACGGGGAACACTTTTGTTGCGCACGGAGCACACTTTTGTTGCGCACGGGGAACACTTTTGTTGCGCACGGAGCACACGGGATTGTTTCGCACGGAGACACGGGGAGCACAAAGGGAATTCTTTTTTTGGGGAGGATGAATTGCTAGTTGCTAGTTGCTAGTTGCTAGTTGCTAATCACTAATTCATCCACAGCAATTAAAAAACCTCCGTGTCTTTGTGTCTC
>JBJSXJ010000019.1:0-7247 GCA_046086325.1 Planctomycetota bacterium | reverse complement strand
CGGACTCCGTCACCAAGCCGATCACAATCCGATCCGTGTAGGCCAGATTCAATTCCTTGCGGCGTTCCTGAATCAGACGCACCAGATCATTGGCTAATCCTTCGCGAATGAGCTGCGGCGTGAGCTGAGTTGCCAGGATCACCACGCAACCAGGTCCCTGAGCGGCCGCCCACCCTTCCTTCGCGCGCAGTCCCACCTGAATATCTTCGTTATCCAGTTCCACGGTCTCGCCCGCCACGGACAAGGTGACTTTACCGTCCGCCGTTAACTGCTGCAGCAGCTCACCGCCGTCCGCGCCAGCCAGCGCCTGTTTCACATTCGGGAGCAGCTTACCGATGCGCGGTCCCAACCGTTTGAAATTCGGCTGCACCTGGTACGTGATGTACTTCGTGGCATCCTTCGAATACTCGATTTGCTTGACATTCAATTCTTCGCGCAGCAGGTCATCATGCTGTTCCAGCCAAGCTTGATGAGCCGTATCGGAGAGCACTACTTCGACTTGGGATAGTGGCTGACGAACTTTGAGTTTGTTGTCCATGCGGGCGGCGCGTCCGAGCGACGCGATGCTCCGCAGCAGACGCATCCGCTGCGAAAGCGTTTCGTCGATGAGCTGTGCATCGCCCGTGGGGTAATCGCACAGGTGAACACTGGCCACCGCTCGCTCACCAAACACACCCGCCAGATTACTCCAGAGCGATTCCGCCAAAAACGGCGTGAACGGAGCGATCAATTTAGCTGTCGTTATCAGGCACTCGTAAAGCGTCCAGTAGGCGTCCAGCTTTTCCGGTGAGTTCTTATCGGCTGCCCAGAAACGGTCTCGGCTACGCCGCACATACCAGTTGCTCAGCGCATCCACGAATTCGTTGAGCGACTGACAGGCAGCGTAGTTGTCGTACGCATCCATCCGCTCGACAACCGCCAAGGCGGTTCGATTGAGTTCGCTGAGGACCCAGCGATCCAGTTCGCCGCGGGCCTGCACCGGGCGATAGCCGGTCGCAGCGGCCAGCGCGGCGGAATCGAGTTGGCCGGCACTCCCTGCCAGTCGAGCCGCTGGATCAAATCCATCGATGTTGGCGTAGATGACAAAAAAGCTGTAACAGTTCCACAGTCGCAAGAGGAACTCGGGAATGCTGTCCTTGATCGACTGCTCGCGATAGCGAATCGAGGTCCAGGGCGGCTGATTAGCAAAGAAATACCAGCGCAGCGCATCCGCTCCATATTTGTCAAAAATCTCCTGCGGCTCGCGATAGTTCCGCTTGCTCTTGGACATCTTTTGACCATCTTCACCGAGCATCAAGCCGAGCACGATGCAGTTGCGAAAGGGATGCGGGAACGGCCGCACCGCCAGCGATTGTTCAGTCGTTTGTTCGGTCGTTTGATCCAGCGCTTGTTCTTGCGTTTGTTCGGCAGCCTGCACGGGCTGTTCACCGAAGAGCATCGTGCTGATAGCGAGTTGACTATAGAACCAACCGCGCGTCTGATCGATCGCCTCGCTGATGAAGTCCGCCGGAAACTGCTCCGCGAACTTATCGCGATTTTGCTGCGGATAGCCCCACTGTGCGAACGGCATCGCCCCCGAGTCATACCAGCAGTCAATCACCTCGCTGACGCGCTGCATGCGGGCACCAGCGGCGAACGGCGAGTCGTAGGTGACGGCATCGATGTACGGCTTATGCACGCGTAAATCATCGGGCAATTCGGGATTCGCTTGCTTGGCCTGAGTCCACACCTCGGTCCCGCCGACACCCGGCTTCGCCAGCAACTCCGCGTAACTCGATACCGCCTCCATCTGTCCCGTCTGCGTACAAACCCAGATGGGCAGGGGAGTACCCCAGTAGCGTTCGCGCGACAGCGCCCAATCGACATTGCTTTCGAGAAAATTGCCGAACCGGCCATCCCGGATATGATCTGGCAACCAATTAATTTGCCGGTTGTTTTCCAGCATCCGGTCGCGAAACTGCTGGGTGCGGATGAACCAACTGCGGCGCGGGTATTGGATCAGTGGATCGTTGTCGGCGCGCCAGCAGAAGGGATAAGGATGCAGGTACTGCTCCTGGTGATAGAGCAGACCACGTCCTTTCAGTTCCCGACTGATATCTTTGTCGGTTTCTTTCACCCAGCGACCTTGGTAGTCGGGTGCTGCGGCCGTGAATTTTCCATCGGGCCCCACGGCACAGATCAGTTCCGGACCTTCGCCCGCCAGGAATCGCCGCTGCTCGGTCAGCAGCACTTCATAATCCACTTCACCGAAAGCCGGAGCCTGATGTACGACACCGGTACCGCTATCAATCGTGACAAATTCCGCCGCCACCACGCGCCAGGCCAGCGGCTGTAATTCGCCCGACAACAGTCGCCCCTGGGCTTTGCCCAACTCGCGATGGTAGTAGTCGTACGGTGGCTGATAACGCAAGCCAACCAGTTCGCTACCGCGACACGTTTGCATCACTCGCAGCTCGCGCTTGGCTTTGCCGGCGAGCGTTTCGACGAGTGCTTCGGCGAGCACGAGTTGTTCGCCGCTGGTCGTGTCTTCCACCGTGGCATAGGTCAAGTCGGGATGGACGGCCGCAAACTGATTGCTCGGTAACGTCCAGGGAGTCGTCGTCCAGACCAGCAGCGAGACGCCGGGGCGGTCCACCAGCGGGAACTTGACGTAGACACTGGGATCGGCCACGTCGCGATAACCTTGGCCCACTTCGCCGCTGGAAAGTGCCGTTCCACCCTGCGCCCACCACCAGACAATCTTGTGACCTTGATACAGCAAACCACGTTCAAACAAGGTCTTGAGCGACCACCAGACACTTTCCACGAAACTTTGGTGATACGTGACATAGGCCTCATCGAGTCGAATCCAAAAGCCTAGCCGCTCCGTTAACAGCTCCCACTGTTTCATGTATCGCCAGACGCTCGCCTGACACTGATGAATAAAGCGTTCGACACCGTAGGCCTCGATGTCGGCCTTGGTGTGAATACCAATTTCCTTGCAGACTTCGACTTCCACCGGCAAGCCATGGGTATCCCAGCCCGCCTTCCGCTCGCACAGATAGCCCCGCATGGTCCGATAGCGCGGGAACAGATCCTTGATCGCCCGCGTCAGACAGTGCCCCGGATGTGGCATCCCGTTGGCCGTCGGTGGCCCTTCGAAGAAGACAAATCGCGGCGCACCAGCCCGCTGCCGCAGCGACTCTTCATAAATCTGACGCTCCTTCCAGAACGTCAAAACTTCCTCTTCCAATTTCGGAAAACTAACGTTGTTGGGAGCGGGCTTAAACATGGCAATCCTTGAGCCCCCCGGGCAGCAGGGCGGGGCAGGGAAGGGCAGGATGAGGTGAGTGCGTATTCGAGCTACGTCTTAGAGATCGGGATCTTCGATTTCTCCGTCCAGATCCTCGTCGTCGCTGTCGTCGATCGTGCCCTCACTCAGGCCCCCGTCATCTTCCTCGTCTTCCTCGGGTTGTTCTTCAAAATCATCATCGAAATCGTCGTCGAAATCCTCTTCGTTGAAATCTTCCAGTTCAGTCGGGGGAATGCCATCCTCATCGATGCCGAGATCGTCGCCAAACCCATCGTCGTCTTCATCATCGTCGTCGTCATCGTCATCTGCGTCGTCGTCCCCCTCGTCGTCGTCGGATACCGCCGTCACAGTCCAAGGGTGAGCTGGTTCGAGCGCGATCCAGGGCAAGGCAACAGGTGGCTCGAGGACGACAGCTTCCATTCCTATCGTGGTCATGGTCATTACGGCAAACTCCCCAAAACAGTGACGGGCCACCCGGCGAGGAACCGGTAAGGCGAAAAGAGTGATCGGTTTTTGTAGGGTTCCCCGCGCTGGCTGTCAAGGAACCGCCGGACGGCGCGTTAGGGAACTGCGACTGGAACGGGGTTGTCCCTGGGACCGGAAGAGCCGATCGGGTCCCCCAGAACGCACGCGCGCTGCCATTCAGCGGCCAGCATCAGACAGTTGATTCCCGAGCCGATGCCGAGGAAAGCGAGCTGCTCGCCCGCCGCCACCACGCCCCGCTCCAGACCAATTCCCAGCGTCACCGGTAACGCGACCGACCCCGTATTGCCCAGCCACTCGTACGTGGTGAAGTCCGCTTCCGGCCGTAAACCAAACGTCTCCAGCATCAGTTTACGATGAGCGGTACCCACTTGATGACAGAAGGTCTTGTCAATGTCCGCCGTGTCCCAGCCGAGTTCCGCGAGGAAACGCTGAAAATTCTCGCGCCCCACCGCCACGCCTTCCTGTAACAAACGCTCCGCGTCCGTATCCATGAGCGGCTGCATGCCGCTTTGTACCGCTTCGTCCTGCCCACTCTGACAAAGATCATGAAACCGAGTGTGAGCACGAAAATGAGCCGATCGCAGCCGGTTCCCGGTGCGACTAAGAGACTCGTCGACCAGCAACATCGCACAGCTGGCCGAGCCGATCGTGAGGGAGGCCATCGCGGGCTTGATTTGTGCGCGAGTTAAATGAGTCGCCGCGTTCAGCGCCTCGATCGTCGTCTCCACCAATTGCCGACTGCCCTCCGTACCAACCACTAACCCCGCTCGAATCTGCCCCAACTCAATCATGTTGGCAATTTGAACGACTCCGTTGAGTAGTCCCAGGCAAGCATTCGAGACGTCGTAAACCACGCAGTCGCTGGGGAGCCCCAAATAATGATGAACTTTGCAGGCCGTCGCCGGTTCCAAATGATCGCGACAGACCGACGCGTGCAGCAGCGCACCGACCTCACTGGGAGCTATCCCGGCAGCTTCCAGCGCCCGCCGTCCACTCACAATGCTCTGTGAACTCGGTAACGTCCCCGGCTGCCAAAAACGCCGCTCGCGAATCCCCGACATCAACTCCAGCCGACCCTCCGGCAAACGCAGACGTTCATAGAGCGGGCTGAGCCGCTGTTCGAGAGCGGCCGACGTGACAATCTCCTCGGGCAGCGCGTAGCCAACGGATTCCAAACAAACCTTACGATATTGCATAGCAAGCCCTGAGAGAGACGTGTTCCGCAGTCGGAATAGCTGCAGTTACGATAGTCCCGTTCGTGGTTGTGGTAAAGCCGCTAGAGGCCCGCGCGGAGCAATTCGCCAAGCGTTCGCAGCAGCAATTCAATCTGCGACTCGTGGTTGTACAAGTGACAGGAGACGCGAATCCACCGCCGCTGATCCCAGTCCACAATCGGGACCTCAATCCGCGCTCGCTCCCACAATGCCTTCTGCAACTGAAAGCGGTCTCCCGGCGGCAACGGCACATGAGCCATGCAGCCATACCAATCTGGTGAGTCGGGGACGAGTGGCTCCAGGCCCGTTAGCGCGACCAGTCGCTGCCGCGCGACTTGCGCCAGCGCATGCGTCTCACGACGAAAACGCTCCCACCCCACCGACTCCAAAAAATCGATGGCCGCCGGAATCGCCAAGTAGGCACTCGCATCGCGTGTGCCCGTCCAAATGAACTCGTGATCCCACGACTCCCGTTCCTGTGGATCGAGTCGCCCCCAGCTCAACAGCGGCGTTGCAATCTCCGCCTGATGTTGCGGATGCACATGGAGAAACCCCGAACCAAACGGAGCACACAACCACTTGTGAAGACTCGCGGTGTAATAGTCAGCACCGAGTGGGTCGAGTTGCAGGGGCACTTGCGCGGGAGCGTGAGGGCCGTCGACGCAGACCCGCACTCCCCGCGCCTGCACCGCGCGAACAATCGCCTCGACCGGCAGAATCACCGCCGTCGCCGACGTGATATGGCTGACAACCAAGAGCTTGGTCTGCGGCGACAACGCTTGCAGCACACAATCGACGATCGCTTGCACGTCACCCAGCGGCTGCGGAAGGCGGACGACACGCGGCGGAGCGGCTCCGGCACGCGCCGTGGCACGCTGCCAGATCCGCATCACGGCACCATACTCATGGTCCGTCAATAAAACTTCATCTCCCGGCTCCAGCGGGAACGACTGCGCCACCACGTTCATCCCGTAGGTCGCATTTTCGACGAACACCAGGTTGTCAGCCGCCGAGTGTAACCAGCTCGCTAGCCGCTCGCGCGCGGCCCGCCACAGCGGTTCATGCTGACGCACGAAAAAATCCATCGGCTGCTCATCGAGTGCCTGCTGAAAGCGTGCTCGCTGCTGCCGCACAACTCGAGGTGGCGGACCGAACGAACCATGATTGAGGTAGGTGGTATCGGGCCGCAGATCCCACTGCCGCGCCCAGTCCTCAGCGACCACTTGGCTCATGATGCGCCTCGCCCCTGTCAAAAAGTGCCTTTTTCCCGTCAAAAACTCGCTCAATCCCCGCCAAACTCGCGCACCCCAGCTGCTCAAGCCCCGTCAATTACTTCTCGCTGGCGAGCAGCTCGGGCCAGCTACCTTTCACACCAGCACCCGCACTAGCAGCCCATGCTAGCACCAGATCGCGTGCTAGCACTTTAGCAGCAACGCAAGATAACGGTTTTCCCTTGTAGATTCAGCGATCATTCCTAGAATCTGCCCGCGTTGAGCTGACCAGCGTTTGGTGAGCAAACGGAATGTGGGATGCGTGTTTATAGGAATTGTTTCTGAGCGTGGCAATGGAAGCCACTCGCCGCCGCCTACTCGACCCAGAGGCGTCGACCAGTGAAACGCACAGGATGAATTTCTGGTTCGACATGAGCCAACTGGCATCGGGGATTTCTGCAAGACAAGGGAGTAGACGGGATGATCCACAAGCCTCTGATCGGAATGAATGCTGAGTATCGAAGCGGCAAGAAGGATGCGCCATCGTTTAGCTACGTGGCAGCGGATTACTATCAAGCGATTATCAATGCCGGCGGCATTCCATTCATTCTGCCACCTCTGGAACAAGAAGCGGACTTGGCCGCCGCACTCGATATCCTCGACGGCTTTGTGTTAGTAGGTGGAGCGGACTTGGATCCTCGCCGCGATGGCTTCATGATGCACCCCAGCGTCCGAGTGTTGGAACCGCGCCGCGAAGCGTTTGATCGCCTGCTCATGAAGATGATTGCGGATCGTCGTCTGCCGGTATTCGGCATCGGAGTCGGCATGCAGCTCATCAACGTGACACTCGGCGGCAATCTGTTCCTGCACTTGCCGGAGGATCTGCCGAGCGCCGTGCCGCATTTCGATCCCCAAGACCGGGCTCATCGGCATGGCCTGAACGTCCGTCGCGGGTCGCTCATGGCGCGGGTGTATGGCGATGGCGAAATCCGCGTCAACAGCATGCATCACATGGCGATCGACGAGCTGGCGCCTGGGTTTGTC
>JBJSXJ010000018.1:0-20251 GCA_046086325.1 Planctomycetota bacterium | reverse complement strand
CGATTCCGCAAGATCGAGTGAAAATGATTATCCAAGATGGCATATTCATGCACATCGATCAGAAAGACCTGCGCCAGCAGCTCCATACGCCGCCGAATCCAGCCCTTCCGCGCCGACCAGTCGGCCCCCGTCGCCGGATCCCGTCCCAGTAAAAAATGACGCCGATTAATCCGAGTGTAAACGTGATACAAACCCGGTTGCGACTCATCAATCACATCCCGCCGATTACGCCTAGCCATGGTTATCTCCTTGCAACACAAGCTAGATAATGCCCCACGGTTAATGGTGTACACAATATCACGCAGTAATCATTTGGCAAGATGTGATCGCTGAAACTCATTTAGAGAAAAATCGACAGGGCAATTTAACGCTGTCTCGTAAGCTTGGCGAATGCCAGTCCGCTCATGATTCCGGCGGCCAAGCCCCCCACATGATTCGCATTTGCAATCGGTGGCAGGATTTGTGCAATCGCTTCGCCAATGTTTGGCACGTCGCGAAGCAAACACAAAAAGAAGAATATCATCGTGATGGCCACCGCCTCTGGCGACAACACAATCCCAGCTGACGGCCGATAAATCGACATCATCCACGCAAAGCCAAAGATGCCAAAAATCGTACCGGAGATACCGCCAAATACAGATGACTGAGCCCAGGTGTACTGCGCGATGTTAGCTGCCAGCGTACAAAGCAGCAACAATATCCCGGTTCGTGGAGTGCCGATGGAAGACTCCACTAAATTGCCGAGATAACGAAAAGAAAGCAAATTGAAAATTAGATGACTTAGCGAAAAGTGCACAAACGCTGGTGTCACCAAACGCCAAAACTCTCCATGTAAAATCGGGCTCCAGCCTTCATTCCCTCGGGGCATCTTCGGATTAACGGGGGAAAAGAGTAAATCGTTTAACCAAGATGTTTGTTGAGAATTGATTTCCAGCCACACAAAAATCACAACACACAAAATGCTAATCGCCGTAACCAGCGGTTGCCGACGCCTCACCGTTCGATTCCAAACAACCGATCCCTCAATTGTGCGTGCCGCCGCCTCTCGTCGCTGTCTATCAGCCTCAAGTAACTTCTGAGCCGCAATCGCTACCGCTTCGTCATATCGTCGATCCGCGGATTCACGCTGATAAACCTCTAGGTCCGATCGGGCTTCCGCTACAAAATCTTCGTCCCGTACCCAAATCACCCAAGAATCGTTGCCCACGGAATCAGCCTCGGCAGCGATCGACTTCGAGATAAGAAAGGCAATAAAACGCCGAGCATCACGCTCCGTAGAAAGACTGCCAATCTGACGCATCTGTTTTCTCGATCCTACTTTTAGCTTGGGAGAGGAAATGGCAATCCGACAATCTCGAACGTCCCCTGATCTGCGATCAGCTTTCCGTCCACTGCACCAGCCCCACGACGCACAAATGCTAAGGCGATCCACTTGGCCAGTTGCGGAGAATAGACGACCGACGTGATACGAGCCAGGGCCTTTCCTTCGCTCGCTAACAAAAAATTCGTCGCCAGCTGGGGCCCTGGACAAATCAGCCCCGTCAAGAACCAATTCACATGGCCCAAGGCATCAATACGTGCTATCGGCTCCTGCCCTAAATAACATCCCTTTTGATAGCTGATCGCCCGCTCATTTCGCTGCATTTCTGGCGGCAGATTTTCACTGCTAATATCATGACCGAACTCGGGCGTCCCACGCTCCACTCGCGCGACCTCCCACAGCGATTCCTCTGCTGAAACTGCTCCCACTCCTCGCAATCTCTCCACCAATCCCTCGAGCACTGCCGCTGTACCAACCAACTGCCATGTTTGCTCGTGATGAGTAGCCAACCGTCGCAGAGAAATTGACTGGCCGTCAAACATCACGCCGCAATGCTCATGATCACCCCGAGGTAACTCGAGCGACACAACCTTCCTCAATAGCTCCGTCGATCGCGGTCCCGCCAACAACCATTCATCCCATTCCTCCGAGCGGTCCTGCAATCTGACCTGCTCACGAAAAAGATAGCGATCCAAATGAGCCAGCAACGGGTTCGCTTGACCTGGTACCGTTTCCATAACCAGCGAATCTAGCAGGCAAAACATATCAACAAAAGCTTGCACCTTGGCCTGAGCATTGCAAAAGAATGCCTCACATCCTTGTCCCGCCGTCAGACCTTTCACATGATTCGTACACAAGTTGTGTAAAAACGACGCTCGATCCACTCCCGTTACTTCCAAATGCGTGCGATTAGACCGCCGCCCTACCACTGCATGAGAGTGCAGAGCTTCGTACGCTGCCTCGTTGAAAAATTGTTCCTGCTGCATGAGGACGCCCTTCACCGATCATTCGCCGACGACATGCAGCGACGCATAATGTGCATTGCCAACCACGATGCCGCGTTCACTACGTTTCACTAAATTCATCAGCTCATGGGCTGACTCCACATGCCCCAACCCTAACTCTTCAACGACCTCTCCCGCTAAACCGCTCATCAGAAAAAGACGACGCTGTCGCCGCATCTCGCGAATGATCGTCGCCGAAATCAGATCGTCCGGCACTCGCTGCTTACGCTTCCTACCCACAGAGCGCTCATCATCATCAATCGATAACCCCTGTAAGGCCACTCCCGGGGAATCGGTTAGTCGCGTGCAGACAGCAATCATCCCTCCCGGTTCGACAACCGTCGCTGCACTAGCGATCGCTGCCGCCACATTGCTCCACGTCTGCTGCTCGTCGCCACCCTCCACAGACGTAACCACCAGCGGCGTCAATTCTGAAAAATCCCATCGCCACGCTCGACGCAGCCACTCCCGACCGAATTCACGCACCGCCGTCAACTCACCCGCCAAGACTCCCAAAATAGCATCACCCGATCCCGGCACGATCTGCAGCGTCATTTGCACGCCCAACAGCCAAGCTGCCTCTGACACTTCCTCACGCCACGCCGTTTGATGAGCTCGCCATTTTTTCCGATAACCCGCTCGAAATCGTTCCTGAGTTTTTTGGTCCGTGAAGTTCGGGAACAGCCCGCCACACACACCCACATAACCGGGAGATCGTTCCGGTCGCAATACGCTGATCGGAATGACAAAATCGGCCTCTGCCAAGTGTCGCTGAAAGTAGATCGGGTCACCCGCTTTGCTGGCCGCCAGATAACTTAAACTGCTCTCGTCCGCCGGATTATGCACGACACACTCGACGCCCTCACCTACTTGCTGCCGTACGATCGCCTGTATTGCCTCCTGAGTCGCAGGACGATCATTCGAGGAAAGCAACACGGTGATGCTATCGAGTGGAACCTGAGCCGCTCGCAGTGCCTGCAAAACCTCTGCTACAACTTCGCCCCCTCGAGGAATTCCGGCATCCACCGCCAGTACCACGCGATCCCCAGGCACCACGGCTCGATCCAAACTGGGAAACTGCAGCGGATTTCGCAATGCCTCTCGGGTCGCTGCTCCGACATCCGTGACTAACTCCCCGCGCGGTTGACAGCAATCGTGTAGCAAGACCTGCGGGGGCCACGGCCAGTCTGAACGTGAATCAAAACCAAATTGCATAAAGTCCGCACTCGTGAGACCAAGATGTGTAATCCTGGATCATAGACCTACGACTGTTCTGGTCAAGCGGATGCCCATTTACCCCGCCGAAACAATGAATAATACTACTCCGCTCTGCTCAGGTATCGGCAACAGGGAGGTTGTTATGCTCGACCACATAACGTCACTTGACGGCCCACGAAGGCTGGCCACCGCGCAACGTCGCAGCAGGCCCTCCACCGCGCTCAGACAACTTCCGCTCCTCACGCTGCTGACGCTCTTATCAACGAGCTTCAGTTGTCAGGCTAAACGGCTTGAATCAGAGACGCCTCCCACCGTCGCCCAATCGGTCACACAGCACAAACAAACTGGCACCAAAGCGGAAGCGCAGCTTATCTGGCAGCAAACACTTACCGCCTATCGAACTGCCCATCATTACCAGGATGACGCCACCATCACGTTATCCTACAGCGATGGTGGACGCCGTTTCGAGGATCAAACAAGTATCGCGGTAAGCTGGTCTAAGCCGAATCGACTGGCAGTTAAGGCCTATCAGGTGCAACTCGTTTGCGACGGCCAGCAATTGCGGGCCAGCATCCAGGACCGCAGTACCGGCAACCTCGATGGTCAAACCCTCACGCGTACCGCTCCAGCCACCCTCTCCTCGGATGACCTGCTCAGCGATCCACTGCTCGCCGATCAGCTCCGCAACTCGCTACTCAACTCGGAATCAGGACGTCTCCCACCACAATTGGAACTGCTGCTGGAGGATGGCGACCGTGATCTGCTTGCCGCTCCTCAAACATCACTGCGTCAACTGGACCGGAAGGCCCTCGCAGGTCGTGACTGCCATCGCTTGCAGTGGCAGTCAACGCGTGGAAGTTATCTGTTTTGGATCGACGTGGAATCTTTCATCATTCGTCGCATCGAATACCCGCGCGAAGCACTCATTCAACCGATGGCACAGTCACCAGACCTCACCTCCGTGCAACTGGTTGCCGACATGACCAACGCCAAATTCAACGCTGAACTACCCGCTGCTACCTTTTCCTGGACATCGCCATCCTCCTTACAGCCGCCTCCATCAACGACACCAGCACCGCGATCCGTCCAGTATTTTGTATCTCCACCCATACCTCTCCCCACTCGACTCTACGGACAACAGCCCGCCAATTTTCGACTCACCGCCATCACTCGCTCCACCAATTCAACCGATAACGCCAACTCGACAGACAACGCCAACTCGAAAGATAACGCCATCACAAACGAGAGCCTGCGGGAAAAGATCGCGATCCTGCTTTGGTTTCGCGATCATCCCACGTGCGAAAATGCCCTGCAGCAACTGCACGCGGTCTATCAAGACATGCGCGACGACAAAGACGTCGCCGTTTGGGCAGTCTCCACCGAACCAACAACTCAAAGCGATTCTCAGGTT
The DNA here is from genome assembly GCA_046086325.1 of Planctomycetota bacterium. Classification (GTDB taxonomy): domain Bacteria; phylum Planctomycetota; class Planctomycetia; order Pirellulales; family Pirellulaceae; genus JBJSXJ01. The sequence continues at coordinate 15,297 of JBJSXJ010000018.1, read as the reverse complement.
CTTTCAGCAGTACGGCGCTGGCGAGTCGATTTACCGGTCGCTCGCGATCGCCAAGCACATGGGCGTGATTGCCTCGGTATCGCAGGTGCTCCCACACTCGTTATCCTCGATGGCCAGTCGCGACTGCAGTTCTTTGAAACCGGGATGAATCCGAATTGGGGTCGAGAATTGCCACAGTTGATCAAACGACTGCGCCGTGGAGATGACTTAGCAAGCGAAATCACCCGTCAACATCAACGTGAACTCGACGAGTATCAAAAACAGTTAATCGCCGCAGCCCGTGGAGCTCAAGACACCCTACCCGCTGACCAGACTTCCGTAACCCTGGCAGCCGCAGCACCAGCTACCAAACTACCGCTGGAGCACGCCTGGAATCACGAGGCTGATCACGTCACCGGCCCTATCTGGTTCACCACGGAAGGCTCTTCACCCAGGATCGAGTATCTCGATGGTGGCCGAGCCCTCGTGACAATGAATTTGCGGGGGGAAGTCACGGGCTGCCGAGAACTTCCACTTCCCGCAGGATTCACGGCTGACCTCATCACAACCCAGATCGACAACCACTCACAGCGACATTACGTCGTAGCCAATTCGCAGCAGCAACAAGTTTATTGGCTAAATCACCGCTGTGAATTAGTGACTTCGTTTCCCCAGATACCACCGAGCCACTCAACGGCCACTCCACCCGTCATTCGCGATCTACAACTACTGACACTGGCCGACCAACCAACTCCCACCTGCGCCGTTGTTTGGTCCCATGTGACGGGTGTCGAACTGCTCAATCCGCAGGGTCAGTCGCTATGGCGAAATCGCCGACTTGCCCCAACATTATCCATCGCTGCGGCACAAGCTAGCGCACCTTCCACAGAGCTGCCTGGTGGACAGCAGCAGGGTGATATGTGGGTGTGTGGCGAGCAAGGTGCCTTGATGTCGATCAGTCGCTCCGGTCGTTCCTATGTGCCACGTGAACTGGCCGGGTGGCGAGTTCGGCAGCTGGCGGCAGCACACAGATTCAAACCCGCGGCGACGTCAACTCCAGCCGTTACTCCCCCGTCACCAGTCTCACTAGACTCATTTTCTCTTGCCGCTCTGGCGACCAATCGGCGAGGCGACGCGGCACTCGTGGCGTTTGACCGAGAAGCGCGGGAACAGTGGAGCTATCCGTTACCCGCGGGCACTTTGCCGCATCGCTATCGGCGACTGGTCTCCGGCAGTTTCTTTCACTCGGACGAACACGATTGGGCAGTGGGAGCAGCTGATGGCACCATCCACGTTATCTCCGGAGATGGTGCAACGTTTGATTACCTGGCGAGCGGTCGATTGGTTCGCGGAGTGGCGATCGGCCATGTAGCCGGCGAGGGTTGGCTGTTGGCCACTTCGCCGGAAGGCATTCACGCCTGGCGGTACATTCCTGCCGCAACAAACAGCTCCAGTGACGAATCCAAAACTAAGACCAACTAGTTGTGCGGGCGAGCGAGCCAATCGGTCAGGTGATTACGAACCGGCGGATCTGCTGATTCAGTCGCCAAATTTTGACTCATCGTCGAATAAGCCATCACGGGCGGCTCCGACCAGTCGTCCGTCGACAGCACGTGGTCAAAAGCAGCCGTGGAGACGTCCGACTCCTCGCTCAGCTCCGAGTCGCTAGCCACACGTTTGACCAACCAGTTATTCATCAGCGGTGGATCGGACATTACCGCATCCACTGGCACAGCATCCGCTGGCACAGCATCCACCGACGACGCATCAATCATGGCAGCATCGCCACTTGGCAGCTCATCATTCATCGCCAGGAACGTCGCTTCAGCAAAGTCGCTCGTCACACCGTCACTCTGCAACATGTAAAGCGTCGGCTCAAAGCCATCATTCGTCTCGCCCACATTCGGCGTTACAGCAGTATCAGTGGCGTCGGTGGCGTCGGTGGCGTCAGCTACGTCGGTGGCATTTGCGGTTTCTGTGTCATCGCTAGCAGCGGTCGTGTCAGTGATATCCACCGAGTCTGCTAGGAAGGTCGCCGCCACCTTAGCTTGCTCACCCTCGCCCGAACCTGAATCATTGCTGTCTGAATCATTGCTGCCTGAATCATTGCTGCCTGAATCATTGCTGCCTGAATCATTGCTGCCTGAATCATTGCTGGCATTGGAATCGGTCGCGTCATCCGCTGGCAGTTTCTCTTCAGCGGGCGGAATCGTATCCGCCGGAGTGTCACTTTGACCCGGATCGGCGTCGGGGGCCAGTCGCAACGCGGCTTGTGAATTCACGGGCGCCGCGTTCGTCACTACAGGAACAAACGTAAGCGATTCCGGAGATGCCGAAATGCGATAGACCGACTGCGTACCGTGCTGTTCCACCAACCGCACTCGAGGATCCGTGATCGGGATACTGGTAGTCTTGGTATCGCCACCAGCGGTCGGGACGATATCAATCTTGATCGCCGTCTTGGCCGCATTCAGGCTGGTAGTGATGTTGGAAAGCGTCTTCCAGCCATTCCCAGGGGCGGTGATCGAATCACCGCCGGTTGCGTTATCAACGGTGGTGTAGAGTAGCGGGCGACGGTTTCGAGCGAGAAAACTGTCGACCGTCACCATCGAAGGCAGGCGAATCAAGGCAAAGTTATTACCCACTCCGATGGTCGCAGAACTCAGCGAAAAATTAAAGCCACTCGTCGACACCGTACCACCCTGCGAGCCAATCTGCGGCATAGAACCCGCAAAAACTCCAGCGGGTGTCTCTTGATAGACCACATAAGAATCCGGGGCCAAGTTGGTGAATTCATACGCGCCCTGAGCGTTGGTCAGAACGGTAGCGATCGGAGTTGTCGGCGCCGAATTGCGCGCCAGTCGTACTTTCACCCCCGCCACCGGTGACTCGCGAGAATCTTGAACTCCATCTTTGTCGTTGTCGACAAAAACCTTGCCCGCTAACGAACTCGGCAAGAAGTCTTGCACCGTGACACTCACCGTACCCGTCGCCGTTCCACCATTCCCGTCACGCACCACATACGTGAACGAATCACTGCCAATGTAGTTGTTGGCAGGCGTGAACGTCACAGACTTGCCATCCGCCGCGATCGTCACCGCCCCGTTACTTCCTTGAGTCACCGATTGAACGGTGAGTGTTTCGCCCGTATCGGGGCTGAAGCTGTCATTGGCGAGCACAAGGATCGGCTGCGAGGCGGTGTTCTTTGCGACCGTGATCGTGTCAGCGACTGCCGTGGGCAAATCATTCACACTGGTAACTGTCACGGTGACAGTCGCCGTGGCAAAGCCACCCTTGTTGTCGGTCACCGTATACGTGAACGTCTCCGTGCCGTTGAAGTTCGCGGCGGGTGTATAAATTACGTTCGCCCCGTCAACTCCCACCGTCACCGTTCCACCTTTATTCGCCAGACCAACCGACGAGACCTTCACCGTCTCGCCCGGTGTTGATCCGGGAGTGTCATTGGCGAGTACGTTAATCGTGGTCGGGCCGCTGTCTTCGGCCACTGTGATACTGTCGGCGCCTGCGACCGGTGGATCGGTCGACTGGCTGATCGTGAGGTTCGCCACCGACGTGGCCGTACCGCCATTGCCATCGCTGATCGTATAGCTGATCGAATCGCTTCCCGTGTAACCCGAGGTCGGCGTATAGACGATGTGAGTGCCGTTCGGAGCGATCGAAGCATTGCCATGAGCGGGTGCGACAATCGCAGTCACTCGCAGCGTTTCGCCACTATCCGGCGCGAACGAATCATTCGCGAGCACATCCAAGATGTTGTTCACGCTGCCGATCGTCAACGTGATCGAATCAGCCGTGGCGGTCGGTAGGTCATTCACCGGCTGAACACTCACCGTAACCGTCGCTGTGGCAGTATTGGGACCGTCGCTGACCGTGTAAGTAAAGGTGTCCTCGCCGTTGAAATTCGGAGCCGGTGCGTAGACCACCGATTTACCACCCGCACCGATCGCGACGTTGCCGCCCCTGGCCGAAGCGCTCGTACCAATGATGGTCAGAGTACCCGTGCTACCCGCTGGCAATTGATCGTTGGACAATACATTGAACGTCGTATTCAAAGAATCTTCATCGACGTTAAAGGTATCATTGCCCGCTGTGAGTGGCGACGTAATCGTGAGCGATGTCGAACCAGTCTTCTGTTGGCTGACCGGAACGCTGGTATTAAGACTATGCAGCAGCACCGCATGAATCGGAAGCAGATCGGCGGGGTCGCTGGTGAAGTTGAGTGTGCCCGATTTATTCGCCTTCATGTTGGTGATGAAAAGCAGTTGTTCCGCTGGACCGAGCTGATTCGTGCCGCTCTGAGTGCCACCAACTTCATCTAGTCCCGCGGTCGTCACCGAACCAACCACGGCCGTTGTGTAGAGCGATCCGTGATCGATGGTACCCACGACACTGGCGAACGTATTGTCGAAATTCACATCGAAATAACCCGCAAACACACCCTTGGCATCCGTGCGCAAATCCTTGACGAAGCCCCGCAACTGGAAGTCGCCTCCCTGCGGAATCGAGGTAATCACCTTGCCAGTGCTGTCGGTGACCGCCAGCCGCAACTGCACCAAGTCCGCGGCAGCGACCGACACCGTGACATTCTGCTGAGCGATATTTCCAGCTGGGTCACTGAGCTGAACGGTATAGCTTTGTGATCCCGTTTGGCTGGAGGTAGGAGTCCATGCGACCGCTCCCGTCGCCCCCTCAATCGTCATGCCTGTCGGAAATCCCGACAACGTATAGACAGCACCCGTAGCACCCTCATCCAGTGACTGAGCGTTGTAGCTGTAGGCCTCGCCCACCTTCGCGGTCGTCGGAGCAGTGGAGCTGAAGCTGGGAGCCGTCGTATCGATCACCATGTTGAGTGCGGGTGACAAATCACTCTCGACGCCACTCAATGTCTGTGAAGCACGCAGCACATAGCTGCCCGCACTCAGGTTTGTCGCGGTAATCTGGACGACCGTACCAGACGCAGTCGCTTGACCGACCAACGTCGAACCATTGAACAACTTGACCGTCGCACCATTGGTCACTCCACTGATCGAAAAGGTCGGCGAGGTGACATTGGTGATGTTGTCGGTTTGACTACTACCCGAATCATTGGTGGAGACCAAATCGACGCCGAGCGGTGCCCTGGGAGCGACCGTAACATCGACAAGTTCCGCATCGGCTTTATCTTGCGTATCGTTCGGCTGACCACTCGCCGCCGCCACGGTCACGCGCACTTTCATCGTGCCAATGAAATCGGTGGGAGGAGTAGCCGTAACTTGACCGGTACTGGCATTGACGTTGACCGTGGAATTCAGCGAGTCGCCTTTGACTGCCGTGTACGTGACGGCGTTGCCTTCGGCATCCTGCGATGCCAACGTGAACACAGCGGGCGTGTTAACCACCGTGCGAATCGCGGGAATGTCATTCAGAAATGGGCCGCCGTTTACCGTGTCACTGGCCAGCGTCACTTGGAAGGAGCGAATCGCGGTCTTGCCATTCGCATCACGAGCGGTGACGGTGATCGTGGAAGTACCCGTGGCGCCCGCGGCGGCTTTCAATAACACCGCTCCATTTTGCGTATCGTTGAAGATGATCGCTTTTTCAATCTTCACCGTCGAATTTGGCAGACCAGACGAATTCGTGGGCACATTGCTGATCGCCTCGCGCACATCTTCACCTTCCGTCAGCACTCCGAAAATAGAGTGATTGAAGTCCAGGTGTCGTGAGGACCCTTCGGTCACAAAAAACTGACTGTTATTTGTGTCGTCAGCCGACTTGGCAAACGAGAGCAACCCGGTGCGGTTGTGCTGCAAATCAACATTGAATTGATCGTTGAAGTTAGGCAGATCCGATCCCCCAGTGCCGTTCCCATTCGGATCGCCACCTTGAATCACAAAATTGTTCAGCACTCGGTGAAACGTCAGTCCGTCGTAGAATCCTTCATTGGTTAACGTCTTGATGCGGTCGACGGGACGACCTGCCTTGTCCTGGAACAACTGAAACGTCATGTCGCCGAACCCATCGACCGTGACACGCCAGCTCGGATTTCCTGTCTGAACCGTCGCCGTGACCGCCGGATTGCTGCTCGTCACCGAATAGGTAATCGCATCGCCGTTCGGATCCAGACCGTCCAGGGAGACCATGAGGGGCGAGCCAACGAGGAGCGTCGTGTTGGTGAGCGGCTGCAGAATGGGCGCTCCATCCACGGTCCCGTAACTCAAAATAATCCGATCGCCATCTTCCGGAATGTAGTTTTCAAATTCGGTGCTCGGTGCTCCGTTGACCGTCATGAAAACTTTGTGCGTCGCATCAGCAACTTTGTCGAGCAGCCGAGTGCTGCTGAAAAAGGCGTTGGGATTATTGAGCGACGTGTTACCGGCGTTCGAGGTGCGCCAGACGTCGAAGAAGTCTTTCAGGGTGACGTAGCGCGCGCCGCCGTCGAGCCCCGCACCTAAACCTTCGCCGATATGCAGTTTGCCAGATGTGTCGTGGGTGTGAGGGCTGTATTCCTTCGAAGTCTCCAAACCGATATTGGCCGGAATCGGTACCTCTTGCCCGTCGATGAAAATCTGCAAGTACGGGTGAATGTGGTCGCCAATCGCGTGCGCAACTGCCATCGCCAAGCGATCTTCCAGTCGCTCCAGTCCCACTCGCGATCGCCGTGCAGCCTGTGCCGGTCGACGACGTTGGCGTTCATTCCAAGCCTTGCGAATGCGTCCGTGCCACGACTTAAGTCCTGTCTGCTTCTGCTCTGACATGTCGTACAACCCCTTGCCCTGCAAACCTTTAACTCGCATCTTCCGACACCCCGAACGAAGGACAGGAGTTCCGGTTCCCGTCGCAGCGCTGCGGCTCTCCGCTGGCGTCTTGAATAGCTAATACGAAGCTACTCAACCCCCAGTTTATCAAGATCCCGCATTTCACTCCCGAAACTGTCCTAATTTTTCACCGGACCGGCAATTTCATCCAAGCACCTCTTTCCCTATCGGCAAATTCCCTAGGAAACGCAATTCCTTAGCGAAGATTCAAGTTTAACAAAGCCTCGCCTCGTGATTGATAAGCGGGTGGGCGCTGAGTATTCTTCTGTCGCCGTCAGAGGGACGGTAACTCACGACCTTTTTTGGAGATAACGATGATGCGTAACCAGCGATTGCCTCAGCATTTCCCGAGTATGAATGCCGCCCGGCGGCTATTGGGCCGACTTGTCACTCGACTGGGACTCTCCGCCGCCCTGTTTTGCGGCGGAGCTTGGGCCACCCCGGCCGCCGTGACAGCTCAGGAATATCTCACCGGTATCGAATGGAAGGAGCCCGCGCTGGTGAAGCCGGGAGAAAACGCGGGACCGCCCAGTGACGCGGTCGTACTCTTCGCTGGAAAAGATCTTTCCGCCTGGGAAGGCTCCGATCAGTGGAAAGTTGTGGATGGGGCGATGGTGAGCGGACGAGGTGACCTGCGCACGAAAGCTGCTTTCGGTGATTGTCAGTTGCATATCGAATGGATGGCCCCGACGCCAGCCACCGGCAACGGTCAGGGACGCGGCAATAGCGGCGTGTTCCTCATGAACACTTATGAAATTCAGGTCTTAGATTCGTTCGATAACAAAACCTACTTCGATGGCCAGGCGGGCGCAATCTACAAGCAGACACCACCCGAAGTTAACGCCACACTCCCTCCCGGAACCTGGAATGTCTATGACATCATTTGGAAAGCTCCGCGCTTCGAACCCGATGGTAAGCTCAAGTCACCCGCCTACATCACCGCACTCCACAACGGCGTGCTGATCCTCAATCACTTTGAGCTGCTGGGCGATACGCCTTTCCATCGTGCGCCGGAGTACAAGGCCCACGCCGATCGTCTCCCGATTCGTTTGCAGGACCACGGCAATCCGATGCGGTTTCGCAATATCTGGATTCGCGAACCGCAGCCGCCAATGGGCAAGGCCGTGAAACCACCGTTCCTACGCGATAACAAAGGCAACGAAACTCCGGTGAAGAAATAGCTTTCAGCCGTACAAACTTCACACTCGGCCACGGTCTTAGTGGTCGAGCAGAAACTCGTTGCTATTCAGCAGGGCCCACCAGAGATCGGTGAGTGCGATGGAGGAATCTGCGGGCGTCGTTTCGAGCAACTGCTGGGCGCCCGCCAGTTCCCGGCCGGTGGGTTTGCGCGCCAGTGCCGCTTGAAACAGGTGCTCGATCTTCTCATCGGCGGACAAAGCCTGGTTGCGAACCACTCGCTCCAGCACATTGTCGCTCGCTCCATGAAAGGCCTGACGAGTTACCTCGTCGCTTAATCGCAACAACGACTGCGGCATCTGACTAATAATCGCCTGATCGTCGTCGACCGCCTCCGGTCCCACACGCCGTGCCAGTTGACTGAGCCAAGCTTGTCGAGTGGCGGAGGTGACGGCCGCTGACGCTCCCTCAGCCCGTCGAGCCTGTGCTAATACCTGCAACGAGCGATACAGCTCCTCAATCGGCATAGGTCGAGTGTAATAGCGAGTGAATTGGGGCAGAGTGCCGGCTTCGGGAGCGTCGGTTAGACGGCTGCCACCGGCCCCTCCCCGCGCCGGACTAGCCAGCTTCGTCGGCAAACGACTCGATAGCGCAAATGCATCGCTCAAAGCAATCCAGCGTAGCGCCGAACGCCAATCATGTCCCTGTGCACTCCAGGTGGCAGCCAACTGCTCCCACACGGCAGGCATAACAACCGGACGCTGCGGCCCCAAATCATCGATTGGATTGACAAAGCCATAACCCAGAAAATGCGCCCATAGTCGATTGATGATCGCGCGAGAAAAATCGGGCGAGTGCGTCACCAGTCGCGCCAACTCGGCGCGGCGATCCACTTCGCTCACGCGGCCACTGGTCGGCAGTTCCGTGCCATCCAAAAAGACCGGATAAGCCGCGCGCACCACACCACTCGGGAGTTCATAAAAAACGGCCGCCGACTCGACATCGCGTCCTTCGCCCACAAAATCTCGATTTACCAGTCGCCAGCTCTGATCGCCCGACCGCTCTACCACCGCCTGCCGAAAGAACGAATTCAATTGCCAGAAACGATCCTGAGTCCACTGGGGTTCGGTGGGATGAGCATGGCACTGAGCACACTGCAGATTGACCCCCAAAAACAGTCGCGCCACCCGTGCCGTCGCACTGGTCATCGCACTGGCCGACTGATCGTGATGATGAGCGAGTAAAAAGTTGACCGCTCCCTGGTAGTCATCGGACTCGCGACTGCTCGACCCCGTCGCCGCAATCAACTCCGTCACCACCGCGGGAAACGGACGACGCGCATGCAGTGCTTCACGTAAATACTGCAGTAGCCCCTCGCGAAATCGTGTCGCCTCCGGACTCGGCCCGCCCGTACGACCGACAAGTAAGCGAGTCCAAGTCTCGGCCCAGTAGCCGACGAATTCTTCTTCATAAGCGTCACCACCGAGCAACTGATCCACCAGCTGTTCGCGTTTGTCCGACCGCCGATCGGCCACATAGCGTGCCACTTCTTCCGTGGTCGGAATTCGGCCGAGTAATCGCAACATCGCCCGCCGACACCACTCCGCGTCAGTGGCCCGACCGGACGGCTCCAACCCCTGTCGGCTCCAGTTCTCCTTCAACCCCACATTGATGATGGCGATTACCTCTTCATCGCGACGCTTGGGCGGAGCAGTCGACCGCGGCTGAACCACAGCACTCGCGGCGCTCGGCGCCAGATTCTCACTCGACTCGATCGACCCCGGCGGCTGACGATGCGCATCCGAGTTGGGTTTGGTTTTCGAGTTACTCGCACTGCTTGATGTACTCGAGTTGCTCGCGCTGTCCGTCTGCTGGGAGGCAGAAGTTTGCGGCGCGGTGGCTGGTCGGGGTGGACGAGCATTCGTTGTCGAGGAAGCCCGTGAATTGGCTGGCGTGTTGCTGCGCGGTTCGTTCGTAGCGGGAGCGGGCCGAGGTTGAACCGCCGCGCTGCGATTTCCCGAACTCGTGGCCGCAGGAACCGCAGCTGCGGTCTGCTGCGTGGACCGCTGGAGCTCGCTGGTTCGCTTTCCCGACCAGGCGATCAGCAACAAGCCGACGAGGCCCATCGCGACGGCCAAGCCCCACGGTAATAGCGCTGCGCGGGAACCTCGCGCACGCTTCGTCACTCGCTGACGAACAACTTCACCACTCGCGGCTTCCTGAAAGTGAGCTGGAGCGGCGGATCGTTCCCCGGTCCAGCGCGCCAGAATCTGCGCTGACAAATCGGGCGGCTGCTGCTGGCCAACAGCCTCGGCCAGTAGTGCTTCGAGCAGTGAGTCGGATTGGTCTGAGTTCATGATCGCAGAGACTCTTGTAAACAGTCACGCAGCAGTTTCTTCGACCGCTGCAACAAGTTTTTCGCTCCATCCTCCGTCATCGATAAGGCCGCCGCAATCTCCGCTCGCGATGCCTGATCGCGATACCGCAGATCGAGTGCCCGTCGAGCTCGGTCGCCTAACCGCGTCAAGCAGCGTCGTAGCGCCTCCAGGAGCTCCACCCCCTGATCATCACCAGCCCACCGCTGCCACTCTTCCTGCACCCGCTCCCACGCCGCCAACTCCGCGTCACTCAGCGCCCGCGATTTGTGATTACGACGGTGCCAGGAGACGAACAAATGATGAGCGGTGCGACGCAAATAAGCTGCCGTCGCCAACTCATGGTAGTCATGAAACGAGCTACCAAGTACCTGTAGAAAAGTCTCTTGGGTGAGATCATCGGCCAGCGCCGGATCGCACCCCAGAGCTCTCAGGTATCGCCAGACTCCCGCCTGGTGGTCGGCAATCAACCGCGCCGGATCAAAACCACCCGGCGCGGGGTCGGAAGCCGTAGACATGACTCAAGATTTAAAACGCTTCCAACCGCGATTTGTACTCAGTCACAGCGACTGAAATGGGCCTTAAACGAACAATTCCTTGATCACCTTGCCCGCATTGGCAATCTTCATCGGCCGACCACTCTTGCTGGTAAACGTTGTTTCCAGCGAGATGCCCAGAGCCTTGCAGACAGTTGCCATGAGGTCTTGCGAGGTGTAAGGCTCGGTCTCGACATTGGTGCCATCTTCGTTCGTCTTACCGACCCCGATGCCACCCTTCATGCCTGCTCCACCCACCACCACGCTCCACGACCGAGCCCAGTGATCGCGACCAGCGGTGCCGTTGATGCGCGGCGTCCGACTGAACTCGCCCATCCAAATGATCGCCGTGTCTTGGAGCAACCCTTCATCTTCCAGGTCGGTCACCAAAGCACTGATCGCTTTGTCCAGGATCGGCAGCTTGCGATCCTTGAGTTCGGTGTGAATGTTGGCGTGATTGTCCCAGCCACCAAAATCGACTTCCACGAAAGGCACACCCACCTTCACCAGCCGCTTGGCCATCAAGCAACCCTTACCGAAGTTGTCGTTGCCATAACGTTCCTGAACTTCCTTCGGCTCCTTGGCAACCTTAAAGGCTTCCATCTGTTCGCTGGTCATCAGGTCGAGCGTCTTCTTCAGGATCTTCTGATGATCTTCCGCCGAAGCACCACGATTTTCGTTGATGAAGCCTTTTTCGATCAGATCCAAAGCGGCCATGCGCTGCATCAATCGCTTGTTGTCGAGTCCCATTTCGAGGTTGCGGACGTTCCCGTTCGCACTCACCGTAAATGGAGCCCAGGCCATGCCGAGGAACCCGGGACCTTCGCTACCGCCGCCCACCGAAACGAACGGAGGAATCTCCAGATCGGGACGCTGATCAATCGTCTCGTGAGCAATCACCGCACCATAGCTCGGATGCTCAATGTTCGGATTCGGCACGTAGCCGGTGTGCATGTAGTACCGACCACGATTGTGATCCGCTTCCCGAGTGCTCATCGAGCGCACGACGGACAGGTGATGCATCACCTTCGCCGTCTCCGGCATGTGTTCGCAAATCTCCACATCGCCCGACGTACGGATCGGACGGAACGGGCCACCCGTTGAAGCACCAGGCTTCAAATCCCAAATGTCCATCGAAGACGGACCACCACTCATCCACAACAAGATCGCCGACTTGCGTCGCTTCTTGAGATCAGCAGCATTGGCTCGCAAGCTATGCCCCAACGATAACGCCGGGAGGACCATAGCTGAGGAGCCAGCCAAGTGCGAAATAAAGTGCCGACGGCTCATGCCAGCGGGAACGTGCGAAAACATAGCCAGTACTCCCTGCGATCAAGTAAGTGAAAACTAATGATTGAAAATGAACTCGTTGCTGTTCAGTAAGGCCCAGAAAATATCTTGCAAAGCAGCCGTGCTATCACCACCCCGAGCGACTAACAGTTTATTCGCAATATCGACTTCGTTCTTCGTCGGTGCGCGACCCAACCCGGCCATAAACAAATAGCTGATCTTTTCCGCCGGTTTCGTATTCGACGTCGACACTCGATGCAGAAACCCACCCTTCTCCGTACTCACCGCCTTCTTGATTAAATCCCCATTGAACATCATCAAGGCCTGCGGAATCGTCCCATTAAAAGTCGTCGCCTCCGTCCCCTCGTCATTGCCAAACGCAATCACGAATTGACGCATCCAGTCATTCTTCGCCTTCTCCTGCTCTTCGTAGTCGCCGCGAGTTTTATGGGCCTCGGTGGCCACCAGCAGCGACTCATACAGCTCCTCGGCCCGCATCTGCCGCAGGTAAAAATGCGTGAACTTCGGCGTCTCACCCAGCAGCGGATCGTCCGCCCGATTGTTCGCCGTGATGCGACTCGACAGTGAATAAGGTTCACTAAGCGTAATCCAGCGGATCAACTCCTTCAGGTTGAAACTGTTCTCGGCTAACTGTTCGCCCAGATAATCCAACAACTCGGGGTGCGTCGGCTGATTGTGCGGACCCAAATCGTCGACCGGCTTGGTAAAGCCATAACCCAAAAAATGTGCCCAGAGTCGATTGGCAACTTCCTTCTGCAAATACTCCGACTTGACGACCAGCTTGCCCAGCTCCGTGCGACGGTTGACCTGCGTCACGTAACCGCTGCGAGGAATCTCCGTCCCATCCACAAACACCGGAAACGCGACCTTCGTCAAACCATTCCGCAGCTCGTAATAGATGTCTGCTTCCTCCGCACTGCCACCCTCCCCGCCAAAGTCCTCATCAACCAATTCACACGATTCCACATCACGCGAACCAGGAGCAAACCGACGAAGAGCCCGAGTCTGTCGCAGAAATGCATTCAGCTCCCAAAACTTCTGCTGCTTCCAGTCATTGAACGGATGATTGTGACACTGCGTGCACTGCACCTGCAGCCCCAGGAACACCTTGGCAATTTCGGCCGTCGCTAATGTCCCCTTCTCTTCATTCACTTTCATCGCCAGAAAGTTCACCGCGCCGTTGAAGTTCTCCGTCCCCGGAGCACTCGAACCAGTCGCCGTAATCAACTCATACACCATCTTGTCATACGGCTTGTTACGCGCAAACGAATCCCGCAGATACTTCTGCATCCCCGGTCGACTCGTCAAACTTCGCTGCTCGTTGCCACCGTTGCGACCAATCAAAATGTTGGTCCAGATCGTCGTCCAGTTCCGAGCATATTCCTCGACGTACTTTTCGTCGTACAAAATCTTGGCAACCAACTTCGGCTTCTTGTCCGGCTCCTTCGACGACAGGAACTCACGCATCTCTTCCATCGTCGGAATCCGGCCGAGCACATCGAGGTACACTCGACGACACCATTCGTTCTCGCCCGCCGCCACCGACGGCACTAACTGATTGTCCTGCCAGACGCGCCGAATCTGTTCGTTGATCGTACGCACTTGAGCAATATTGAAGTCGCTCGCCGCCGTTGACTTCCCATCCGCTTTGGAAGTCGTCGCACTCGGCGGAGCGGCTGAAAGATGAGCTTCACCGAGAAGCGTCAATGCGGCCGGTAAAACCAGAGCCACGCCACAGGTGATTCGAAAAAACAGGGAACTCGCCGTCTTCGTTGCCATCGCCACGTTACCCCTTTCTCGCCGCACTTGTCGCTGCACTCGCCCATCTCGTCGCATCGCTCGACCCTCTTAAGCCCTACGAAGGAAAACGTATTGAGGTCGTTAATGTACTCAATTGAAAGTCGAAAATCGTCTTTTCGCGGGAACTTTCCCAGAAAGTTGGCGAAATTTTTTGGTCACGTTTTTCGCCAAAACTTTGACGCCGTTTTCAATCCGTGGTTTGGTAAGCCTCTGTGGCACTCACCACTGTTTCATTTTGCAGCAGTTGTATCAAAACACCTGCAGCAAAATAAAACGGGCGAAGTGAAGGTTGGTTCCGGCCAACTTCCACTTCGCCCAGTTGGGCTCCGCTTCGCTTCGGCGTAAGCAGCGCCCGATTTTAATCAGAAACTCTCTGTTCTTTGCCAATTCGCGTCCGAGCGATCACCGTTTTGAGCTTGCCGCACCATCGTAACTCATTCTTGCCAATGAGTTTCGGTGTTGCCTTGTGCTGCAGCTCCCCGGGTTTCGTAGCGTTGCCTGTCTCTCTGCTCCGACCCCCTCTCAAGTCCCGGCCCCTCTCTCTGTTCCGGCCCCGACTCGCCAGGCGGTGATCGCTCGTTTCGCGATGGCTCTCTGTTGCTATTCCACTACACATGCAAGCAGCGTGCCAATGACGATTTTTCAGATTTTCGTGAGGGCGGCGCTCACGGGATCGCGGGCGCACGGAGGCATAAAGCTTAGATGTCGCTCGGGGGGATTTCGCGGCGCCGGAGGAGTTGGTGTCGAGCGAAAAGCTATTTTTTGCGGATGGTGCGATCGGTGGAGGACCGCGGGGAGTTGGCCCAGTCGAAGAGCGATTTGAAGATGCTCACCAGAATCATCACCAGCATGGGGCCGGCCAAGGTGGCTAAGGCCAGGAGCAGCATCGGCTTAAAGCCCGACTCCAGCGCTCGCCAACCATAATTCCCAGCGGCGAAAATGACCGACGCCACGGTCATCATCAGAAAGACGCTCGCCAGCGAAAAACGGGGCTGCCACACCGGCTCATCGTCCGCTTCGGCATCGGCATGCTCGGACCACGGTTCGTCCTTTTTCACCGGCAATCCCTCCCTCCTAAACTCAACACTCAGGCCAACTCCTCCACCCGTACGACGGACTTCCAGTCCGTCGTCATCGCGCCTCCTGAACCCAGCGCTCAAGCTAACTCTTCTGCTCCCACCCGTACGACGGACTTCCAGTCCGTCGTCATCGCATCTCCTGAACTCAGCTCTCGAGCTAACTCTTCTCCTCCACTCGTACGACGGACTTCCAGTCCGTCGTCATCGCATCTCCTGAACTCAGCTCTCGAGCCAACTCTTCTGCTCCACCCGTACGACGGACTTC